>NZ_JAWPOJ010000009.1:0-190079 GCF_033344235.1 Vibrio sp. Vb1554 | reverse complement strand
GGAAGTGGTTGGGTGACAGTGCCAAACGATGGTGTGGTGACCGTGCCAGCAGGGCAAACTGAGTTTGATGTGCGTATCGCTTCCATTGATGACGCTGTTTATGAAGGCCCTGAAGATTTCAGCGTGACAGTAACCGGCATTGGTGCAGTGCAAGGCAGCGATACCGGTACGGCAACGATTATTGATAATGATGCTCCTCCTTCTATTTCAAATGTTGTGAATGCAGTTGTTTCGGAAGAAGGTTTAGCTAATGGTATCCCTGATAATACAGGATCACCTTCAGACACTACTAACTCCGCAAGTTTCTCAGGAACATTCACAGTTGCCGATCCAGACACGGCGAATGTTTCAGTGGTATTGGCAGGTCCTAACAACCTAACATCAGGAGGGGAGCCTATATCGTGGACGTGGGACAACAGTACTCAAACGCTGACTGCGAAAACTGCTCACCTGAGCGTTGTTGCTACTGTTGTGCTGAGCGAGCCTTCAGCTTCAGGTCAAGGCTCTTGGGACTATACTATTACTCTGTTTGAGCCACTTGATCATCCTGTTAATGATGTGGAAGACATCATCAACTTTGATTTACAGATTTCTGTAAGTGATGGACAAACAACAACATCTCAAAGCTTAAATGTGGCCGTTGAAGATGATTGCCCATACGTGCCTGTTGTTGTTCAACCCGTCGATGTGTCGCTTACTGGTGCACCTAACGTTCTGACAGGGCGCATAGATTTTGCAGGAAGTGAGGCAGATGCAACCAGTCGAACATTTGGGGACGTTGTTGTGACTGCAAACGGTTTTGTGTCTGACGAATCTGTGATGCTGGGAACAGCTGAAATCAATCAATCATCAGAAGGGATTGGCGTTAAAAGTTCTGGTAACAACGGCTTCCAATTAGAAAACGAAGTCGATTATCGATTCGCGGGTAATGAGGGTGTATCAGAGCAGTTAATCATAGACTTAGGCAATAAAGTTGCTTACGGAGCAGAAATAGAATTTGAGAAAATGTTTGGTGGTGAACTTGAGAAAGGAATCGCATCTTTTTATAGAGATGGTGTATTAATTGCTCAGCAATCGTTCAGCTCTGACGCAAGCAGTGGTGATTACGCGGCAAATTTCAATGTTCAACAGGGAGGCTTTGATAAAATCATCCTCGAGGCGACCAGTAATGGCAATGGCCCGGATACTGAAGACAACAGTGACTTTACCGTTAAATCAATAACCTTTACAGGTGCGTACTCTGGCGTGCCAATTGCTAGTGCGGATGGGAACCTCGGTGCTGTATATGGAGCTGATGGCCCTGGTTCTATAGTCTTAAATGGAGGTGAGGCTGGTTTAGAGACTCTAGATGGTAAAGACGTGTTGATATACGTCGATCCACAAAACTCTAATAGACTGATTGCAGAGGCTGATGGAGAGCTTGCATTCGAAGTTCAACTTACACCTAGCACTGGAAAATGGGAGTTCTTCCAATACTTGCCTTTGACCTCACCTTATGGCGATGGGGATATCGATTTTAACTACACTATTACTGATAATGATGGCGACAGTAAAACGGGGTACTTTTCTGTCAACCCTTACGCCCCACCAATCGTAGAAGGTGTAACACTAAACGTTTCTGAGGAAGGCTTAAGCAACGCCATTGCTGATGACTCTGCTCTAAACGGCTTTGATGACACAACTGACTCGAGTTCTGATGTAGAACAATTGACGCTGGGTCAAACCGTTGATTCTGTTACGCTCAGTGAACCATCTAGAGCTCTTACTAGTAACGGGATCTCTGTAACGTGGACGTTATCAAATAACGACCAAATGCTTATCGGTTCAGCGAACGGTGAAGAGGTTATCAAAATATCAGTCAATGATACTGGAGTGGTATCTACGGAGCTTCTTGGTCCGATTGATCACTCCAACCCATCTGGAGAAGACACCTTAAATATTGAGGTGCCTGTGCTTGTCTCGAATGCTCGTGGCCTTACTAACTCCACAACGGTCAACGTTATTGTGGAAGATGACTCACCAGATTCTGCATCTATTATTCACGATGTAGTTGCAGAAACTAAAGAAAGTGCCAACGTTCAGCTCATAATGGATGTCTCGGGTTCTATGCGAACGGATAATCGCTTGCAGATAATGAAAGATTCGGCAACTCAGTTATTGAATCAATATGAGTCTATCGGTCAAACGCGAGTTCAAATTATTACTTATAGCAGTACAGCATCCACTTACGCTATAGGTGCTGCGACGTGGCTGACGGTCGAGGAGGCCAAAGCGTATATTGAGACGCTAACTGCGGGTGGCGCGACTAACTATAACAACGCGCTAAATGAAGCAAAACAGTCATGGGATGATGTAGGTAAGTTAACCAGTGCGTCGAATGTTAGTTACTTCTTGTCAGATGGTCAGCCAAACCCTGCGTCATCATTTATAAACGACGCTCGCGAGCAGAGTTGGATTGATCACCTAACCGATCCTGATAATCAGATAACAGCCCTAGCGTATGGTATGGGCGTTAATCTTATGCCGGAGCAATTAGATCGCGTAGCATATGATGGCTTTTTGAATCAAGACCTTGATGGTGTTGTGGTTCCTGACGTAACTCAATTACCTCCGGTTATGTTGCAGTCAGTGATTCAACCTGTTGGGGGGAACTTGATGTATACCACTTCTCCAGATACAGGTATTGGTGCAGATGGTGGTTATATTAGCGAAATAGAACATGACGGTGTCACTTATTCGTTTGATGGTACAGACCTAATAGTAACTGACAATAACGATGGTATTTCGCATGCATTTGACGACACAACGATGCAGCTTACTATCTATATCGACAGCAAACATACTCTGGAAATCGACCTAAACGATGGTGCGTATGCATTTTATGGTGCAGTGGGTGATACAGTTGAAACGTTAGACTTCGATTATGTATTGACGGATAACGATGGCAATCAAAGTGAGAATACCCTGCAATTCGTTATTGATGAAAACGGAGGAGTAAATGCTTCAAGTAATGGCTCTGCAAATATTATTGAAGCTGAAGTAGACGTAAGTCATGACATCTTGATCGGTAATGATAACGAGGCAGATGTCTTTAAATGGGTCAACGACTCCTTGGATACAGGAACAGATCTAATTAGAGGTTTTGAGAGAGATTTGGACACCTTAGATCTGAGTGAAGTCGTTGAAGATGCAGGGCACAATACGATAGAAGAACTTCTTAATAGTATTGACTTGAACATTGATGGCGATGACTTATCTCTAGAAATAACCCATAACGATGGAAACTCAATTCAAACTATCGTAATAGAAAACGGGGCGACAGAGTTTAGTGATTTAATCGTGGGAAATGCGGACTTTGAGAGAGATGTGTTATCCGCACTAACTAAGGTTAACTTAGAGCCATAATGAAAAGGGCCAGTAGGCCCTTTTCTTCTGCTTTGTCTTACTTATTCGTAGCCTAAAGCACTTTACATGCAAAACCTTTTAAGTAGAAGCCTTCTGGATATGCTGTATCGGTTGGGTGGTCAGCGGCTTGCTCAAAACGCTCCACAAACTTTACTTGGCGGTTAGCGTCTACGGCTGCATCAGCGATGATTTTCTGGAACAGAACTTGATCCATCAAGCCAGAGCACGAGTAGGTCAGTAGAGTGCCGCCCGGTTTTAGAATTTGCATTGCTAGCATGTTGATGTCTTTGTAACCACGACATGCACCGTTTAGTTGTGCTTTGCTCTCTGCGAACTTCGGTGGGTCCATAATAACCACATCGAACTGAGTTCCTTGATCACGATACTCACGAAGCAGCTTAAACACGTCTGCATTTAGGAACACGGCACGCTTCTTCGAAATATCAAAATCGTTTAGCTCTGCGTTGAATTTTGCGGTATCTAAAGCAGGTTGCGACACGTCAGCGTTAATCACACGCTTTGCATCACCTTTTAGAGCGTAAAGTCCGAAGCCACCTGTGTAAGAGAAGCAGTTAAGAACTTCTTTGCCTTTCATATATTTCATCGCTTGCTGGCGACTATCACGTTGATCTAGGTAGAAACCTGTTTTGTGTCCGCCAACGATATCTACACTAATCTTTACGCCATTTTCTTCGATGACGACCGATTTAGGTGGCTCTTCGCCGTGCAAAACGCCCGTGCTCTCTTTTAAACCTTCTTTTTTACGAACGGCCACGTCAGAGCGCTCGTACACATTACAATCAGGGAAGCACTCAACCAGAGCGTCAACAATAGCCTGCTTATTGTGTTCTGCGCCAGCACTGAGAAGTTGGCACACAAAGAAATTTTGGTAACGGTCGATCGTAACGCCAGGTAAGCCGTCAGACTCTGCTGCGATAAGGCGATAACCCGTAAGGCCATCACGTTTGATAATGTCTTCACGAAGAAGTTGTGCGTCTTTAAGTCGTTTAACGAAAAACGCGGTGTCGATTTCTTCCTTATCAAAACTCCAAATACGAGCACGAATTTGTGAAGCTGGCGAATATGCCGCCTTAGCTAGCCATTTACCGTCGTGAGTGAATACATCAACCGTTTCGCCAAGAGCAGGTTCGCCCTCAACTTTGTTGATGCCTCGAGAGAAGATCCAAGGGTGCTTGCGCTTGACCGATTTCTCACGACCTTTAACCAAATAGATAGCAGCTGTCATTTCATTAGCTCTTGTTGAATTTTGAAAGGGGCGTATTGTCCGGGATGTAAATGGTAAAAGCAATATCCCTCGGCAATCCAGTACATTGTAGTGACTTTTAAATACAAAAAAGGTCACTAAAGTGACCCTTTTATTGAATTTGCTGTAATAGATTCCGTTGCTATGCTTTAAGTCCAGTAAGTAGTGCTTCCATTGTGTCGCTTTGCTTACGCAGTTGATCAACGTTTTGTGAAGTCGTGCTTATCATATTGCACACGTTATCTGCTTGAACTCGAATTTCTTCAACGCTTGAGGCGATATTGTCCGCGACTACACCTTGCTCTTCAGCTGCTGTTGCAATTTGAATGCTACTGTCGGAGATAGTTTGATTTTTATCTGCCAAAGAGCCGATTTCGTGATTCACTTCCGTCATGAGGTTTTGTCCCTCATTTGCGTTATTAACTGTCACTTCCATCAGCTTAGTAAGTGACTGACTGTTACGCTGTAACGATTCAATCATCGTTTGGATTTCCACTGTCGCTTGCTGAGTGCGTCCCGCAAGAGCGCGAACCTCATCCGCAACGACCGCAAATCCACGACCTTGTTCTCCAGCACGTGCAGCTTCAATAGCCGCGTTCAGAGCAAGTAGGTTGGTTTGCTCGGAGATCCCATTGATGGTTGTCACGACTTCATCAATTTGTGCTGCATTGGCATCTAACTCGGCAACGGCTTGAGACGCAGATTGAATCTCATTAGAAAGGTTCGAAATCGAGTGAAGCGTATTCTCAACTTTCACTTGTCCAGACTGAGCCACGTTTCGCGCATCATCGGTTTGCGTGCTTGAATCGTGAGCTAGTGTCGCGACTTCTCGAATCGTTGATGCCATCTGTTCAGTTGCACTCGCAAGAGAGTTGAGGTGTTCCTGCTGAGTCGCTGAAATATCTGAACTGTGATGAATCGATTGATTCAGGTCTGAGCTAATTTGTTGCATTAACGCCACAGACTCTTGAATCGACAGCACCATTTGTTGCTCTCGTTCTGCAACTTTGTCTATCGTAATAGCAATTTCACTAAACTCGTCGCGAACAGGGAAGAAGTTCATTCTCGCAGTTAAGTCGCCACCCGCAAGGGTGTTTAATGCTTTGTTCATCGTGAACATCGCGCCGCCAATAAACGTCATGATGTAGTAAACGCCAAGAGCGAGAATAAACAAGCTCACACAGATGATGCTCACTTGAGTCGTTGATAGGGCAGTCCATAAAGAAAGTTCATGATTCGCAACCAAACTGTACGCACCATTTAAAACAGACACGGATTGCGAACCAGAGCCAATAGAAACGGTTTCTGAACCCGCTATGAGGCTTGCTACTTGAGATTGAGAAAGGTTGCCTGCCTCTATCAGACCTTTCATAAGCATGAGCTCTTCTTGGTACATACTTGAGATCAGTGTATTAGCCGCGCTATTAAGGACGAGAGTGAGAATGACTAAAGCAAGAAGAGGGAGAACGAAGAGCAAATAGAACTTTTCTTGAATCTTTAAGTGAATGAGATACTTATCAATCCAGCGGAATGGAATTTCTTTCATAATTATAATAACCGTGCAAAAACCCACTATCCTTACTGGGGTGAATAGACGAAAAGAATATATCACTCAGTAAAAAGAAGCGGTACAAAGATGAACGTAAAGTGTGAGAGATTTATAGTAAAAGGTCATGTTCAAGGCGTGGGCTTTCGTTACCATACTTCCCATCAAGGATTGAAGCTAGGGTTAACAGGTTA
The DNA here is from genome assembly GCF_033344235.1 of Vibrio sp. Vb1554. Classification (NCBI taxonomy): domain Bacteria; kingdom Pseudomonadati; phylum Pseudomonadota; class Gammaproteobacteria; order Vibrionales; family Vibrionaceae; genus Vibrio; species Vibrio sp. Vb1554. Next base: position 183,670 of record NZ_JAWPOJ010000009.1, on the reverse strand, counting down.
TGCGAAGAACCTAAACAATGGTGATGTTGAAGTGATGGCGTGTGGAACAGACGCGCAAATAGTTGCGTTTTCGGAATGGTTACAAGAAGGACCGCGAACGGCAACAGTAGAGCATGTGATGCAGGAGCCTGCGTCGTATAAGCCGTTACGCGGTTTTAAAATTTTATGAATCTACAAGCATTTAGCTGGCTTTGGTAGGCCGGCTAATTTGGTTGCTTGTTTGGCTGGCCCCTTTTTAAACAGCTTGAATAGATACTTACTGTTACCTTTTTCCGGGCCGTGCGCTTTTTCCATCGCTTTCACAAGCATACGCACTGCAGGGGAGGTATTAAACTCTTCATAAAAGTCTCGCACAAAATGCACAACTTCCAAATGAGCATCCGTAAGCTCGATGTCTTCTTCTTTTGCTAAAAGCTCAATCATACCTTCTTCCCATTGAGTATGATCCAATAAGTAGCCTTGAGCATCCGTTTCAATTTCTTTGCCGTTGTAAACGAACATAACGTTTTATCCGTTAAGTAAACATGGATGTTTATAGATTAGCGACAGCCGAGAATGTTCTCAACAAAAGAATCTCGAAGTCGTATCGAGCGAATCAAAAGCGTACAAAGTAGTGGCCTATAACTGAATACTCTTAAATTATATTTTAAGCATAAGTTTGTTTTTTTATTCGTGTTGTTAGAAAATTTTCGGGGTTGATATCGGTGGTTTTGCATTGTTATGCAATTCGCTTGGTGTGATTGATTTGTCAGTTATATTTATTGTTTTAGATAAGTCGATCACAACGAATATAAACTAGTTTTAAATCAAAAGAATAAATTGAAAAAAATCGTTATGTTCACCCATGCTTAACAACAACACGGAGCAATTCAGGAGTGTATGGAGTGGTCGAATCTTTTCGTTTCCATTGGATGGGCGGTACTGCAAGCATGCTTTAGCATTTTCTCTTTTCTATGTCTGACGGGATTTGTAAAACATAATCCTATAAAACCGAAGTATGCTTGGTTGCAGTACATCTATGGGCCGTTACTTTTTTTGACTTGGGGAGTCATGTTAGTGACACCGATGATGTCGGCCTACATATTTTTTAGCGTAGCTGGTAAATCAGTAGTCTGGTTGCCCGCGCTCAAGATGTTCGGTTATTGGTGGGTTGCGTTTGGAGTATTTTGCTTCTTGTCATCAGTCGATGAGCGATTGCGAAGTCGCGGTTTGAATTAAGACAAGTTATACCTTGAAATCAGTTTACAAACTGAGAGAGGTGATTATAAAGCGCTCATACAAGCGATATAGCGATTGTTTGAGAATTAATAGCTTAAACGTTGTGTTTGTTTTCATAGACCGATATTCTCATTGGATTAATGAAAGCCTGTATTCAGGTTAGAAACAACAATGATGACAAGGAGTTAGTCATGTCGAAACAACGTTACATTGAGATTAATGACAATGTAAAATCCACTTGGTCCATCGAGCGTATTTGGCAACTTGCAGAATCCTTACCTGTAGAAGAAATTTCGATTGATGATATCAAAGGCCCAAATGAAGTGACTTGGTTTAGTCATGAAGGGCCACAGCCAACCTGCCGTGAAATTGCAAAACATTGCCAACGAATCAACAATGCTGATTTGTCGTATCCGGTAATCTTAACCAGTGACTATCGTGTTTTTGACGGTATGCACCGAATCGCCAAGCAAATCATGTTAGGAGAGGAAACGATCAAAGTGAGACGCTTTAGAGAAAATCCAGAAGCTGACGAAGTTATAGAGTTGTCAGTAGAGCAGGCGTAATACACTGGATTGCACACAAAGAAAAAGCCCGAAGGAATTACCTTCGGGCTTTTTTATTCTACTTAACGAGAAACGATTAATCGTCGTTCATGATGCCTAGAATGCTTAGCAGACTAGTGAACAAGTTAAGGATGTTTAGGTACATCGAAATTGTTGCACTGATGTAGTTTGTCTCTTCACCACGAACGATACGACTTGTATCGAATAGGATGAAACCAGAGAACACGAGTGCAGAAACACTGCTGATTACTAGGTGAGCCATTGTTGAACCAACGAAGATGTTAATCAGCGCTGCAACGATCACAATGATCAAACCTGCCATCAGGAAGTTGCGCATGAAAGAGAAATCTTTCTTGCTTGAAATGGTGTAAGCCGATAGGCCAAGGAACACCATACCAGTCAAACCTAGAGCTTGAGCAATGATAGTAGGACCGTTTGGAATTGATGCGTAGTAGTTAAGCATTGGACCTAAAGCACCACCCATTAGAGTCGTGAAAACGAATGTCCAAACGATACCAGATGATGAGTTGATTGCCTTTGGCATAACAAAGAACAAAATACCAATCGCTGCAACCTGCATCACAATTGCCATGATTGGTGAAATTTGCATTGCCATAGTCGCGACTGCTGCGATAGCACTGGTCATCAGTGTCATCGACAGTAGGAAGTAAGTGTTTTTCAGTACTTTGTTAGTTTCTAGTGTATTAGGAACACTTGTTGAACGAGTAAACATTGGACTGTTCATAATTATCCTCAATAAGGGAGTTTACTATTGGTACATTTATGGGGCTGAAAGTTCAAAAAATCAAGCCCTTTTCATGCATATCCTAGATAAAATGATAATGGAAATAAGATGTTATGTATTTGGCAACTTGTAACACAATATTACTGCCTAGCATAGCTATGTTGATTCTCACACAGATTTTTGAATTTAGTAACAAAAGCACTGGCTTCATAGAAACCAGTGCTTTTTTATGTCGATTCGGCTAAATCTTAGTGGTGTAAGATTTGCGCTAGGAAGTTTTGGGTCCTATCCGATTGAGGATTCTCAAAGAAATCGACCGGGTTGTTTTCTTCGATGATCTCTCCTGCGTCCATGAATATCACGCGATCGGCAACCTCTTTAGCAAAGCCCATTTCATGTGTCACACAAAGCATAGTCATGCCTTCCTCGGCGAGTTCGACCATTACATCCAGTACTTCGCGAACCATTTCCGGGTCGAGTGCAGATGTTGGCTCATCAAAAAGCATGACTTTAGGGTTCATACACAAAGAGCGAGCAATCGCCACGCGTTGTTGCTGACCACCAGACAACTGACCGGGATACTTCTCCGCTTGGTCTGGAATTTTTACACGTTCCAGATATTTCATCGCAACTGCTTCTGCCTCATCTTTTGGCATCTTCTTCACCCAGATAGGCGCGAGCGTACAGTTTTCCAGTACGGTTAAATGAGGGAAGAGATTAAAGTGTTGAAAGCACATGCCCACTTCTCGGCGTACTGCTTCAATGTTCTTTAAGTCTTCAGTTAATTCCGTACCAGAGACGTAAATGCTGCCTGTTTGGTGCTCTTCAAGACGGTTAATACAGCGAATCATCGTTGATTTTCCCGACCCTGATGGACCACAGATAACGATTTTCTCGCCGCGCTTAACGTCGAGGTTAATATTTTTTAGTACGTGAAACTCACCATACCATTTATTCATGTCCTTCAATTGGATCATGTAGTCTTGTTGTTGCGTCATAATACGTCCTTGATCTTGATGAGTTATCGTTTGTGACCGGTATGAAGTTTGTTTTCAAGCCATATCGAATAGCGCGACATGCCAAAACAAAATACCCAAAACACTAACGCGACAAATACATAACTTTCTGTAGCAAAACCTAACCATTCAGGGTCGGTATTTGCTGCTTGTCCTATACCGAGTACGTCAAACATGCCAATGATGAGTACCAAACTGGTGTCTTTAAACAAACCGATGAAGGTGTTCACGATAGAAGGAATAGTAATCTTTAGCGCCTGTGGCAAGATAATCAGCCCAGTCTTTTTCCAGTAACTTAACCCAAGCGCATCAGCGGCTTCATATTGACCTTTCGGAATGGCTTGTAGACCACCGCGTACCACTTCTGCCATGTAAGCGGAGGCAAACATAACCACACCTATAAGGGCGCGAATCAGTTTATCTGTCTCTGAGCCTTCAGACATAAACAATGGAAGCATAACCGAAGCCATGAATAAAACCGTAATCAGAGGAACGCCACGCCAAACTTCAATGTAGACGGTACAAATGCTGCGAATGATCGGCATCTCTGAACGTCTACCAAGCGCAAGCACCACACCAATTGGCAATGAAACTACGATACCAACTAGCGCAATAATGAGCGTAACGAGTAGTCCACCCCACTTGTGTGTATCTACCACTTCTAGTCCAAAGACACCACCGTATAAAAGTCCAGCGATGATGAATGGGTAGATGTTTACGAAGAAAAGCCAAATCCACATCCGTTTCGGTGTCTTCTCATACGCGAGTAAAACAGTAAATATGGCTAATGTGATATAGAACAGGCGAGGGCGCCATAGTTCGGACTCTGGATAAAAACCATACATGAACTGCTCCCAGCGCACGCTGATAAATACCCAGCAAGCACCATCTCGGCTACAGTCGTCGCGCGTTGAGCCAATCCAGTCTGCGTTAATAAACGCCCAATCCACGATATACCATATTGCAGTTACGACAATATACGCAAGAATGACAGTAACAATGGAATTGATAGGGCCATTAAATAGATTTTTCCGCATCCAACCAACGAAGCCTACAGTATTGGCGGGTGGCGGGAGATCCGGTTGAAATTGATGAGTACTCATATTATCTCTCCACCAGCGCGACTTTACGGTTATACAAGTTCATTAATGCAGACGTAATCAGACTTAATGTCAAGTACACGCCCATCGTCATCGCAATGATCTCAATCGCTTGTCCCGTTTGGTTCAGGGTAGTACCAGCAAACACAGAGACAAGATCTGGGTAACCAATCGCCATCGCTAACGATGAGTTTTTGGTGAGGTTGAGATATTGACTGGTTAAAGGTGGAATAATAATTCGTAACGCTTGAGGAATGACAACAAGCTTTAAAGTTTTCGAGCGTGGTAAGCCTAGCGACATCGCTGCTTCGGTTTGACCATGACTAACCGCATTAATACCAGAGCGAACAATCTCAGCAATGAAAGAAGCTGTATAAACACTCAATGCCAAAAGTAGCGCAGCCAATTCAGGAATAATGCTAATACCACCTCGGAAGTTAAACCCTTTTAGTTCAGGATAATTCAGTGAAATTGGCATACCAGCAAGGAAGTACACAACCAATGGAAGGCCAACAACTAAACCCAAAACTATTCTTCCCATTGGGGTTTGTTGCCCAGTGAGACGTTGCTTATTATTCGCCCATACATTAATTAATAAGCTTGCGATTACCCCGAAGATTAACGCGGCAATAACGTAGCTACTGCCGGGTTCCATAGTCGGTGCAGGGAAATATAAGCCACGAACGTTCAGGAAAATAGCTTCACCAAGACTTAAGCTTTGGCGTGGTGAGGGTAATGCTTGAAGAACAGCGAAATACCAGAAGAATATTTGCAGAAGAAGGGGGATATTTCGGAAAGTTTCGATATAAACTGCCGCTAAACGACTAACTAACCAGTTAGAAGAAAGGCGGGCAACCCCCATGGTAAAGCCAATCACAGTAGCCAGAATAATACCTAATACGGAGACTAACGCCGTATTAAGAAGGCCGATGATAAATGTTCTACCGTAAGAGTACGTTTCATCGTATTCAATTAGTGTTAACCCAATACCAAACCCGGCTTCTTGATTCAGAAAACCGAAGCCCGTTGCAATACCACGAGCATCTAAGTTATTGAGAGCGTTGTTTACAATCGTGTAAAAGAAAAATACCAGTGCAGCAATGGCAATGATCTGGAAAATAGCAGAACGAAAGGCAGGATTATAAATCAGGCTCTTGCTTCCGCTTGGTTTGGACATCGTACTTGGCGATGCATCTTGTGTCGGTTTCATACAGCGATAACCTCAAACCTTAGTTATAGATATCGGCCTGTATAAAGAAGTTTCGTCCTTGCTGGCTAAAGAATAACGCTCCATGTCTGGTGACGTACGAACCTTTAAAGCCGTTCCACCAAGCGAGCGCTTTTCGCCATCCAATGAGCGATCCTTACTCATACAGTGAGATATAATCAAGAAAAAGGGCGGCATGAACCGCCCTGATTAACTCTTTCTATCGGATTGGTGGCGCGTACATAAAGCCGCCTGCATTCCATAGCGCATTAACGCCACGAGAGATTTCTAACGGCGAACCAGTACCGACTGTACGTTCGAAGCTTTCACCATAGTTACCAACTTGTTTGATAACCTGGTAGCCCCAATCGTCGCGGATACCCAACCCTTTGCCTTTAGGGCCATCAACACCAAGGATACGTTTGATGTTTGGATCTGTTGACTTCAGCATTTCATCCGCATTCTTCGAACTAATACCGTATTCTTCAGCGTTAATCATCGCAGACAATGTCCACTTAGCGATGTTAAACCATTGATCATCGCCTTGACGAACGACTGGACCTAGTGGCTCTTTAGAGATGATTTCTGGAAGAACGGCCGCAGAGGACGGATCTTTCAAATTCAAACGCAGTGCATAAAGGCCAGATTGGTCAGTTGTTAATACGTCACAGCGTCCCGCATCAAAACCTTTCGAAGTTTGCGCCGCTGTGTCGAATACCACAGGTTTGTACGCCATGCCTTGGTTGCGGAAATAATCTGCAAGGTTTAGCTCGGTTGTTGTACCTGATTGAACACATACCGACGCACCATCAAGCTCTTTAGCACTTGATATACCAAGTTCCTTCTTCACCATAAAACCTTGACCGTCGTAGTAGTTCACACCTACGAAGTTTAGGCCCAGTGCAGTGTCACGGTGGAGAGTCCAGGTCGTGTTACGGGAAAGCACATCAATCTCACCAGATTGAAGCGCAGTGAAACGTTCTTTTGCGGTTAGGGGTACATATTTAACTTTCGTTTTATCCCCAAGAACGGCTGCAGCCAGTGCTTGGCAATATTCTACGTCGATACCTTCCCATTCGCCTTTTGAGTTAGGGTTAGAGAAACCAGGTAGACCGGTACTTACGCCACAAGTAAGAAAACCTTGTTTTGTGACTTTGTCCAGAGTAGTGTCTGCTGCTTGAGCTGATGTTGCCATCATCGCAGTAGAAGCCGCTACGACGGAAGCAAGAACTGTGAGTTTATTTGCCATTTGTATCCTTCCTGTATGATCCATGTTTAATCAGGAGTGACCTGAAATAACGTGTCCAATTCGTTAGAGTTATCGTCCTACGTGATTGATTTTCGAAGAAACGGCATTCGATAGATCAACCAGTTATAAGCGTAGGAAAGGATCTGTTAATTCTCAAATATATAATTTAAATGAAGTTTTGAGAGAACTTACAAAGTGCCTTGAGATTTAGAATGACGAAATGTTAATTGTTTGTAAATAGTGCAATTCATGGACAATTTGGTGCATCAGAACAATCAATAGAAGAGTGAACAATACAAAAGAATAAAAAGTTGTTATTAAAACTGTCATTAGCTGAGCAAGGTGAAGTTCAGTAAAAATTCAAACAAAAATTATTTGTGATACCGAAACAGGGTGATGAGCTTGCCCCATTTTTGGTAGCATGGTCTACAACAGCTAATTAGAGTAATCATGGATTGAAATGCGATATTTTCCTCTGTTCTTAGATTTAATTAATAAACCCGTTCTCGTCGTGGGTGGCGGTGAGGTGGCAAGCCGAAAGGTGGAAGCGTTGCTAAAGGCTGGGGCGGATGTGACTATCGTTTCTCCGACGTTGGTTGATTTTCTGTCTAAGCTTGCTTCTGAGCATCAACTGCGCTGGGTACAACGTTTCTATTCGAGTGACATTGTCACTAAAAACTTTGTTCAAGTGTGGGCGACGACAGACAATCCTGAGCTAAATCACCAAGTGTACAAAGATGCCAAAGAGCTAGGCATCTTGGTTAACGTTGTGGATGATAAGCCTTATTGTGATTTCATCACGCCGTCAATGATTAATCGTGGCCGCATCCAAATCGCTATCTCTAGTGGTGGAGCTTCGCCAGTTTTAATTCGAAACATCCGTGAAAAGCTTGAATCGATACTGCCACAAAACATGGGGTTGATGGCGGATTTTGCTAACTCAAAGCGAAACTCAATTAAAGAGGCACTGCCTAGCGTCGATTTACGCCGCAAGTTTTGGGAGCAATTTTTCTCGAATCCCGAGGTGGAAAACGCGCGAGATAATCGTGAGTTAGAAGCAATTTACCAAGCGACCATGGCAACACCTTTAGATGAAAAGGGAAGTTGTACTTGGATACATGTTGGGAAAGATGTTGAGATGTTGCCAATAAAAGCCGTACGCTATATGCAACAAGCGGAGCTGGCTCTGTACTCAACTCGATGTGAAGCGAATGTGTTAGAACTAATACGCAGAGATGCAGAAAGAGAAGCTTTCTCGAGCGCTGCTGAGCTTTCGGATATGCTGGCCAAGGCTAAAGCTGAAAAGCTTCGAATTTGCGTGTTCATACCACAAGGAACGAGCGAATTCGTATTGCTGCAAGGGCAGGACTTGGTTATCTAGCAATGCCAAATGCTAAAAGTGGATACGTAGTTCGTTACACAAAAGCCAATAAAAAACGCCAGCGGATTATGCGCTGGCGTTTTTACTTACTTCTCAGATTGATTAATCACGGAAGTTGTTAAACTGGAATGGGATACCCATCTCTGCTTCACGAATCGCTGCCATTGTCGCTTGCAGGTCGTCGCGTTTCTTACCAGTAACACGTACTTTGTCGCCTTGAATAGAAGCTTGTACTTTTAACTTTGCGTCTTTGATAAGTTTCACTACTTTTTTCGCCGTTGGAGTATCAATACCTTGACGGAAAAGCAGAGTTTGGTGCCAGTTTTTACCAGTAACGTCTGGGTCTTGTGCATCCATTGCGTTCGCGTCAATGTTACGCTTCGCTAAGTGGCCGCGTAAAATGTCGCGCATTTGCTTAAGTTGGAAGTCACCTTCCGCAGACATTTTTACGTTTTCTTCTACTAGCTCAAAGCTCGCATTTACGTTGCGGAAATCGAAACGAGTAGACAATTCACGGTTAGCGTTATCAACGGCGTTACGTAGTTCAACCGTATCGATTTCAGAAACAATATCAAACGATGGCATGAAGATTCCTTGATTATTTTGTTATAGGGACTTTCGGGACTTAACAGCGCTTGCCAGCATATCTAGCATTGTAGCAGTGTCTTCCCAACCTAGGCATGGATCTGTAATAGACTGACCATACGTTAGGTTATTGATGTCAGTCATTGGCTGATTGCCTTCAAGAATAAAGCTTTCAGCCATGATACCCGCAATACGAGTGCTGCCTGACTTAATTTGGTTACAAATGTCTTGAGCTACGTCGATTTGTTTTCTGTGTTGCTTCTGACAGTTTGCATGGCTGAAATCCACAACCAAACGTTGTGGCAATCCAAACTCAGCTAAAGCATCACATGCTTGTTTGACTGATGCTTCATCAAAGTTAGGGCCTTTTTCTCCACCGCGCAGAATAATATGACCGTAAGGGTTGCCACTTGTGCGGTAAACCGTCATTCGACCGTTCTTATCTGGCGAGTAGAAGTAATGCGATGCTTTCGATGCGCGAATTGCATCAATTGCAATTTTTACGTTGCCATTTGTGCCATTTTTGAAACCAACTGGGCAAGATAGTGCCGACGCCATTTCACGGTGAATTTGTGATTCCGTTGTGCGAGCACCAATCGCGCCCCAAGTGATCAAATCCGCGATGTATTGGCCAGTGATCATATCAAGAAACTCAGTAGCAGTCGCAAGACCAAGCTTGTTGATATCCAGTAGTAGTTTACGAGCTTTATGAAGACCAGCTTCAAGTGCGTAAGAACCATCTAGGTTAGGGTCCGTAATCAAACCTTTCCAACCAACTACTGTACGAGGCTTTTCAAAGTAAGTACGCATCACGATAAACAGTTCGTCTTTGTACTTGTCTTGGATTTCACTCAGGCGAGTGGCGTAATCAATGGCAGCTTCAGTGTCGTGAACAGAACACGGACCTACAATCGCAAGAAGGCGATCGTCTTCACCCGATAAAATGTTTTCAATCTGACGACGAGATTGAGCGATACGGTCTGCAACGTCATCCGTAATAGGATGTACACTACCTAGCTCTGCTGGGGTAGGCATTGGACCCAAAGGTTGGGTTCTCAATTCATCTGTTTTTATAGGCATGTTATAGCTTTATTCTCTATTGCGAAGGGGTAAAGATAACGGAATTACAGGCAGGAATAAACCGTTTCACGGGAATCTTCGCCAGGAAATACCGAATTGTATACAAAGGTGTAGGTATTCATTTAAATGACTTATGTATAAATGACAAAACTTGATCATTAAATCAATATATATACATTTGAATTTATAACCATTTTATCTATCTCGCTGTAAGGTAATCTAAGTAACTGCGATAAACTTCATACCTCACGGGTGACGCCGTCACTTCCTGAAGGTTAAATAACTCGTGAGATCGAGCTTTTGTTAACATTTCTTTGACATCTATTTCTTTCGTTGATTAACTGGTCTGACTAGATTGGTAAGGAGACCAAAATGTTATCAGCTCTACGTCGTGCGAATTTGTATCTAAATCTGTTTGGCTTTTCAAAAGTGCCGCTGATTTGGCTTTGCCACCCTAAAATCATTGCGATAGATAGCAAGCATGTTGAGGTTCGTATCCCATTGCGCAGAAGGACGAAGAACCACCTGAATAGCATGTATTTCGGTGCTTTAGCCGTTGGCGCTGATGTTGCTGGTGGTTTTCTTGCTATGAGTAAAGCGCAAGAAAAGGGAGAAGCGATCTCGCTGGCATTTAAAGGTGTGAAAGCCGAGTTTTTAAAGCGCCCGGAAGCCGATGTGCACTTTGTTTGTAACGATGGTAATGTCATTGATGAGATGCTCGAGCACACCTTGGCAACGGGTGAACGAGTAAATCGTGACGTAAAAATTGTCGCGCTGTGTCCTAACTTACATGGTGACGAGCCAATGGCTGAATTTTCGCTTACTCTTTCGATAAAAAAAGCAGCCCAACAAAGAAAAGAGGCTGCCTAGTGGTTTGTGGCTAGTTTGTTTAAAGGCGTTGGCTTAATTGAGTTCAATCTTCTCGATAGAGACGATTTTGGAGCGATTTAAGACCACTTTCCAGCGGTAATAAACAGGCTCATCGGTGTGGTTGTCCTCTTTGACAACCACATTGAGCAAATGACGTTTCTCTACTGACTCTTTGGTTACTTGACCTTCATTTAAACGGTAAACTCGGTTTGAGCTTTTATCCATCAAGCGGATGATAGGGCGCAAACTGATGTTCAATGTTTCTCTCGTTTGTTCGTAACCACTCAAGAAAAGAGAGGTCGCCATTTCGGTTTTCTCGTGATAATGAAGAATCTGCTCTTCACGTTGAACGACGCGTTTTTTACGTATTCTTTGAATCTTATCCGGCAAGCTACTTAAGGTACGATAATCGAGCCACTCCAATTTTTTGCCAACCACTTTTTTCGTCGTTGGATCAACGTACTTCTTACGCCATTTTGGTTTGCCTTTACGGATCCATCGCCACATGGCATCGCGTAAATCATCTTTAAAGATTTCTCGTAAAGCGTAAATAAAAGACATCGCGATAATGAATGAGGCAGAAATTTCCCCCAGATAATCGCGAGCGAGAATCACGGTCGAGGTCACGACAACCATCACTAAACCGGTTGCAATACCTTTGATAGCGCGCTTAATGTTGTTACCCATCGATATGGTTTCTTCACGAAGCACGATAGGGTGTTCAATCAATCGCCTTAGCAAGCGCATTTTGTTAGATAGGCGAGTAACGTCTTCAACGACTCTTGATGAGTTGTATTTGTTGAGTTTACGATGGGCTTGCTCTTTCTCACATAGCGTGATCAGACGCTTTTTGATCGTGCCATAGTCGCCTTCACGTGGTAGATGGGCCACCAGTGACAGGAACTTTTGCTCGGTATACCAAGACAGATAGTTATCGATGTTAACGTAGTAGCGTTTTAAGTTCTCTTCATAAGGAATAGAACGCCGCAAGCGCTTTAAGATCTCAAGCGTGAGCTCGATAACTTCGTCCACTTCATCTTCCGTTACGGAGTTGTTCTCATGCTTGTTTAAACTTGCTACCGCTTTGTCTAGCGCGATAACGTATTGGTAAGCGAACAAACTCAAACTTACTCGGTATTGCTGATTCGACAGGCGTCCACGTTTGGCAAGTCGACTGTGTACTAGCGGAAGAAGGATTTCAGTACTGTAATAAGATCGTTGCTGTGTGATTGAGGTGTAATAAAATTCGGATTCACTGATGATATCGGCGTTTAAACCAAGCTCACCAGGTATAAAAAAGTAAATATCTAGGTCGACACTTTTGCTCTTTGCGAGTGCATGACTGATTTTTAATGTTATTGAGTCTTGTTTATCGACGGTGACCAAAGAAAGCTCCTGACTTTGCTAAAGCATTCTTAACTTATGCGTTCCGTTGAGCAGGTAAGTATAAGAGTGCTAAAAGAGTGACTGGGGCATATAGCTGAACGACAACAGCATAACAGAGCACTATGCTTTTCTCTCTGATTTTCTTGTTAGTTTAGGTATAATTCCACGTAAATTTAAAAAGAGACAAAATCAATGATTAAAATTGGTCAAATTAACAGCTTAGAAGTCATTAAAAAGGCTGATTTTGGCGTATTTCTGGATGGCGATGATTACGGTTCTGTTCTACTACCTAGTAAGTATGTACCAGAGGGTACTGAAATTGGTGAGTATGTAGACGTATTTCTGTACTTCGATTCAGAAAGCCAACTTGCTGCGACCATTGAAAGACCAATTGCCCAAGTGGGTGAGTGGGGTTTAATGAAGATTGAGGGTGTGAATGCGACAGGTGCTTTTGTAAATTGGGGCATCAAAGAAAAGGACTTACTGATTCCTTTTAGTGAGCAACGCACTCGCTTCTCTGCCGGACAAACCATTTTAGTGTATGTTTATACCGACAAAGCGTCAGGTCGCATTGTTGGTACGACTAAGTTCAATAAATGGTTAGATAAAACTCCAGCGAATTATGAAGTTAACGAGCAAGTTGATTTGATCATCGCAGAGCGTAGTCAACTTGGTTATAAAGCTATCGTTAACGGTAAGCATTGGGGCATGATTTTCCCATCGGATGTTTTTGGTAAGCTTTACATCGGTAAAAAGCTGAAAGGCTTTATTAAGCACATTCGTGAAGATGGCAAAATCGACCTTGCTCTACAAAAAGTCGGTGTGGCGAAAATGGACGATCTTTCTAGTAAGATCCTTGACCTGCTAGAGAAGAAAGGCGGATTTTTGCCTTTGAATGACAAGTCGTCTCCTGAAGCGATTTTTGATGCTTTCCGCACAAGTAAAGGGACTTATAAAAAGACCATCGGTGGCTTATACAAGCAGGGTAAAATTGTCATTGAGAAAGACGGTATTCGTCTAGCGTAGTCCTAACTCACGTATAGCGGATCTGCAGCCAAAAAAACGGCCCAAACTTTTCCTTTTTTTGGGCCTAGGGGAAACGGCTCCGCAGAGCCTGCGCTAAACTTGTCCAACAATAATTTTGTTGGTGAACATAGAGAGAAATGCCACATCAAAGCATTACTTTGATACAACTAGTTTAGTACAGCGTATCCGGATCGCTAGCGAGCCCAGTTGCTTTCATACTTACGAATTAAAAAGCCATCGCAAATACGATGGCTTTTCATTTATTTATGATTCGCTACTTCTTTAAAATAAGTTCTTATCTCGTACTAATTCGCGAGGAAGACCATTCTTTATTCGGTTGCTTACCCACTTGCCAAGGCCAATAACTGCGCCTTGATAGGTGACAAGTACTTCGCCTTTACCTGTTTTCATTCCCTCAGGAATGGTTTGTGGGCGAACATCACGCCCCATGTACCATTCGCGCGCTTCTTCAATACTGAGTTCAATGGCGTTGCTTTCAGAACCTGTCGCCAGGGCAGTCGCGACTTGGTGTTGCCAACGGTAGCCATTTTTATGGGCTTCCGCGATCTTTATACCCATACGGGAGAAGCGTAATTCGCCGATCATCGCTTCTAAAGCATTAGGGAACAGCCAGACATCTTTATCGCGAAGCCATACAGAACTGTCATTTGGAAGTTTAATACCTAACGCGCTTTGGAGTTGTTGAGCAATTTCTGTCGATTCTTTTTTTGAAGTTTTAGCAAAGGGGAATTTCCCCATGCGCTTTTTGACTTCTGGCGCCTCAACAGCAGCCAGTTTGCGAATTCTTGCAACAAAGAACCCTTCACAGTCGTAGACCTGCGGGAAAATATGCAAAAAGCCTTCTTCAGTTAGAGCTGCCTCTGCGTTTTCAAACAAGTTCTCAAGGCTTTCAAACTCTACAGCATCCCCAAAGGTTTCTTTCAAGTGATGACAAACTTGTTGGTTTTCTTCTGTACTGAGCGTACATGTTGAGTAAACCATCACACCACCGGGCTTTAATGCATGGAAGGCGCTTTCAATAAGATCTTTCTGCGTGTCAGCGATGTCGAGTACGGAAGCTTGCGTCCAGTTTTTCATCGCATCTTCGTCTTTGCGAACGGTGCCTTCTCCAGAGCAAGGCGCGTCGAGCAAAACCGCATCAAATTGTTCTGGTAGCCAACCGCCAAAAACGCGCCCATCGAAGTTACTTAGTGCGGCGTTACGTACCCCACAACGTTCCACATTAGCGTGCAGTACTTTTACACGACTTGCGGCGTATTCATTGGCCACAAGTACACCTTTGTTGTTCATTAGAGCTGCAATTTGAGTGGTTTTTGAGCCGGGAGCGGCTGCGGTATCTAACACGGCATCGTAAGATTCATCATTCATAAACAGAGCAGATACCGGCATCATCGAACTGGCTTCTTGAATGTAGAATAAGCCAGACATGTGTTCTGCTGTGTTGCCTAATGGTACAACTGACTCGTCCGCTTCAATCCAAAACCCCGAGTCACACCAAGGCACAGGAGAAAGCTTCCAGCCTTTTGTTTCTGCTCGTTCTAAAAACGCTTCAACGCTGATCTTCAACGTATTAACTCGAATACTTTTGCGCAGTGGCTTTTGGCAAGACGCGATAAAGTCTTCCATGTTGAGGTGAGCAGGAAGGATCGTTTGGATTTTTTCCAGAAACGCGTCTGGGATGTAAACATTAGGATGCAATGTGGGATCTCGTTTGCAGAATTTGTGGCAAATAATATACGAAAGCGAAGCAGAAACGAATAGTGACAAGGGCCGAGCATTAAAAAAGAGCAGCGATTGCTGCTCTTTTAAAGTGATCAAACTTCAATTGTACATGAATTGAGCTTTATTCTACGGCTTAGGAATCGCTGTACGCCATTGAGTCCAACCCTCTTCAGCTTGTGGATACAAAAAGAAAGATTGCCCACTCTTTGCCGCTGGTGGAATAGTCGATTGCTCTGGCGTTGAAAACGCAATTCCTCCGCGAACTAAACTATCAAAGGTTCCCGCTTTGATGTTAGCGCCGGTAAGCCCGATGGAAACATCTACTCCTGAAACATTCCAGAACACACTGTTTTGACGAACGAGGTAAGCATATTCAGGCTGTATTTTGATAGTCGTGAGGATGCGATCAGCAAATTCTCCTAGGCTTACGTCGGTCACTTGGCCAACTTCCATCTGGCGGTAAAGAATAGGGGTACCGACTTGAACTGAACCTCTTTGTTCACTTTGTAACGTAAACATGATTCCATGCACGCGTTCTGAACTATGTTCTAATTGAAAATCAAATTTAGCTTTACCTTTACCTGGTTCAACACTGATGGATTTCGACACCAACGCCCCGAGGTTTTTAACGCCACCTAAACCAATTTCTGGTTCAGTTAGCCAAAAATGTGAGCCTTCAACCGCAATGTTTTCTACGTATTCAGGTAGGATCCTTGCAGTGACTTCAACCATGTTACGACGAAAATTCGGTACAACCAGAGTGATTTCACCAACTTTAACACCTTGATATTCAATCGGCATTCCTTTAGCAATCTCTTGCGAACCGTCGGTTTCTAAAGCAATGACGCGCCCAAACTTGCGAGCGGTTTTTTGATCAGAATACAGCTTCCAGCTTTCTCCGATTTTGTTTTCAACGCCTGGCACGGAGTCAAAAGCGATGCCACCTTCTATTAACGATTTCAAAGGGTGTGCTTTCACACTGACGCCAGCTAATGATGCATCTATCTCAATCCCTGAACGATTCCAAAAAACGGTTTGTGGCGTTACAAGATAAGCGAAGCGGTTTTCGATAGTAGCCTTAATTAGTACTCCGCCATCAACTAGTTGGAAATCGGAGACGTTACCAACTGGAAGATTACGATAGAGTAGAGGACTGCCTTTGGAAATCGGCGGCAATTCAGAAGCAAATAGTGTTAGCGCCCTAGAGCCACTTTGATTGTACTGCGCCAATTCAGCCAATGATTCATTTTGGAACAGTTGATACTCTTTTTGAATATCTTGCTTGCCTTCGCTCACAAAACTAATTGACCCAGTTAACAACTGCTTTGCTGGAGGAACGGTAACGCTGAGCCCCGATTCAGTTAACTCTGCTGATGCACTGCCGGTTACATAAAAACGATTGTTTGATTTGATCAGATGTTTATATTCATGGTCAATCAATACATCCATAAATACTTCGTGTTGTGATTTTTTATCTTCCTTAACTAGGCCCACTTTGATGATTGAACCAACAACGATGCCTTTATAAAGTACATTGGCACCGCTATCTAGGCCAAACGAATTGTCGGATACCAAACGAATCGCGATGGACTTTTCTTGCTGTTGGTTAAACACGTTTTTACGAATGGCAGTAAAGCGGCGAGAGCGTTCACCCGCGCCCGGCACGATCGTTAAGAAGTTTCCTCGCACTAAATTAGCAATGTTTTCAACACCAGAAAGGGACACCTTTGCTTCTTCTAAGACAAATCGAGTACCTGTCGTCAGCATGTCACTAAAAGCGGGTTGAATTGCCGCTGACGCCAATATCACTTCTCGGCCTTCGGAAAGGCTCAAGTCCGTAACTTGGCCAATTTCGATTCCGCGATACATAATTGGAGCGCCTTCTCCGCTGATCTTGCTGTCATCAGGTAGGACGATTTTAACCGCGATGCCTCGACCAGCAGTTTTCAAATCTTTATACAAACGGAACTCGGTGTTCTCTTCTACAGGCTCACCATCATCCGGAGAGTCGACGGCGATGGCGCCACCTAGTAAGGCACTCATGCTTTCTAGTCTTACATCGACACCTTCAAAACCGATGCTGGCACCAATTCCACTGACGTTCCAGAATCGACTGCGGTTGTTAATGATATGTCGGTATTGATCCTGAATGTTGGCTTGAATAGTGATAGATTTTGCATCTTCATCTAGCTGGTAACTGTACACTTCACCGATTGGGATTTTCTTATAAACAATTTGAGAGCCAACCGATACACCACCTAAATCACGGCTTTTGAGCTTAATATTCAAACCTTGAGAAACGCGTAAATCTGTTGGGGCAGAGTCTAACGCATGGAATGTTGTCTCAAACTCTTGACCATCTCCGGGTTGAATCGAGATGTAGTTACCTGAGACGAGCGCATCCAGTCCGGAAACTCCCGTTAGGCTAGCTGTTGGTTTTACTAACCAAAAGCGTGTTTTATCGTTCAGTAACTTTGCAGCTTCAGGATAGATATCAGCATCGACATAAATACTGCCGAGATCTTCGGTGAGGTTAATGTCTCTTACCATGCCGACTTCTAATCCTTGGTAACGGATAGTGGTTCGGCCGGCGACAAGACCAGCGGCATCAGAAAAATAGATTTGCACTCGTTGTCCTGCATCGTGTATCGACTTCACAACAAGCCAGCCAGCTAAGACCATGGTCAAAACTGGCAACAGCCAAAGAGGAGATATGCCTTTACTCCGCTTTACATCTGGTACGTATGACGTTTGAGAACTGTTCTGATCACTCATTCATTGACTCTTTTTCTGATTGTTTTGGGCTTGTTTGGTCCCAGATTAGCCTTGGATCAATACTTTCTGCTGCAAGCATGGTCAACACTACGACAACACCAAATGCTACGGCGCCATATCCTGGTGTGAAATCCAGTATCTGACCACGATCGACTAAGGTCATCATGATAGAAATAACAAACAAATCCATCACAGACCATTTACCGATCCATTTAACAACAAAGTAAACCATCATTCGTTGTCTCTTAAACACCGAACGTTTGAATTGGATGCAAAGCATGATGTAGGCGAGCCCAAGTATTTTAATCACCGGGACAACGATACTGGCAACAAAAATGATCGCAGCGATTCCATACATGCCGCTTTTTACCAAACCAGCCACGCCTGAAAAAATAGTGTCCTCCAAACGCTTACCATTGGTAAGCAAGATGGAAATAGGGATCAGGTTAGCGGGGAAGATCGCGACCGTTGCTGCGATGAGGTAAGCCCATGTTTTCTGAATGGAGTTTGGCTTGCGATGATATAACTCGTGATGACAACGCTGGCAATGGTCACCTTCAGGCTGGGACAAGTGGCATTCATGGCAATGCACATCTTTATGCTCAAAAGCATATAAACTTTCTGGTTTCCAAGCTTCCCAATAACGACGCACGCTGATTCTTGAAACTAACAAAACGGTAAATATCTGCAAAAGAACCAGACCAATTAACCCTGGGCCGACGAAAATGTCGGAATAATCTTGGAGTTTAAAACAGGAAATGGCGATGCTAACTAAGAACACATCCAACATAACCCAATGCTTCAAATGTTGAATTAGCCACAGTGAGATACGAAGCCCACGGAACCATCGTTGATGTAAAGAAATATGCGCCGTTACCACTGAAACACAAACCGTCAGTGGCGCTAGAGAGCTACAAAATAGAATGAGCAATGAAAGAAGAACAAATCCTTCTTCCATCAATGTGATCATCCCTGAAGGCAGGGTTGCCGGAATCATCACACCAAAGAGTCGGATGCTAATAAAGTTAAAAAAGTGCGATGGAATAAATAGTAGGATACAGGTTATCGCGACGGCTAGATTACCAGAGAGGCTAGGGCTACCTCCGCGATATAATTGTGTACCACAACGAGGGCAGTGTGCATTTTTGCCATGGGGTAAGTCGACGATGTCGACAGGCAATTCACAACCTTGGCACAAACGTACGTTATTGGGTTGCATGGCGTGCTTAGACAGAGAGGTCATAACGACCTCTCTAGCTTGAACGATTTAAGCGTGGGACTGTATGCCCCCATATAAGGTTTGATATAAGCCTTCTTGCTCAACTAACTCACCATGAGTACCTGTTTGCGTCACTTTCCCATCTTCAAGCACGTAGATCAAATCGGCTTGTTTCACAGCGGATAGTCGGTGCGCAACGATTAATGTTGTTCTACCACGTAAGAACTCGGTCAGTGCTTTGTGTAAAGCCGCTTCAGTAGCGGTATCTAGCGCAGACGTGGCTTCGTCTAAAATAACAAATTGAGGATTACTCAGCACCATTCTAGCAATGGCAAGCCGTTGTCGTTGACCTCCTGACAAACGAATGCCATTACGACCAACTTGAGTATCCAAGCCGTGGTTAAGTTGAGAAATTACATCATGCAGCTGAGCCACTTCAAGCGCACGCCAAAGTGACATTTCGTCAAAATTCCCACCAAGCGTTAGATTATGCCTCAAGGTATCGTTAAATAGTATAGGTTGCTGTAATACCACGGCAATTTTGTCGCGAATTACTTCAAAACCAATATCTTCTGTTAATTCATCATTAAAGCGAATGCTACCGGAGTTTTGACGGTAAACCCCAATAAGTAATTGTATCAAGGTTGACTTACCACCGCCGCTTGCACCAACCAACGCCACTTTCTTTCCTGCCGGCATATGTAAAGAAAGATTATCTAGGACTTTGTTTTCATTATTGTAAGAGAAATTAATGTTTTCTACTTTAACATCAACTTCTCTACCTTCTTTGAAAGGATTTACCTTAGGAACCGGTCTCTGCTCTTCTTCTAACTCTAATAAGTCGTTGATGCGTTTTAATGCGGCTTTAGCGCTGTACCAAGAAAACTGAATCCCAAGCAACTCTTGAACAGGAGACAGCATGAACCATAGGTAACCAAAAACGGCAAATATTTGGCCAATAGTAAGGTCACTGAACATGACCATTAACATTGCGACAGCTCTGAATAATTCAAAGCCGATCAAAAAGAGAAGAAAAGAAACGCGACCAGCCGCTTCAGATTGCCAAGCATACTTGTCTGCATCAACGCGAACTTGGTTCGCACTGTCTTTGAGTTGCTGGAGAAATTCTCGCTCTTTATTGGCCGCGCGTAGTTGGTAGATTCCATCTAATGTTTCAACTAAACGGTTTTGGAAAATTTCAAAAGAATGATTTTCCTTCCGTTTCAGATGTTTAACCATACTGCCTAGTTTACGTGAGAAGTAAATGACAATAGGGTTAACTAACAGGATAAACAGACCAAGTCGCCAATCGAGCCAAAGTAGAACGATAGCAGTACCAATAACAGTCAGAAAACTGATAACGAATTTTGCTAACGTAGAACCAATAAATTTATCAATGGTCTCAATGTCAGTGATAAGGTGTGCGTTGATTCCTCCGCTACCTTTGGTTTCGTATTGTCGGATGCTGATACGGCCGAGTTTGTCGATCATTTTACTGCGCATCTCAAACGTGATGGTTTTTGAAACAAGCGTAAATTGTCGGCTTTGAAGGATATTTAATCCTTGGCTCGCAGCTCGCATAAGAACAACCAAGAACAGGGTGAAGAAAATATAGCCTGTCGGAGTGTGCCACGCTTCAGGGAGAATGGCATTCATGGCATCTAAGCCTTTTGCAGGTTGGTCCAATAAGACCTCATCAACCATCAAAGGCATGAGGAGGGGAATTGGAACACTAATCAAGGTTGCAAGCACCGCTATCAAGTTCGCTATGATCAGCTTGGACTTGTGCTTTTTTACTTGTGTTATCAACCAAGAACGGCTAATAGTGTCATTTTTCAGAAGCATTGTAATTGAGAATAAGTCCTATTATAAAGTAGGGCTGCATTTTAGCGCCATACATTGAGAATGGAAGCTTTTATAGTAAGTAGGAAGTTAATATGAACTTAGAACAATACCAAAGACTAACCAAACAAGCTGTTGCTCTAATTGAGTCTGAACCAGACTTTATTGCGAACCTAGCAAACTTGAGCTCATTGCTTTTCATGGAACTTGACGATCTTAACTGGGCAGGCTTTTACCTAACAAAAGGTGAAGAGCTTGTTCTTGGTCCGTTCCAAGGAAAACCAGCTTGTGTTCGTATCCCAATGGGTCGAGGCGTCTGCGGTACTGCTGCACAAACTAATACTATACAAAGAGTATACGACGTTCACGAATTTGAGGGGCATATTGCGTGCGATGCAGCGAGCAATTCAGAAATTGTGATTCCATTTTCTATTAATGGAAAGGTGGTTGGTGTACTTGATATTGATAGTCCAAGTATTGGCCGATTTAATGAAACAGACGAAGAAGGTCTCACTCATTTCATGGTTGAAGTAGAAAAGCTGCTTAATTCACACGCGAACGACGCATAAATTAGCCTTCGAGTGTGGTTTTTCCTTGGCATGTCACTATAATACGAGAATATTTTTTCTTAATGCTCGCGGAAATCCGCTCAAATCAGGACCCCTCATGACTGAAAAGTTAAAAAACAGCAAAGAAGTTATTGCATATATTGCTGAATGTTTCCCTAAGTGCTTTACTTTAGAAGGTGAAGCAAAACCTCTGAAAATTGGTATTTTTCAAGATCTTGCGGAACGTCTAAATGAAGACGAAAAAGTAAGCAAAACACAGCTTCGTGCAGCGTTAAGACAGTACACTTCATCATGGCGTTACCTACACGGTGTAAAACCAGGTGCAGTACGTGTAGACCTAGATGGCAACCCTTGTGGTGAGCTAGAAGAAGAGCACGTTGAACACGCGAAAGCGACACTTGCAGAAAGCAAGGCGAAAGTTCAGGCTCGTCGTAAAGAACAAGCACAAAAAGCTCGTGAAGAGGGTAAGGCGAAAGCGAAACCTGCGGCTAAAAAGCCTCAACAGCCTCGTCGTACTAATAAACCAAAAGTACAAAAATCAACTAAGCCTGTAGAAACGCGCGCTCTAAATGCTGATGAAATCACAGTAGGTAACGCAGTTAACGTGAACATGGGCAAAGGAAACATGGCAGCGACCATTGTTGAAATCAATAAGGATGATGTACGTGTTCAACTTGCTAACGGCCTACAAATGGTTGTGAAAGCGGAGCACTTGCGCGCATAAAGGAGATACTCCTACGCATGAATTGCCGTTCAAAAGTGACCCTGATTGCTGCTAGCTTATGGCTAGCAGCATCAGCTCAGGCTCTTGAAGCCAAACTACATAAAGATGACCTGCCGGTTCTTTCTCCTGAAGTTCAGCATGAAACAGCTAGCAAACGAGTCACCTCGCGATTTACCCGCTCTCATTATAAGCACTTCAGCCTCAATGATGATTTCTCTAAAGCGATCTTTGAACGCTATGTAGAGTTGCTTGATTACAATAGAAATATTTTCACTCAAGCAGACATCGATTCATTTAAAAACTGGTCAGTCGAGCTTGATGATCAGCTTAAATCGGGCAACAACCAAATTGCTTTTGATGTTTACAACCTCTCAATGCAGAAGCGTTTCGATCGTTTTGCTTATGCGTTAACTCTACTCGATGAAGAGATCAAGTTTGATACCGATGACGAGATAGAGTTAGACCGCTCTGAGGCCGCATGGCCAAAAGACGAAGCAGAGCTCAACGAGTTGTGGCGCAAGCGTGTGAAATATGACGCGTTAAATCTGAAACTGACTGGCAAAGAGTGGCCAGAGATTAAAGAAGTTTTAGAGAAGCGTTATAACAACGCGATGAAGCGCATCACACAGACCAACAATGAAGACGCATTTCAGTTGTATATGAATGCCTTCGCGCGACAGGTTGACCCTCATACAAGCTACCTTTCTCCACGTAATGCCGAGCAATTCCAATCGGAAATGAACCTTTCTCTAGAAGGCATCGGCGCCGTTTTGCAAATGACAGACGATTACACAGTAATTCGTTCACTTGTTGTTGGCGGTCCGGCCTCAAAGAGTAAGCAACTTGGTGAAGGGGACCGAATCACTGGTGTTGGACAAGACGGTGAAGAAATTGTCGACGTGATCGGTTGGCGTCTGGATGATGTTGTTCAGTTAATCAAAGGCCCTAAAGGCACAAAGGTTAATCTACAGATCTTGCCAGAAGGTAACGATGCGAAGAGTTACATTGTCACAATTGTTCGTGACAAAGTTCGCTTAGAAGATCGTGCAGTTAAGTCAGAAATCATCGAAAAAGACGGTAAGAAGATTGGTATTTTAGAAGTACCAAGTTTCTACGTCGGCTTATCGAAAGACACCGATAAATTACTAGCTGAGTTGAAAACCAAAAACGTTGACGGCGTAATCGTTGATCTACGCAACAATGGCGGTGGTGCGCTAACAGAAGCAACGGCATTGACAGGTTTATTCATTAAAGAAGGTCCTGTAGTTCAAGTTCGTGACAGCTATGGCCGCATCAAGGTGAATGCCGATACCGATGGAAAAGTGAGTTATGATGGCCCATTGACGGTGTTGATTAACCGCTACAGTGCTTCAGCATCTGAAATTTTTGCAGCGGCAATGCAAGATTATAATCGTGCAATCATCTTAGGTGAAAACTCTTTCGGTAAAGGTACAGTTCAGCAACATCGTTCACTGAATCATATTTACGATCTTTTCGATAAAGAGCTAGGTTATGTTCAGTACACGATTCAGAAGTTTTATCGTATTGACGGTGGAAGTACGCAAAATCGTGGTGTTGCACCAGATATTTCGTACCCAACGCCAATTGAGGCTTCTGAAACAGGTGAAAGTGTTGAAGACAATGCTTTACCTTGGGATCAGATTGATAAAGCACAATATCAAACGTTTCCAAGTAACGACGCCTTAGTTGAAAAACTTACTGCTCTTCATAACAAGCGTATTTCTGATGAAATGGAGTTCCGCTTTATCAATGAAGACATCGAGAAATATCGTAAAGAAAAAGACGATAATACTTTGTCTTTGAACGAAAAAGTTCGTAAGGCTGAATCGGATAAAGCGGAAGCCCTTCGATTACAACGCATAAATGAACGTCAAGTTGCTTTGGGTAAAAAAGCATTTAAAACATTGGATGACATACCAAAAGACTACGAGGCTCCTGATGTTTATTTAGATGAGTCTGTCGCGATTATGGTCGATCTACTTAAGCAGGAAAATCAGTCATAATAACTGGCAATTTAGAATAAAAAGAGTGAGTCTTTCAGATTCACTCTTTTTTTATGCCTTTTTGTCTTCCGCTGTCTCGATATCGAGCAAGATATTCGCTTATTTTCCCCCAATAATTTACGTGATCTACATCTAAAATTTCGCGAAAGTGAGGACTACTGGCTAAGCTAAAAGAAAACGATAAGGATGCCGATATGAAGTGGTTCTTTATTTTACTTAGCTTTTGCTGCTTTAGTGTGTTTGGTGGAGAAAACACCAGAGAAGATGAATTAAGTCACTTTGACACGCCGTTTCTCATCGGAGACTGGTATTTGATGAACCCAAACCCCGAAGAGTCGGCTGAAAACTTTCGTGCGATCAAACTCTCATTAGGTTCTGACTACAGCTTTTCTATTGATATTCAAAAGAAAGACTATTCCGTTGACCATTGGGAAGGGCTGTATAACGCAAATGAAGACACCATCGTTCTTGGTTTAAACACCGACGAGCCTCAAATTTATGCCTATCGCAACAACCATAATACGCTTGATCTTAATGGTGTAACATTCACTAAGGGATTATCCAATTCACTTGCAGGTATTTGGTCTAGCTCTCACGTATCTGGCGACGGTCTTGTGGCAAACAACATTAATCAGATGGATTTGATACTTCAACCTGATTTCGTGTTCATGTTTAGGGTTTCGAACGAAGAAGGGGATGAGTCCATCAAACAAGGTGTGTTTTACACAGAAGATGAGTTTCTGGTTCTGTTGTATGAAAATGGCGAGCATGGAACCACGTATAAGCTCAACAAGAATGAGCTAACGATCGAAGATTCCAATGGTGATATGTACGCCGTACTCAATAGAGTTACGCCATGATGCCTTTAACATGCGCCAAATTACGCGTGCGTACGGTAAGTCATTAATGTTGTTTAAATGTTAATCAAAAAACGGAGCTAGAGCACTAAAAGCTCCGTTTTTTGATGGAAAGACTTGTATTCTGATACCACAACCCCTACAAATAGCTTATATAGTGATACCAGAACTGCATTTTTGATCATGCAGTCTGGTATTTTTGTTGTTCGACATACAAGGATTTATGCTCATGTCTCAAGCTCCCCTGGCCAAATATCGTAAAGATTATAAAGAGCCATCTCATGCGATTACTGATATCGATCTTACTTTTGATCTATATGACAATGACACAATCGTTACGGCGGTATCAAAAGTTGCTCAAAAAGGCGATACAACAACGCTAGAACTCGATGGCGAAGGGCTTGAGCTACGCGCTGTAAAAGTAAATGGTGAGGATTGGGCTCATCACGAGGTGAAGGAGTCATCGCTGGTACTGACCGATCTTCCATCCGAGTTTGAACTTGAAATCGTCACCAAAATTGATCCTGAAGCGAATACAGCACTCGAAGGTTTGTACAAATCAGGCGGCGCATTTTGTACTCAGTGTGAGGCTGAGGGCTTCCGCCGTATCACGTACTATCTAGACCGTCCGGATGTTCTAGCAAAATACACAACAAAAGTGATCGCAGATAAAGCGGTTTATCCATATTTGCTGAGCAATGGTAACCGAATTGCAGAAGGCGATGCAGAGAACGGTCGTCACTGGGTTCAATGGCAGGATCCGCATCCAAAACCAGCTTACTTGTTCGCCCTTGTTGCAGGCGACTTTGATGTATTGCGTGACAAATATACAACGATGTCAGGTCGCAGTGTTGATTTAGAAATCTTTGTTGATAAAGGTAACTTAGATCGTGCAGGCCATGCGATGACATCGCTGATCAACTCGATGAAGTGGGATGAGGAACGCTTTGGCCTAGAATACGATCTGGATATTTACATGATCGTTGCTGTTGATTTCTTCAACATGGGTGCAATGGAAAACAAAGGCTTGAACATTTTTAACTCAAAATATGTGCTGGCGAACGATCAAACTGCGACAGATCGTGATTATTTAGGCATCGAAGCTGTGATCGGTCATGAGTACTTCCACAACTGGACTGGCAACCGTGTCACTTGTCGTGACTGGTTCCAACTAAGTCTAAAAGAAGGCTTAACCGTATTCCGAGACCAAGAATTCTCTTCTGACTTAGGCTCTCGTGCTGATAACCGTATTGATAACGTACGTATTATTCGTGGTCCTCAATTTGCGGAAGATGCAAGCCCAATGTCTCACCCGATTCGTCCTGACAAAGTCATTGAGATGAATAACTTCTACACGCTAACGGTGTATGAAAAGGGCAGCGAAGTTATTCGTATGTACCATACACTCCTTGGCGAAGAGGGCTTCCAAAAAGGAATGAAACTTTATTTTGAACGTCACGATGGTACCGCCGCGACGTGTGAAGACTTTGTTTCTGCAATGGAAGATGCCACCGGTGTTGATTTAAAACAGTTCCGTCTGTGGTACAGCCAATCGGGTACACCAACGCTGCGCGTAAATAGCGAATACAACGCTGATGCAAAAACTTACGCACTAACGGTAGAGCAATTTACGGAGCCGACGCAAGACCAAGCAGAAAAACAAGCGCTGCATATTCCGTTCGATATCGAGTTGTATGATTCGAAAGGTCGAGTTATCCCACTGGTGATTAACGGTGAATCAGTTAATAACGTGCTGGATATTAAACAAGATAAGCAAACGTTCGTATTTGAAAATGTCGAAGAACAGCCAGTGCCATCTTTGTTGCGTGAATTCTCGGCACCAGTCAAATTAGAATACGATTACAGCGATGACGAGTTAGTCTTCTTGATGAAGCACGCAACGAACGATTTTGCTCGATGGGACGCTAGCCAAATGCTATTGGCTAAATACATTCGTCAGAATGTGAAAAACGTTCAAGCGGGACAAGAAGTATCGCTTTCTGAAGGTGTGATAGATGCTTTCCGCGGTGTGCTGTTGGATGAAACGCTTGAGCCTGCTTTCATTGCTCAAGTTTTCTCTATGCCTTCAATCAATGAGATTACTGGTTGGTACCAGCAAATTGATATCGATGCCGTAGACAAAGTGCTAAACAGCATTACAGTGTCACTTTCTAAGGAATTAGAAGATGAGCTAAGTGCGACTTATCACACGCTTAAGCAAACAGAGTATACGATCGACCATGCTGCTATTGGCAAGCGTGCTTTACGTAACTGTTGCCTTCAGTACCTAGCATATACGGAAAAAGGTAATGATTTAGTCAACGCGCAGTACGCATCTGCAAATAACATGACAGATACGATTGCTGCGATGAGTGCCGCAAATAACGCTCAGCTCGAGTGTCGTGAAGCACTTATGGCTGATTATAGCGATAAATGGAAGCACGATGGTTTGGTTATGGATAAGTGGTTTGCACTGCAAGGTAGCAATCCTGCAGAGGATGCTCTTGAAAAAGTAAAAGCAACCATGAACCACGAAGCATTTAGTTTGAAAAATCCGAACCGTACGCGCAGCTTAATTGGCTCGTTCTTAAGTGCGAACCCTGTACGTTTCCATGATAAATCCGGTGTAGGTTACCAATTTGCCGGTGAAATTCTTCGCCAACTAAATGATTCGAACCCACAAGTAGCTTCTCGAATGATTGATCCTTTGCTTAAGTTCCGTAAATACGATGAAGCTCGCCAAGCAATGATTCGTGCAGAACTTGAAAAGCTCAAAGCAATGGATAATCTTGCTAAAGATCTATTCGAAAAAGTGACTAAAGCACTAGACGAATAGTAAACAACACAATAGGGTGGTCATTAAGACCACCTTATTTGTTTATGTCACTTAGTTTTCACTTCATGAACTATTACTACTTCAATCTCAACATTTCATATCAAACGTTTTTATCTCATTATTCTGGTGCGGCAAGTGTTGTTCAAGTTGTCACACACAACGGTTTGCGTTTGCAGTTACCCGCCGCGAGATTTAGACCATTTCTTAGTCAATTGGGCGTTAGAGGCCAGTTTAGACTAACAACTGACCAAAATAATAAGTTTCTTAAGTTAGAAACTCTGTGATGTATTGTATTTGCAGAGAGTTAAATAGGAATCTTAGTCACAGAATCGGACATTTCACCTCTTACCACTACGATTAGTTGTTAAACATTTGTAATTATGCTTTTACAATGGGCACATGCATTACCTATGCTTAGTTTCTAAGGTAACAACCTAGCTACTAAGTCCCCCTACAAAACAACAATTCTAATGTGGAGTGTGAATATGACCGCGCGTGAAAATGTAGTGCCGGTTCTGCTTGAAAAGGTTTACCAACTGATTCAAGACAAACTCGAGCTTTCTCACCAAACGCTTGTAACTAAACTTGCTCAACACTTATTCAGTAACATTGCTGATGATGATCTAATTCAGCGAAACGAATCCGACCTTTATGGTGCTGTCGTTAGCCTTTGGCACCATATCAATGAAAAAAAACCAGAAGAGATTTCGGTTCGAGTATTTAACCCGACCGTAAGTCGTCAAGGCTGGCAATCCACACACACAATCGTAGAAATTGTTGTTCCAGATAGTCCATTCTTAGTGGACTCAGTCAAAATGGCTTTAGCACGTTTGGATCTTGTTTGTCACCTAATGTTGAATAACCCAACACAGATTCAGCGTGATAAAAAAGGCCAAGTTACAGACGTAAACGGTGAGGGTGGTGTTCTTCAATCACTTTTCCACATAGAGGTAGACCGCCTTACTAGTAAAGACGAGATGCAAGCGCTTAAAGAAGAGCTGTTAAGAATTCTATCTGATACTCGCTTAGTCGTTGATGACTGGAAGCAGATGGTTGATAAGCTTAAGTTTGTTACTGATGAACTTGAGAAAAATAAAGATCGTGTTTCTATCCAAACTGATCGTATGGATGAAACGATCGCATTTCTTCGTTGGCTAGAAGATCATAACTTTACCTTTATGGGTTATAAAGATTATGACTTAAAAGAGGTCAATGGTGATACCGAACTTGTTCCTGCTAAAGAAAAAGGACTAGGTCTGTTTGCTGATGACAAGCGCGTGCGTAGCGTCAAGCTCTCTGAATTATCAGATTCAGCGCGATTAGAAGCGAAAAAACCATACGCTCTGATCATCACCAAAGGTAACAAAGCATCTCGTATCCACCGTCCCGCTTATACTGATTACATCGGTATTAAAAAGTTTGATGAAAACGGTAAAGTAATAGGTGAGCATCGCTTTACTGGTTTATATACCTCCGCCGTTTACAACCAAGCGGTACAAAGTATTCCTCTGATCCGTGAAAAAGTTGACCGTATCCTTGAAGCAAGTGGATACCGCCACGGATCATACTCATACAAAGCATTGCACAATATCTTAGAAAACTACCCACGCGACGAGTTGCTTCAAGCTAATGAAGAAGAGCTGCTTGAGGTGGGAATGGGTGTTGTACAAATGCAAGATCGTGACTTGCTGCGTTTGTTTGTTCGTAAAGACCCATTTGGTCGTTTCTTCAGTTGCATGGTTTATGTCACTAAAGATCGTTACAACACAGAATTGCGTCGTCAAACTCAACGCATTCTTAAGCAGTACTTTGGTTGCGAGCAAGAGGTTGAATTTACAACGTACTTCTCAGAAAGCCCACTAGCGAGAACACATTACATTGTTCGTGTAGACAATAACAACATTGACGTAGACGTGAAAAAGATCGAGCAAAATCTAATGGAAGTTTCTACCTCTTGGGATGACAGACTAAAAGAATCCATCATTGCTAACTTTGGTGAAAGTAAAGGCCTTCCTCTTTCAAAAGAATATATGAGTGCGTTCCCTCGCTCATACAAAGAGGACATGATGCCAGGTTCTGCGGTTGCAGATATCGAGCGCTTAGAAGCGTTAAGTGATGATAATAAACTTGGTATGTTGTTCTACCGACCTCAAGAAGAGGGAGCAGATTCCAAAGCTGTCCGCTTAAAGTTATATCATCGCGATGAACCAATTCACCTTTCTGACGTAATGCCGATGTTGGAAAACCTTGGTTTGCGTGTGATTGGCGAATCGCCATATGAGATCGAGAAAAACAACGGTCAGACCTTCTGGATCCTTGACTTCTCTATGCTGCATAAGAGCGAGAAAACCGTTGACCTTCGTGAAGCTCGTGATCGTTTCCAACAAGCATTTGCTGCCATTTGGGCGGGTAATCTTGAAAGTGATGGTTTCAACCGATTGTTATTAGGTGCGTCTTTATCTGGCCGTGAGATTTCCATTCTTCGCGCTTACGCACGATACATGCGCCAAGTCGGCTTCCCATTCAGTCAGCAGTACATCGAAGACACGCTAAGCCACTACCCAGACTTAGCGACAGGTCTAGTCAAGCTGTTCACCAAGCGATTTGATCCGAAACACAAAGGC
This sequence comes from Vibrio sp. Vb1554, assembly GCF_033344235.1. Classification (NCBI taxonomy): domain Bacteria; kingdom Pseudomonadati; phylum Pseudomonadota; class Gammaproteobacteria; order Vibrionales; family Vibrionaceae; genus Vibrio; species Vibrio sp. Vb1554. The sequence goes on along the minus strand of NZ_JAWPOJ010000009.1, from coordinate 153,028 downwards.
AGCGAGAAAGGCCAAAACGATCTAATTAAAAAGCTAACAGAGCAGTTGGATCGTGTAGAGAGCTTGGATGATGATCGTATTATTCGTCGTTATATCGAAATGATCATGGCGACGCTTCGTACCAACTACTACCAAGTAGACGAGAATAAGCAGCCTAAGCCTTGGTTATCTTTGAAAATGAAGCCAAGCGATATTCCTGAGATTCCGCAGCCTGTACCTGCATTCGAGATCTTTGTTTACGCACCAGATATTGAAGGTGTTCACCTTCGTGGTGGAAAAGTGGCTCGTGGTGGTTTGCGTTGGTCAGATCGTCAAGAAGACTTCCGTACGGAGATTCTTGGCTTAGTGAAAGCGCAACAGGTTAAGAACACTGTAATTGTACCAGTGGGTGCAAAAGGCGGCTTCGTTTGTAAACGCCAGCCATCTCTCACCAGTCGTGATGAAATTTTTGCGGAAGGTCAGCGTTGTTACAAACGCTTTATCCGTGCACTGCTTGATGTGTCAGATAACATCATTGAAGGAGAGGTGGTACCACCACAAAACGTTGTTCGTCACGATGAAGATGACCCATATCTAGTAGTGGCTGCCGATAAAGGCACAGCAACCTTCTCAGATTTGGCAAACTCTGTTTCTGCAGAATACAACTTCTGGCTAGGTGACGCATTCGCTTCAGGTGGTTCAAACGGTTACGATCACAAAGCAATGGGAATCACCGCAAAAGGTGGTTGGGAATCTGTTAAACGTCACTTCCGTGAAATGGGCATCAACTGTCAGACCACTGATTTTACTGCAATCGGTGTAGGTGATATGGCAGGTGACGTGTTCGGTAACGGTATGCTGTTATCGAAGCATATTCGATTGCAAGCTGCGTTTAACCACATGCACATCTTTATTGATCCAAATCCAGATTCAGCCAGCAGCTGGGAAGAGCGTAACCGCTTGTTTAATTTGCCAAGATCAAGCTGGGAAGATTACAACAAAGACTTGATCTCTCAAGGTGGTGGCATCTTCTCTCGTCGATCAAAATCGATCCAGTTGACGCCAGAAATTCAGAAAATGTTAGGTACGAAGAAAGCATCTTTAGCGCCTAACGATCTGATAAAGATGATCTTGAAAATGAAAGTCGATCTTCTTTGGAACGGTGGTATCGGCACTTACGTTAAATCATCGACAGAAACTCATACAGATGTTGGTGACCGTGCTAACGACATGCTGCGCATTGACGGCCGTGACTTAAGAGCCAAAGTGGTTGGCGAAGGTGGTAACTTGGGTATGACTCAGCTTGGTCGTATCGAATACGCACTAACTGGCGGTCGAGTGAACACGGACTTCGTTGATAACGTAGGTGGCGTTGACTGTTCGGATAATGAAGTCAACATCAAGATCTTCCTCAATGGACTGGTTTCAAATGGCGATCTTACGGTTAAGCAACGTAACCAAATTCTAGAGTCTATGGAAGACGAAGTGGGTGAAATTGTCTTGGATGATGCTTACCGTCAGTCGGAGTCGATCTCTGTTACTGAACAGCAAGGTGTTGGCATTGTTAAGGAGCAAATTCGATTCATCCACACTATGGAGAAAGCAGGGTACTTGGACCGTGCTCTCGAATACATTCCTGATGATGAAACGCTAATCGAGCGTGAAAAACAGGGACTAGGTCTGACTCGCCCTGAGCTATCAGTGTTAGTTGCCTACGGTAAAATGGTACTTAAACAGCAACTTGTTACGGATGAAATCGCAAATGATGAATTCCATGCAAAACAACTTGTTGAATATTTCCCAAGTGCGTTACGACGTAACTATAAAGATCAAATGGTTAATCACCCACTGCGAGCTGAAATTATCGCTACAGCATTGGCTAACCAGATGGTTAATGAAATGGGCTGTAACTTCGTTACTCGTTTGCAAGAAGAAACTGGTGCAAGTGTTGTCGATATTGCCAACGCTTACAGTGCGGCTAGAGAAATCTTTGATTTAGAAGAAATCCTCAAGCAAACTCGCAAACTTGATAACGTTGCGACAGCGCAAGCTCAATACGAAATTATGTTTTACGTGCGCCGAGCACTGCGTCGAATTGCACGCTGGTTGCTTCGTAACCGTAGCGGCAAATGCACGGTCGGTGAGTTGATTGCTATCTACAAGCAAGATGTCAATGTTATCACTGAAACCCTAGACACTATGTTAGTTGAGTCTGAAGTTGAAGAACACAATGAGTTGGCTCAAGGTTGGATAGAGAAAGGGGTTGAAGAGAAACTCGCTCACCAAGTTGCCCGCTTATCAAGCTTACAATCTGCACTGGATATTTCATCAGTAGCAAGTGAAACAGGTAAAACGGTTGAGCAAGCATCGAAACTCTACTTTAACTTGGGTGACCGTTTATCGTTGCATTGGTTCTTGAAGCAAATTAATAGCCAAGCCGTTGATAACAACTGGCAAGCACTTGCAAGAGCGGCATTCCGTGAAGATCTGGACTGGCAACAACGTCAACTTACCGCTCAGGTACTGACTTGTGGCTGCTCAACCGAAGAGCTTGACGTGATGGCTGCGTTAGAAGATTGGATTGAAACTAACGAGCAATCGTTGCACCGCTGGGAGAGTATCTTAAACGAGTTCAAAGTTGGCTCAGTACACGAATTTGCTAAGTTCTCTGTAGCACTTCGAGAGCTAGTACTTTTAAACCTCAACTGCTCATCGAAAGAGTAGTGGAATAATCAAGTCATAAGTAAAAGCCTCGTTATTTAACGGGGCTTTTTATTATCTATTATTCACATTTGGAACGAAAATAGTTACATTGTCACATTGAGTTGAAATTAAAACAGAGTGAAATCGATTGCTTTTAAGCGGTTAGTTACGATTTTTATCGCAGAAACTTGATTGTAATTGTTTGTTTTATATTTGAAAATCTTATAAAGATATAGGTTTTTACTTATTACGTTCATTTTCATTGAATTACGATGAAAAACGGTAAATAATATTGTCCCGTTTATACGGGGCTTTTTTCTTTCGGAGGCACAATGCTTTACCGTCTAGCCAGAACTGGCTTTTTCCAACTCGATGCCGAGAAGGCACATGATCTTGCAATCAAGAACTTCCAACGCTTTAACGGCACACCACTTGATCTCTTTTACCGCCAACAGTTACCAACTCGTCCAGTTGAGTGTATGGGTCTAACATTCCGTAACCCTGTTGGTCTTGCGGCTGGTTTAGATAAAAACGGCGAATGTATTGAAGCATTTGATGCCATGGGCTTTGGCTTTGTCGAAGTCGGCACTGTAACGCCACGACCACAACCAGGTAATGATAAACCACGCTTATTCCGTTTAGTGGAAGCAGAGGGGATCATCAACCGCATGGGCTTTAATAACCTAGGCGTTGATAATTTGATCGAGAATGTTAAACGAGCAAAATTCAATTGTGTTCTCGGAATTAATATCGGTAAAAATAAAGATACGCCAATTGAAAAAGGGGCAGAGGACTACCTGATTTGTATGGAAAAAGTGTATGAGTATGCTGGCTATATTGCAGTAAACATCTCATCGCCAAACACTCCAGGTCTTCGTTCACTTCAATATGGTGAAGCGCTTGATGAACTGCTTTCCGAATTAAAAGCGAAACAAGCGGAGTTATCAGAGAAGTACAACAAGTATGTCCCGTTAGCATTAAAGATTGCGCCAGATTTAAGTGACGATGAAATCTGCCAAATCTGCGATTCTTTATTGAAAAACAATATAGATGGTGTGATCGCGACTAACACAACTTTGGATCGCACGATCGTAGAAGGGATGAAACACGCCAATGAGGCAGGTGGCTTGAGTGGTCGCCCTGTGCAATCACGCTCTACGGAGGTCGTACGTAAGCTTCATGAAGAGCTTGGAGACAAACTTCCAATTATCGGTGTTGGTGGTGTAGATTCCTATGTTGCAGCCAAAGAAAAGATCATGGCAGGCGCTAAACTTGTTCAAGTCTATACTGGCTTTATTTACCACGGCCCAGGTCTCGTACGTGATATTGTTAAGAATCTTTAACATATACATCAAAAACTACTGAAAAATCAGTACCTGTTACATAAAAAAGAGGACTTTGTTTCCTCTTTTTTTTTATCCGTTCGTTTGTAGAATTTAAAAATCACGAGTAGGTAATTAAGCGTCTTACCTCTTTACCACTGATTTAACTAGTCAAGAGAGAACGGAATAATGCTTAAACCCAGCGACAAATGGAATTGGTATTTTGACGAGCAAAAAGCTTGCTTAATGCTGGATCTGGGGGAGGAAATGATTTTCCAAACCAATCTATCCCGAAAATTGTTGGTTAACTGTGCCTTCTCAAACAGTGAATTTACCGTTGATGACGCCAGCGCATTTCAAACGTTTAATGAGCGCATTCGCTGTCTCGATATCAGTGAATATCGCCAAGCTGAATTAACACTGTATTGTGTTGCTGCAAAGCGTTTTCATAAACCTGTACAGCCTAAGAGCTGGTTCTTCGATGCACAGTCCTCTGATTATGAACCTCAAGAAGGGGACATGGTCTTTCTCACAAATCAATATTCTGATGGTATGTTCATCGTTCTAGAACCAGGCGAAACATCGAGCTTATGTGCTTATGTTAACCAAGAAGCCTTTGTTCTTGATGGCAATAAGGCGCTTCAATTTGGGCAGCCGATTAAAGTAATGCATGATCGCATGGCTTGTGCAAACCACCTCTTTGCAATGACCCCTATGGCAATGGTGGGTTAAAGCTGTTTAATTTTTCTTTATTTCGTTCCTTTGTTTGCCTTAATCGACCTTAGTGGGTCGATTTTTTTTGTCCTTTCCTCTGACACTCCAATCCGAAATACCATGAAACTGTTTGTTTTCTATGCATGCAAACATGAAGCTGGTCACTTTTATTTTACTTATTTCAATTTGATTACCCCTTTAACTAGGCAACCTAGCGCCTAAAACAACCCTATTTATTCCCCTATAAAGGGTATTTGTAAGTAATTTACATCAATCAATCCACACTGGTATATACCAAAATGAGCGTAAATAAGTATTCACTTCTTCTAAAGGAAACAAAATACGTTCATGAATGAAAAACATTCAAACTAAAGATGTTGAAAGTTTTAGATCATTTGAGTGGTGATGATTTGAACTAACGGGTGGGAAAATACCTTTAAAAACGAGGCATTGATCGTAAAGTCAGGTATAATTGAAGCCATTTTTTATCAGCGAAAGAACACTATGAATCAATATCTCGCGGTAACTTCAAATGGCATGGAAAATTTGCTTGTTGAAGAACTGACTAAACTAGGCATTGAAAATGCGAAACCAGTACAGGCAGGCGTAAAATTTAAAGCGACAAACGAACAGGTTTATCGCTGTTGTTTGTGGAGCCGTTTAGCGTCTCGATTTGTACGTGTTTTATCTGAGTTCACGTGTAACAACGACATGGACTTGTATCTATCCACTTCCACTATTAACTGGGTTAACCAATTTCATAGCTCTAAACGCTTTGTTGTGGACTTTAACGGCACAAACCGTGAGATTAGAAATAGCCAATACGGGGCTATGAAGGTCAAAGATGGCATCGTAGATTGCTTTGAGAACAAAGGCTTGCCACGTCCTAATATCAGCAAAGAACGCCCAGATATTCGTATTCACGTTCGTTTGCATAAAGATAAAGCGTTGCTTGGGGTAGACATGGTAGGTAGTGGTCTTCATCAGCGTGGTTATCGACCAGAATCGGGTCGTGCGCCATTACGTGAAACGCTTGCTTCTGCGATTATCATGCGTTGTGGCTGGGATGGGCATCAACCATTACTCGATCCAATGTGTGGTTCTGGTACTTTGCTTATTGAAGCGGCAATGATGGCAGCCAACATGGCACCTGGCGTTAAGCGCAAACAATGGGGCTTCGAAGTTTTGGAAGACTTTGAACCGGAGACCTGGGCTGAGATTAAATCAGAGGCTAATGTTCAAGCTAGACGGGGTGTCAAGAAAGTTGACGCTAAGTTTTTTGGATTCGATAACGACCCCAAAGTATTAAAAGTCGCTCAAGAAAACGCCCGCAGAGTAGGTGTTGAAGAGTTGATTGAGTTTGCGCAAGGTGATGCTGCAACTATTACTCGTCCCGCAGGATTTGAACACGGTGTTATCGTTTCAAACCCACCTTACGGTGAGCGTCTAGGAACTGAGCCGGGGCTGATTGCGCTCTATACCGCATTCGGTGGACAGCTAAAATCTGAGTTTGGCGGATGTAAAGCATCTATCTTCTCTAGCTCGGACGAGCTCTTGAGTTGCCTTCGTATGCGCGCTGATAAACAGTTTAAATTGAACAACGGTGCGTTACCGTGTCACCAAAAGAACTACAGCATTGCCGAGCGCAGCGCTGATGAAGTTAAAGGTGCAGATACTAACGTTCAAATCGCACCAGACTTCTCAAACCGTTTGAAGAAAAACATTGGCAAGATTGGCAAGTGGGCTCGTAAAGAGAAACTAGACTGCTATCGTATCTACGATGCAGACCTTCCAGAATACAACGTAGCGATCGACGTGTACGGCGATCAAATTGTGATTCAAGAGTACGCAGCACCTAAGAACATCCCTGAAGAAAAAGCCAAGCGTCGTCTAACGGACATTATCCGTGCGACGATTCAGGTGACCGGTGTTGAAGCGAACAAAGTTGTACTGAAAGTTCGTGAGAAGCAGAAAGGTCGAAGCCAGTACCAAAAATTAGGTCAGGTATCAGAGACGCTCGAAGTAAACGAGTACGGTGTGAAGCTGATCGTGAACCTTCATGACTACCTAGACACAGGCCTGTTCTTGGATCATAAGATCACTCGTCGTCGTCTTGGCGAAATGGCACAGGGTAAAGATTTCCTTAACTTGTTTGCTTACACTGGCAGTGCAACAGTGCACGCTGCAGTTGGTGGTGCTCGGTCCACTACAACTGTCGATATGTCAAACACCTACTTGAATTGGGCGAAAGACAATATGCAGCTTAATGGCTGTGTAGGGCGCCAACATAAATATGAACAAGCGGACTGTTTGCAATGGCTAGAAAACGCAAAAGGTGAATACGACTTGATCTTTATTGACCCACCTACGTTCTCTAACTCTAAGCGTATGGAAACATCATTCGATGTACAACGTGACCACATTAAGCTAATGAAGAACCTCAAACGCTTACTGAGAAGTGAAGGCACAATCGTATTTTCAAATAACAAACGTCACTTCAAGATGGATGAAGAATCACTCGCTGAATTGGGTTTGAAGGTTCAGAATATTTCTTCTCAAACGTTACCATTAGATTTTGCGCGTAATAAACAGATTCATAACTGTTGGCTAGTAACGCACGCGTAGTATAAACAAAAGGATTAATACGTGCTGATATTGTATAGCACTGAGGGATGCCATCTTTGTGAGATGGCATTTGCTCTAGTAGACCAAGTCGGTTTGGCCGAGCAAACAGATATCATTGATATTGCGTTTGATGATGTACTATTTTCTCGTTACGGCGTCACAATACCCGTATTAAAATATCAAGATTCTGAGTTGAACTGGCCGTTTGACTTAGAACAACTCACACATTGGTTGGATAATAATGGCATTACTTACCATTCATAACGCACAACTTGCATTTGGTGACCACCCATTGCTAGACAAAGCGGAGTTCGCTCTTCAAGAAAACGAACGCGTTTGTTTAGTTGGTCGTAACGGAGCAGGTAAGTCCACGTTAATGAAAGTGCTTGCCGGCGACATTTTGTTGGATGATGGCAAGATTCAAATAACTCAAGACGTAGTAGTTTCTCGGCTTGAACAAGATCCACCGCGCAATCAAGAGGGTACGGTTTACGAATACGTATCTGGCGGTTTGGCTGAAATCGGCGAACAATTGAAGATTTATCACGATCTTCTCGATCTTGTTGCTCAAGACCCAAGTGAGAAGAACATTAACCGTTTGGCGAAAGTTCAAGAGCAGCTTGATCATTCTAATGCTTGGCGCTTTGATGACCGTGTTAAGAACGTACTTGGCGCTTTAAAACTAAGCCCTGAAACCAAACTGACCGATCTATCCGGTGGCTGGCAACGTAAAGCTGCTTTAGCTCGTGCGCTGGTTTGTGATCCTGATGTATTGCTTCTTGATGAACCAACAAACCATCTCGATGTGACAACGATCGAATGGTTGGAGAACTTCTTAAAAGACTTCAAAGGCTCGATCATCTTTATTTCTCACGACCGTGCATTCATCAAGTCGATGGCGACACGCATCGTCGACTTAGATCGCGGTCAATTAGCTTCTTTCCCTGGTAATTACGAACAGTATTTGAATGACAAAGAAGAAATGCTTCGCGTCGAAGAAATGCAGAATGCTGAGTTCGATAAGAAACTAGCTCAGGAAGAAGTGTGGATTCGTCAAGGCATTAAAGCACGTCGTACTCGTAATGAAGGCCGTGTTCGAGCCCTTAAAAAACTTCGTGAAGAGCGTCGTGACCGTCGTGAAGTTCAAGGTAAAGTTAACCTAAACATCGATGATGCTTCTCGTTCTGGTAAGATTGTATTTGAAGCAGAAAATGTATCTTTTGCTTACGAAGGCAAGACAATTGTCGACGACTTTAGCTTTAACATCATGCGTGGTGACCGTATTGCACTTATCGGACCAAATGGCTGCGGTAAGAGTACGGTACTTAAATTGCTATTGGGGCAATTGGAAGCGCAGTCTGGTCGTTTACACTGCGGAACAAAATTAGAAGTCGCGTACTTTGATCAGTACCGAGAGATTTTGGATCCAGAAAAGACAGTGATCGATAACTTAGCGGATGGGAAACAAGAAGTAATGGTTGGGGGACGTCAGCGTCATGCGCTGAGTTATCTTCAAGACTTCTTATTTGCACCTAAGCGCGCCAGAACCCCGGTTAAGGCACTTTCTGGTGGTGAGAAAAACCGATTATTGCTAGCCCGTATCTTGTTGAAACCAAACAACTTACTTATTCTTGATGAACCAACTAACGATTTGGATATCGAAACGTTGGAACTTTTAGAAGAAATGCTTGCCAATTATCAGGGTACATTATTGTTAGTGAGTCACGACCGTGAGTTCGTAGACAACACAGTAACAACAAGCTGGATTTTTGAGGGTAACGGTATAATCGAAGAGTTCGTTGGTGGTTATCATGATGCTAAACAACAGCGTGACCAAGTTCTTGCTTCGCGCAGTCAGGTTGAAAAACCAACGAAGAAAGAGAAAGTGGTTGAGGAAACTCCCAAAACTACGCAACCTAAGAACAATTCGAAGAAGTTATCGTATAAGCTGCAAAGAGAATTAGAGGCTCTACCAGCTAAACTTGAACAATTAGAGTCGGATATCGAGAGCCTTCAGGAGCAAGTGAACGATCCAGAGTTCTTTGCTAAACCTGTAGAGCAAACTCAGCCGGTATTGGAACAGCTTGCTGCACTAGAGCAGGAGTTGGAAATCGCATTCGAGAGATGGGAAGAACTCGAAGCAATGCAACAGGATAGTTAAGAATTCAATGAATTGTAGTAATAAATTCAAATTGACCGCCATTGCAATGATGGTTGGTACCACAATGAACGCACAGGCGGCATTGTATCAAGTTGTTGAGGTTTCACCTCAGGATCATGGTTCAAACGGTGACTACCAAACGGCTTACGGGGTTGCAATTCAACAGGGCGATGCAGGTACAGATCCTTCAACAGGTTCACCTTTCGCTTTAGGCTGCTTTGATGCAGCAGCAAACTGCACGCCAGAGCAGTTTAAACTTGCAATGGAAACTCGCACTACACCGATTTCAGCGACACAAGCCGTGGATGGGAACAGCTATCGTGAAGAAATCCCATTCGGATTAGACGCTGGCTTTTATTACATCCAAGAACTCAAAGACTTTGAGCGTTACTGTTACAACCAGCTTCGTTATTCCACCTGTGACTCTTGGGCTTCAGTAAACTGGACGCCGTGGAATAAAGAACGTAGTAAAGACTTTACTTCTAATGCGTTAGCGTTCATAGAAGAAGATTCTACTGCTTATAAAAATGAATATAACAATGTTATCAACCAGCTTACCGAGGGTGGTGCAGCTGTCGGTAATCAGAGTAAAGTTAGCACAGAAAATACTTCTACATTAGAAACACGAAATACCGTAGTTGCACCAGTAGAGCCAAATATTCTTACTGGCGATAGTGACGCAAGTGTTGTGCAAAGCCATGCTTGGAGCACAGACGGCATTTTTACTGTTGGCAGTGTTTCTCGAACAGCAAGCAATACCAATGGATCTCACCACACATCAAAAGCAGCGATTTGGGATCAAAGCGGAACCGTCAGTGAATTGGCTTGGCCTAGTGGCACATCTAAAGATGGAGAAAGGTTAGCTCAAGGGAGCATGCGTGACCTTGTCACTGATGGAACAACGGTCTATGGCGTAGGTTACAACACTTACAGTGATGATAACTACCTGAATGCGACTGTTTTTGTCGGAACTCTAGAAGCCGAAGGTAGCGTTGAAAACGCAACTTGGAAAAATAAAGTTGTTGTAGGAGCTAGACAGCGCGAAGGTGATGATACGGTTCATACAAACTCACGCTTAACCGACGTTAACTCTAATTTTGTTGCTATTGGTGAAGCGAAACGTTCGGGCGGATACTTAATGCCAACGGGCTCTGCTCCGAATCGTCTCTTTATCGTAGATGATGTTCGTAAGGATTCTATTAGCGCTTTTTACCCAACTACTGGCATTTTCTTTAGCGGTGCGGGCGGTAAGATGGGCGGTATCAACTCTTACAATGAAATCGTCGGGCAACTTGATGCGGAAACGACTCGTGAAGACGATGGCAAGCCACGTCGTAAGCGCGGTTTTGTCTATCCATATAGCGTAGGTGGCGAGACTAGTGAACGTGCTGCAACATTATTCAATGGAAAAGCTTGGTTCCTAGACAGTTTGACTAATGGCGGTGATTACTCTGAACAAAACAATCAGTTCCGTATTATCGACGCAACTGATATCAATGATGCAGGTGTGATCTCTGGTACTGCTATGAAATGTGCAGGTGGTTATAGCACAACAGCAAACAATGCTACATGTAGCTCTGAAGAGCAAATTGTAGCAGTCAAACTAGTACCTATTGCTGACGCAACTAAGGACGACATCGTATCTCGAAGCATTGACTCAACGACGACAGAGCGTCAAGGTGCAGGCCTTGGTTGGTTAGCTTTGACCATGCTTGGATTGTTTGGGTTCCGTAGAAAATAGTTAAAAATCGTCAGTAATTTTTAAATCAAGCAGAGGCTCACACATTTGAGTCTCTGCTTTTTTTATGCCTTGAGAAATTGCCTACTTTGATCGATTCTTATAAGTGGAGTCATAAAAACTCCATCAAAGTTTCACAATAACAGCTGTACGTTAGTAAATGGACCTGTATGAGGAATTAACTATGAAGAGACAAAAGCGTGATCGCCTAGAACGAGCTCAATCTCAAGGCTACAAAGCTGGGTTGAATGGAAGGTCTCAAGAGGCTTGCCCATATCAACAAGTTGATGCTCGGTCGTATTGGTTAGGTGGTTGGCGTGATGCCAGAGATGAAAGACAATCTGGTCTCTACAAATAAACTCTCCACATACAAAAAGAAGGATTCGAAAGGGCTCTACGGAGCCTTTTCTACATTATAGGGACATAGGGAAGTAGGTTAACACTCGACAACAAAAAGGCTCCTAAATAGGAGCCTTAATAAATCGATTAAAATCGTGATTAGAAGCTTGAAGTGTCTTGGAACAAGCCAACTTTCAAATCTTTTGCTACGTAGATTTCTTTGCCGTCCACACATACACGACCGTCGGCCAAACCCATCACAAGTTTACGGTTTACAACGCGTTTCATGTGGATTTCGTACGTCACTTTTTTCGCTGTTGGCAGGATCTGACCTGTAAACTTCACTTCGCCAACACCCAGAGCACGACCTTTTCCTTTGCCACCAACCCAGCCAAGGAAGAAACCAACAAGTTGCCACATCGCATCAAGGCCAAGACAACCCGGCATTACAGGGTCGCCAGGGAAGTGGCAGTCAAAGAACCACAAATCTGGAGTAATATCCAATTCCGCCAAGATCAAACCTTTACCAAAATCGCCTTCAGTCTCAGACATTTTAGTAACACGATCCATCATTAGCATGTTTGGCGCAGGAAGCTGAGGGTAACCAGGCCCAAACAGTTCGCCTTGGCTAGAAGCAAGTAGATCGTCACGGTTATAAGAATCACGTTTGTTTTGCATTATCAATTACTCCAATTTTTGATAGCTGCATCTTAGTGAACACGTGTACGCTAAACAACTCCGATCAGTACTAGACAAACCAGTTTTTGATGCGCTGCACAATTCCTTCTGGATGCTCATGTCTTTCAAAGTTTTCAATACGTTCCGCTATTTTGCCAATAATGCTATCGTCTTCACCTCTAAAAGGTTTATTCATTACAATCGGAATAGCTTCATCTACGGTAGAAACGGACCAAATATGGAACTCACCATTTTTAATGCTTTCTATTACATCTTTATGTAATGCAAGGTGTTTAAGGTTTGATTTTGGCATCACAACACCTTGATTTCCTGTAAAACCTTGATGTTTACAAACCTGATAAAAACCTTCAATTTTTTCGTTCAAGCCACCAACGGCTTGCACTCGACCAAACTGATCAACAGCCCCTGTAACCGCAACTTGTTGATTAATTGGAGATTCAGATAAAGCACTTACCAAGCAACAAAGTTCTGCAAGAGATGCGCTGTCACCATCAACTTCACTATAAGACTGTTCAAATACGATGGAGGCAGAGTAAGGCAGTGGTTCATCCAGTTTCAGAGCAGAGCTCAAGAAAGCTTGCATAATCATCATGCCTTTTGCATGTAGATTGCCTCCAAGCTCAGCTTTGCGCTCAACATCGGAAACATCGCCATCACCAAAATGAATTACACAAGATATTCGTGCAGGCTCACCATAGCTGACAGGGTGCCCAGCCATCTCAATAACGGTTAGGCCATTGATTTGACCAACTTGTTCCCCAGTTGTCTCAATGATGACTTGTCCATCTAAAATATCGTACACGGCACGCTGAGGAAGGTAAGATTCTCGGTAATACTTGTCGTCAATCGCTTTATCTAACGACTTGTAATCTAATGCGTGACCATCACTGAACTGGCTGGCAAGCGTTAGAAGTTGAGAGTGCCACATTACTCCTAAAGGCAGATAATGTTGATCTTCAGTAAATCTCATACCGGCTAGCAACAATCTTCTAAAACCACATTCAGTTAAGTGAGGCAGCTGATATTGAGAACATATCCAGTTCACTAAACCAAAGTAATCTATCAAATTCTGCTCTGACAGATGAATATCTTCTTCAACTTCCGTATACATGGCAAAGCCAGAACAGAAGTCTTCATCGATGTATTCTAGCTCTGCTAACTGACTTCTTTCTCCTGTTACAATCAGTTTTACATCATAAGCTTTAGCTTGCGGTACTGAAGTAGGTAAACGAGTAGGGCTTAGGTTCAGTGGCTCGATAAGGTTTTGTTGAATTGCAGACTTTATATTTGGCCAAAGTCCTGGGTTAGCCAAAATTAGATTAGCCGGTACAATTAAGTAACCGTTATCTGCCTGTGAAATTAAACCAGGTTGGAAGGCAATATCACCACTTACATCAACACTGTAACGGTCAAATAAACGTTTGGCATCAAGTGATTCCGAAAAAACTATCGCAGCGTTAGACTGGCTCTGAAGAGCTTTACTGATGAACTCTCTATATACAGAATTATCTACGCAGTTAATGAGTAGTACTCGCGTCAATCCGGAAATTTTTGAAAAACGAGATATCGTTGCCGACATTCTCGGTTGGAGATCAGTAAAAGACTTCTTTGGTAACGAAGGTGCAGACTTTAAAAGTGCTTCGTACTGCTCAAGTGAAGGTGTTACGTCTTGCCAATTAAGTTGGTTCATTAAAATTCATCGTAATTCAATCTTGCCGACATTATAACGAAACGGACTATAACACCCTAGCACCAATTTGGTTTGCTCTCGGCATTCAACTCTCAATGAACAATACTTAGACAAATGAGTGATCAACATCGATACTTCTAAGAGTTTTATTTGCCCAAGTAAACCATCTGGGTTACGCTGTCACTAGGTTATGTTTATGGGTCGGAACAAATGAAATATCAACAGCTTGAGAATCTAGAATGTGGGTGGAAATGGAAGTATCTCATCAAAAAATGGAAAGATGGTGAAGCGATTACCCGACATATTGATACAAGCGAAGCAGATGCAGCGGTCGCAGAACTAAAACGCCTTGAACACGAGCCTACACTTGTCTTGGCTTGGATAGAAAACCACATGTCAGAAGAGTTAGATAATAAACTCAAGCAGGCTATCCGAGCGAAACGGAAACGTCACTTCAATGCAGAGCAAGTCCATACAAAGAAGAAATCCATTGATTTAGATTACCGAGTTTGGGAAAAGCTTTCTAGTAGAGCGAATGAACTTGGTTGTACGTTATCTGACGCAATTGAATATTTGCTTTCCGAAGCGTCGAGAAGTGAAAAAGCGAGTCAAAAAGTTACCTCAATTAAAGAGGATTTGAGTAAATTGCTATCTAGCTAGGATAGGGAGTGCCAAATGTTATATGTAATCTTAATTGCAGCCATCGTGATCTTTTGGTTGATCGCAGTCGATAGGCCGGTGTTAAAAGTAAAGTTCGATAATGGCCATATTAGTAACGTAAAAGGGCATCTACCTCCTTCTTTCAAACACAACTTACAGGATATTAGTGAGCATAACCCGTTTACTGGTGAAATGAAGGTGTATAGCCAACGAACAGGAATGCGCTTAAGCTTTTCCAAAGGCATTCCCAAAAAAGTTCAACAGAGGATTCGTAACGTTTTTCCTCATCAGGGCTTCAAAGCAAACAAAGGCAAGAAGCGCGCTTAATTACATATCAGTTACTTCATCATGTTAAATGGGACGCAATGTGGCGTCCCATTTTCGTATCTACAGAAAAATTACTTATCATCGAACAATCCAACAACATAAACGGACCAAAACGATGAGATACGTTGTAACTTTAATGATACTGATCTTTGCAAGTACTTCAGTTTTTGCTGACGATTCAGAAACGAACCTGTTGGCTAAAAAGATTAAGACTAAGCTTCAAAAGAAAGTAGACAATAAGTTTGATGGCTACCAAGGGTATTGTGACGTCATGATAGAAATGGAGCACAAAAGTAAAAACGCAGTAATAAAAAGAGTAACAGGCAGTGGTGACCAAAAAGTGTGTAGGTACGTTAAGTCCAACTTGAAGAAAGGAAAACGCTATCGTTACAAATACCCCGAAAAGTACATTCGCCTCCATATAACCACAGGCTTATAAATGTTTCAGAACGCCTTGATTAAGAGCGAGTGAACTGAGCTCGTGATTTTTGGCAGATTTCGTTGCGGAGCGATTAGAGCGTTTAGCTGATTTTTGCTCAGCAGCGCGTTTGAGTTCGTTAAAGTAGTGATGACATTGAATGGCGAACTCAGTGAGTTGGCCGTCACCATCATAGATATATTGATTCTCAGGTGTTTAAGGAAGAACACACCAGTAAAGTAAGTCGAGGACTAAGCGCGCATCAATTTTCAATAAGAGATTTGATTTGCTTCGTAAGCATAACCACAAACCAAACTAGCGATTGCAAGTCTACGGGAACCTCGGTTAAAGCCTCAAAAGCAAACAATGTTGTTAATCTTAGGAGGACATTTTAAAGTAGCTAAAACCGGACATTATTGCTTTGAGATTCCACCCCCCCTTGGTGCGCATTATATGTGTTATGTTAAATTGTATATCGCCGTACGCCAAATGTTGTCTGAGTATGCTCCTATTCCCCTGCAGATTTTAAATTTAAGGGCCTTACTGTGAGCATTAAACATAATGGTTATTTACCATAAAATACTTAATATAGATCTTAATAATCTATCGATTGTTAAGATCTATATTAACGCCTTTTTACTTATTGAAATGACTGTATAGCTTCAAAGATATCTTGTCTTCTAACTGGCTTGGAAATGAATCCGTCCATACCGGCATCCAGGCATTTATCTCTATCGCTTTCTAGCGCATGTGCAGTTAACGCTATAATTGGGGTCCTGAGACCTTTATCTCGAATAAGTCTTGTTGCGGTAATTCCATCCATCACTGGCATCGAGACATCCATGAGAATCAAATCGATTAAATCCTCATTCTCTTCTAAAAATGTTAATGCCTCTGCTCCATGGCTTGCGATATGAACATTATGGCCAAGCTTATTTAAGATAAGCTTTATTACGAACTGATTCGACTCGGTATCTTCTACGACGAGAAGTTCCATTGCTTTTGTCGGTTGATTGGTTTCGATTCTAACTGGACGATTTTGATTACAACGAGTCAAAACTGGAATCGAAATCGTAAAGGTTGAACCAACATGCTCATCACTTTTAACGGCAATCTTGCCACGCATCATTTCAACTAAATGCTTGGTTATTGCGAGCCCCAGTCCTGTACCACCGAAGCGTCTCGTGATGGAACGGTCTCCTTGATGAAATGCCGTAAACAAGTGCTCTTGCTTTGCTTTAGATATACCAATTCCAGTGTCAGATATTGAGATCACAAGTTCAGCATCTTGCTCAGATACAGAAACTTTTACTTCACCTTCGTCTGTAAACTTTATTGCATTCCCTATTAGATTAAACAGAATTTGAGATAACCGCGTGGAGTCAATCCAAAATTGTTTGTCATTAGTGACAGTACAGTTGAGCTTGAATTTAAGATTTTTCTTCTTAGCGATTTGTTTTTGCTGAGAAATAACAAAAGTGACAGTGTCTCTTAAGTTAATCCATTGTTCATTGAGCTGAAAGCGACCTGACTCGATTTTAGAAAGATCAAGAATGTCACTGATTATCGCGAGAAGTAACTCTGCAGAGCACTCCATTTGGCTCAAAGCATCAATTTGTTCTTCTGACAAGGTTGATTGCTTCAGTATATCTAGCATTCCAAGAACGGAATTTAAAGGGGTTCTTATTTCATGACTCATCATCGCTAAGAACTCCGACTTAGACCGGTTCGCAAGCTCTGCTTCTTCTCTTGCTTTAGCGAGCTGAGTTGTTCTTACTTCAACGATACGTTGTAACTTCTCTTTGGTTTCGATATCAATGACCGCCCTTTCAATTAAGGGACGAAACCGCCTCAAGGTTTCCTTATTCTCTATGCTAAAGTGCCCTTTCTGAGCTCCAATAAGTAGGATTACGGTTTGCGTTACTTCTGAACGTATACCAGTTAAAACGACCGAGTTTACATGGCTTTTTATAAAGCTGTTTAAGTTAACAAACTCAGCGAGTTTATCTGGCTCGAACAGTAGAATGCATTCACCATTGAGAGCTCTTTGATAGGTGTTACCGTGTAACCAGGATACATTATCAAATACGCTATTAGTTGATATCAATGTCTTGAAGGGATATCGTTCACCATCACGAGTCAGTACAATAAAATCATCGAAGTTGATGTACTTTTTGAGGACATTGTTTAATCCCGTAAATATCTCATGCCGATTCTTTGCCTCACTCATCGCAGATATCGCGGAAAGAATGGCCTTGTTTTCATCAGCGAGTAGTCGTTCTCTTTGTCTAGCCTGCTTTAGCTCAACTAACGCTTCTTGAAGCGCTTCCTGTTGATATATGTCTAAGTATTTATCTTTCATAAGGTTTATGGAATATAGCCGATGAAATCATCAGGTTTCCATGTCCATTCTCACCACCAATAAATCTACCTTGCTCGCCGAAAGTAAAAGGGCAAATAAAAGGCAAATGTTCTAGTTCTTGGTTAATTTGTTCACAAACGCTATTCATGTCTTGCATTAAGTGCAACATGGGACCTGCGCAAAAGATATTTATCACTCCAATTTTTCGAGACTCTTCTAATTTTTGGTTAAAAGCGGCATTGACGACTTTTGCAGCGCGCGCAACGAGATGCTCACGACTTCCTTTCATTAATGTGAGCTCGTCACCCTCTTCTATTCGTGTAAACAACTCGATTCCACCATCTGGCGTCTCACGGATCGGATGGGATAACTTGTAATATGGGCGATCATAGAGATGACCTGCGATCCGTCCTAATGGATAAGCACTCGAGTTTGTAAACAGCATATTATCTTTACCTACTTGGTTATCCTGGTGATTTGTCCACCTTCTATAAACATTGAGCGCAGGTTCATTATCAATTTCAAGTAAGCATCTATCGTTGGTCTTGGTTGCAACACCTTTGATATTAGTTGGTGTATGCCCAGCGCTGAAAGCGATATCAACAGGTTGAGAGGAGTAAAAGAGAGTTAAGCTTAAACCTGAAGTTTGAGAGCCTTGGGCGGTTATCACAGACCATTTCCCAGCGATGTTATTATCAGCGGCCGAACCACCAATAATTGGAATTAGAGTTCCAAATCTTTCATCTATAGACGCAATGATTGATTCCTCTTGCCCTGGTGTAGCATGAAGTAGAATTAAGTTTGGTACCTCTCCTACACGGTTTGCGTTCTCAAGGGCCATATCCAAAGCCTTGGTGACGCTGTCACCTGAGTTGTGATTAGAAATACCAGTACCATAAGCATGAGGACCTGTATCATAAACAGCAAGTGCCGCAATTACTGGTCCTGTATGAAAGCCCTGATCTGTCATTACGGCTTGACATGAACTGGCGCCATGAAAAGGCACACTAGGAAAATGCGCAAGAAACGCTTCTCGAATCAACTCGAAATTGTATTCTTCCGTGTAGTAACACATCACGTAAGACAAGTTCTGTTGTGTCAATTCTGACCTGAGCGTTTTTATCGCTGAGTCTTCATCTTTAATATGAGTAAAAACTGATTGGCAATGCATACGATTTTATAATTGGATATCACTCTGCTGTTATACCATTCCAACCAATTTTCTCTAGGTAAGAAGGTGTTAATTTCATTAATAAGTTACGATTATCTCGTGATAGATCGTATTTATAATTGAACTACAACAATGTTTTCACCTTTTTTAAAGGTGATTTTTTTCGATTCAGGCATGATGTCCCATTCTACTGACTTATGCTTTTCGTTGAGATTGATAAAATTACCAGATTGATTTAGATCAATTTTTAGAGTGCTACTTTCTGTCGTTTCGAGCGAAATTCCCATTGAGTCACGATTAATCGTGATTATTTCTCCTTCAATTGTTACATCGCATCGTTCTTTTTGTGAACAGTCAACGCTATTGACACTCTCGTGTGTAAAGGTACGCCAGAAAAATGCGCCTATTAAAACACTGAGCATGATTAAGATTTGTGCAAGTCGCGCCTTTGTTAACTTTTGTGCAGGCATAATTACTAATATCCTTGTTACAAACTTCAAACTTTTTAAATAAAAAATGATTTCCAGAGGTCCAGTAAGGTTACTACCCTGTCATTGAATTGTTAATTCAAGTATAGTGTCACGCTGAAAATGCCACTTTTTATTAAAGTCAGCAATGGAAATAAGGTGATGATAACACTTGAATTCTAGAGTTTACTTGGGTGGTGTTACGACGCAAGTCGTGTTGGAAGTAAAAGTGTAGTTAATTAGAAATTGGAAGCATGCAAATGAGCCAAGTAAAGCAGCTTGAACAAAACTACAACTATACAGTCGTTCGCCAATTTACCCTTGTGACCATTTTATGGGGCATAGTTGGTATGGCTGTTGGTGTTTTGATTGCCGCTCAATTAGTTTGGCCACAGCTAAACTTTGATACGCCGTGGTTGACGTACAGTCGCTTACGTCCACTGCATACTAATGCGGTAATTTTTGCGTTTGGTACCAGTGCTCTGTTCGCAACGTCTTATTATGTTGTACAGCGCACATGTCAAACACGTCTTTTTGGTGGCCCACTCGTTGCCTTCACCTTTTGGGGTTGGCAAGCAATCATCCTGGCAGCAGCCATTACTTTGCCTCTCGGTTTAACATCGGGTAAAGAGTATGCTGAGCTAGAATGGCCTATTGATATCGCAATTGCGCTAGTATGGGTATCATATGCGGTGGTGTTCTTCGGCACACTAGTGAAGCGAAACACGTCACATATTTATGTGGCAAACTGGTTCTTCGGTGCCTTTATTATCACAGTAGCAGTACTTCACATCGTGAACAGCATGGCTATTCCTGTGTCACTTGGTAAATCTTACTCGATTTACTCGGGCGCAGTGGATGCGATGGTTCAGTGGTGGTATGGACACAATGCGGTAGGTTTCCTACTGACCGCTGGTTTCCTAGGTATGATGTACTACTTCGTTCCTAAACAAGCTGAACGTCCTGTTTATTCTTACCGTCTATCTATCGTTCACTTCTGGGCACTTATTTCTCTATATATTTGGGCAGGCCCTCACCACCTTCATTATACAGCGCTACCAGACTGGACTCAGTCTCTAGGTATGGTTATGTCGCTGGTTCTATTTGCTCCTTCTTGGGGTGGTATGATCAACGGTATTATGACGTTATCTGGTGCATGGCATAAGCTTCGTTATGACCCTATCCTACGTTTCCTAATCGTTTCACTGTCGTTCTACGGTATGTCTACCTTTGAAGGCCCGATGATGTCGATTAAGACGGTTAACGCACTTTCTCACTACACAGACTGGACCATTGGTCACGTTCACTCTGGTGCGTTAGGTTGGGTTGCGATGGTTTCTATCGGCTCTGTATATCACTTGGTACCTCGCCTATTTGGCCAAGAGCGTATGTACTCTGTTGGTCTAGTTAATGTGCATTTCTGGCTAGCAACAATCGGTACCGTTCTTTACATCGTTGCGATGTGGATCTCTGGTGTAATGCAAGGTCTTATGTGGCGCGCGGTTAACTCTGACGGTACGCTAACTTACAGTTTTGTTGAATCTGTAGAAGCGTCTTATCCGTTCTACTTTGTACGTTTCCTAGGCGGATTTATCTTCCTATCTGGTATGTTCCTAATGGCATACAACACGTACAAAACGGTAAGTGCACCTAAAGAAAGCCTAAAAGCTATCCCACATCCGGCATAAGGAGATTTAAGAATGAGTAATAATTCTAATAATCGCCATGAAATCTTAGAACGTAATGTCGGTTTGTTGGCTATTTTTATCGTGTTTGCTATCAGTTGGGGCGCTCTTGTAGAGATCACTCCTCTGATTTTCCAAAAGCAAACGACTGAACCTGTAGAAAATCTGCGCGCTTACACTCCTTTGGAGATGGAAGGCCGTGATATCTACATCCGTGAAGGTTGTAACGTCTGTCACAGCCAGATGGTTCGTCCTTTCCGCTCAGAGACTGAACGTTACGGTCACTACTCTGTTGCTGGTGAGAGTGTTTGGGAACACCCATTCCTTTGGGGCTCTAAGCGTACAGGCCCGGATTTAGCTCGTGTTGGTGGTCGTTATTCTGACGAATGGCACCGTGTTCACCTGTTAGATCCTCGTGAGCTTGTACCTGAGTCAAACATGCCAGGTTTCCCGTGGCTAGCTGAAAACGTTTTAGACGGTAAGCTAACTCAGAAGAAACTTGAGCTATTTCGTGATCAGTTCGGCGTTCCATACACTGATGAAGAGATCGCGAATTCGGCTAAAGAAGTAGAAGGTAAAACAGAGATGGATGCAATCATCGCTTACCTTCAGTCTCTTGGTCATGCAATGAAGTAAGGGGATCATATGGATTTCGGTACAATTCATAGTATTTATACCGTTGTACTCTTCGCTAGTTTTATTGGCATCGTATGGTGGGCATTTAGTAAAAAGCGTAAAGCACGCTTTGAAGAAGATGCCAACTTGGTGTTTGCTGACGAAGAACAAAAGACCCCTAATAACCAAGGAGTGAAGAAGTAATGACTACATTCTGGAGTCTCTGGATTATCGTGATTACTGTCGGTACGCTAGTAGGCTGTGCGATTCTCCTGACTTGGTGCGCTAAAGATAAAATGGGCGTCGAGGAAGGGGAAGACATGGGCCACGAGTACGATGGTATTCGCGAGCTAAACAACCCTCTACCAAAGTGGTGGACTTACCTGTTTGTAAGCACATTTGTGTTCGCAGCAGTTTACCTTGCCCTATTCCCAGGTCTAGGTAGCTTCAAGGGCTTTTTAAACTGGCAGAGTTCGGCTCAAACCGTTCGCTCACTAGAAGAGTCAAAAGAAGCCATCGCTGCAGCACAAGAGAACAAGCAACTAAACCAATATGCAAAAGAACTGGATGATGCCGACGCTTACTTCGGCGAAGCATTCCGTAAACTTGCGCACAATGACAGTGGTCTACGCCCAATTCCTGAAATTGCGCAAGATCCTGAAGCATTAAAAGTTGGTCAGCGTTTGTTTTTGCAAAACTGTTCTCAATGCCATGGCTCTGATGCACGTGGTCAGAAAGGCTTCCCTAACCTGACTGATGATGCATGGCTATATGGTGGCGAGCCAGCAGCGATCGTTACAACCATCATGCACGGCCGTATTGGTCAAATGCCAGCATGGAAAGATGCCCTTGGTGAGCAAGGTGTTCAAGAAGTTGTAAGTTACACACTTAGTCTATCTGGTCGTAAAGTAAATGCTCGTGAAGCCGCGGCAGGTAAAGCACGCTTCGTAGTGTGTGCTGCTTGTCATGGTACCGATGGTAAGGGTAACCCTGCAGTCGGTGCGCCTGACCTTACAGACCAAGACTGGTTATTTGGTGACTCTCGTGCAGCTGTAACAGAAACCGTAATGAACGGACGCTCAGGCGTAATGCCTGCGTGGAAAGACATTTTGGGTGAAGATAAAGTTCAGCTCGTTGCCTCATATGTCTGGAGTTTAAGTAACTCAGAGAGTAAGTAACTGAGATATTACGTAACATAGCAATAACAGCCCCTTTCATAGGGGCTGTCTTTCCTTTAAATTTAACGCCTTACATTTTTTCATTTAGCTGTTGAGAACTTTTTTATGGTAAAGCCTTGGTATAAACAATTTTGGCCGTGGTTCCTAATCATCCTTCCTCTTACTGTCGTAGTTTGGACTGTGATTACTGTGGTCGTTTTCTCGAACAACTCTGTTTCTTTAGTCGCTGAGGATTACTATAAAAAAGGCAAAGGCATTAATATCGATATTAGTAAAATGAATGTCGCTCGTGACCTAGGTCTTAACGCTGAGATTTCCTCTGAAAATAACAATGTTGTGATTGTTTTCGCTAAAGGGAAGCTACCTCATTACCCTGCTCTAACGGCCACTTTCACTCATCGTACTCTTCCTGATCGTGACTTCACAAAGCTTGTAACAGCGGATGCATCTGGTAATTACCGACTAAAAGCTGAGGAATCTATTCAAGGGCCATGGTTTGTTGAACTACAACCACACGACAAGCAATGGATGATCCAAGGTAAAGTTGAGTTTCCTGCCTCTTCAACACCGTTAATGAAGTAAGCATATGTGTAAATCCTGTTATCACTGCGGTGAAGATGTACCAGCCAACACGGATTTCAAAGTAGAAATATTGGGTGAAATTCGCGACATGTGTTGTCCGGGCTGCGAAACTGTGGCGCAGACTATTGTCGATAGTGGTCTTGTCTCATATTACCAATACCGCACTGCGCCTGCAGAAAAGGCAGATCTAGTACCAGAGCAACTCCAAGCTTTAATTCATTATGACAATGCGGATGTACAATCTGAATTCGTACGAAATCGCGAAAATGTTTCTGAAGTAACCCTTTCTTTGGAAGGCGTTTCATGTGCCGCTTGTGCGTGGTTAATCGAAAAGCAAGTTTCTAATACGGCCGGGTTGGTATCTATCCGTGTTAATACAACCACCAATCGAGCGTTACTAGCCTGGGATAAAACTCAGGTACGGTTAAGCGAGCTCCTTTCCGTTATACATAAACTTGGTTACAAAGCTGCACCTTTTGAAGCAGATAAGCAAGAAGCCTCTTACCATCGAATGATGAAGCAATATCTATATCGGCTAGGTATTGCAGGTTTAGCAACCATGCAGGTCATGATGCTCGCCGTTGCACTGTATCTCGAAGTCTTTGGTGATTTAGAGCCAGAGTTTAAAAGTTACTTTCGTTGGGTAAGTTTGATTTTTGCTACTCCTGTTTTGCTTTATTCCGCTCTTCCATTTTACTTAAACGCATGGCGCAGTATCAAAGGCCGAACCCTTGGTATGGATGTCCCGGTTTCTATCGCGTTGATCTTTGCCTATGTTGCAAGTTTAGTTGCAACAGTAACTGAACAAGGCGAAGTCTTCTTTGAATCTATCTCGATGTTTACCTTCTTTTTGTTAGTAGGTCGATTCTTAGAGATGCGCGCTCGTCGCAAAGCTGCTGCAGCGAGTGGTAACCTTCTTAAGTTGATTCCTGCAATTGCTACAACGCTGGACGGTGATCAGATACCCGTGAAGACGCTAAAAGTTGGCGATCGCATTCGCGTTCTACCTGGTGAACATATCCCCGCTGACGGTAAAGTTATTTCAGGCCGTATTCATATTGATGAATCCATGCTAACGGGCGAGTCAGTGCACGTTGTGAAACGAGAAGGCGATATTGTTTATGCAGGAACGCTAAACGGAGACGAATCATTTGAACTTGAGGTAGTAAGCTCAAAGGCCGATTCAATGATTTCTAACATCGTGCGTTTACAAGATGAAGCTCAACACTCCAAACCTAAAATTGCGGAAATTGCAGACATTGTCGCCCGTTACTTTGTTGGTGTGATTCTTATCATCTCTGCTGGTACTTGGTTTTACTGGCATCAAACAAAACCAGATGATGCGTTTTGGATCATGCTGTCTGTGTTAGTTGCTACATGCCCATGTGCGCTATCTCTGGCCACTCCGACCGCTCTCACTTGTGCTACCTCTAGAATGGGTAATTTTGGCATTTTGCTTCGTAAAGGCCATGTGTTTGAGACACTATGTAAGATCAACCACTTAGTTGTAGATAAAACAGGCACTCTAACGAAAGGTGATATTGAGATCTGTGAAACAAAGGTACTTAGTGATCTCCCACAGAAAGATTGTCTATCACTAGCTGCAGCTTTAGAGGCTCATGCAAACCACCCTATCGCTCGTTCTTTTGCAACTTACACCAATGATGACTTTATCGTGTCTGACGTGCAAAACGTGATTGGTTCAGGGATTGAGGGTATGTGGAATGGCAAAATCGTTAAGATAGGTAGTGCTGCTTTTGTTCAAGGCAAAGAAAGTGGTGAAAGCCAGGCGGTCTATCTGTCGGTTGATGGCAAGCATGTCGCTAGCTTTTACTACCGCGACCCTATCCGAAAAGAAAGCAAAGCCTTTATTCAACGTTTTGCTGACGCTGGAATTAAGACAACCCTGCTAACTGGTGATTCTCTCTCAAACGCCCAACCAGTGGCGAATGAAATTGGTATCGATCACATCGTCGCGTCAGCAAAGCCAGAAGATAAGCTTGCATACCTTAAGAGCTTGGACGAAAACAGTATCACTATGATGGTTGGTGATGGAATCAATGACGCGCCGACTCTCGCCGGAGCTCACCTTTCTGTCGCAATGGGTGGTGGTACAGATGTCGCTAAAGCTTCTGCTGATATGACGTTACTTGGGGATAATCTCGAAAAGCTACTAGAAGCACGTTTGCTTGCACTGCGTACAAGAAAGATTATTCGAGAAAACTTGGCTTGGTCTTTGGGTTACAACCTGTTAATTTTGCCTTTGGCGGTCGCAGGTTTAGTGGCTCCCTACATTGCAGTAGTTGGCATGTCTGCAAGCTCAATTATCGTTGTATCTAACTCTTTGCGCCTGCTCAAAGAGAAATAAGTAGAGAAAGCAAACATGGAAAGTCTTTATATATTGATTCCCATCGCTATCGTTCTCGTTTGTGTTGCTGTCGCAGTTTTTCTTTGGGCGGTAAGAAGCGATCAGTTTGAAGATCTTGAACGGCAAGGGCACAACATTCTTCTCGACGAAGAAGACCAATCTAATAGTGATAAAAAGTAGCGACTTTATGACTCCTGATTTTATCGGTGCGTTGATGATCGGCTTAGTAGGAGCCGGTCATTGTATGGGTATGTGTGGTGGTATCGCGTCTCTGCTTACCATGGGCTCTTCTGCTAAAAATAAAACTACCCCTCTTATCCCCCTCTTCTACAACCTCGGACGATTGATCAGTTATACCTTAATAGGAGCATTAGTCGGTGGTGCTATATCAGGTTTATCTGAACTTAGTGGGTTAACGCACTCTCTTGCTTGGTTAAGGCTGATTGCGGCGTTATTCATGATTCTGGTCGCGCTGTATATTGCTAAATGGTGGCAAGGCTTACTTTTAATAGAAAAGCTAGGGCAGTATCTCTGGCGCTTTATCTCGCCGGCAGGGAAGAGTTTGTTGCCATTAAAGCATCCTCTTCACGCGCTGCCATTTGGCTTTATTTGGGGTTGGTTACCATGTGGCTTAGTTTATTCAGCGCTTACTTGGTCGGCGGTTTCTGGTAGTGCGATCAACGGCGGCCTAATTATGCTTGCGTTTGGGCTCGGAACGCTACCTGCAATGCTTATTATTGGATATGGTGCCAATCATTTTCAGAAATTACAAAAATCATTAATATTTAGAAATATTTCAGCATTAATCCTTATTGGGTATGGTTCGTATACCGCTATAGGAGCCTTAGCGTTACTCGGTTTCATATAACGATAAACTCTATTGAGGTGACATTTTTGCTACCCTTTAGGATTAAGCGATGCTAAAATATTGATGTATATCAAATAGTGAAAGGTTGTTATGATTTCTGAAAAACCTGCAACAAAGCGTATCCAATCAGGCGGTTGCGCCATTCATTGCCAAGATTGTAGTATTAGTCAACTGTGTATCCCGTTCACTCTAAATGAGGCAGAACTCGACCAGCTTGACCAAATCATCGAACGTAAGAAGCCTATTCAAAAAGGACAAGAGCTTTTTAAGGCTGGTGATGAGCTAAAATCGCTATACGCTATCCGCTCTGGTACCATCAAGAGCTATACGATCACAGAGCAAGGTGATGAGCAAATCACAGCGTTTCACTTAGCTGGAGACTTAGTCGGTTTCGATGCTATCACTGGTGACTCCCACCCTAGCTTTGCTCAAGCACTCGAAACGTCGATGGTATGTGAAATCCCATACGAAATTTTAGACGATCTATCGGGTAAGATGCCTAAGCTTCGCCAGCAAATCATGCGTTTGATGAGTAACGAAATTAAAGGTGATCAGGAAATGATTTTGCTTCTTTCTAAAAAGAACGCAGAAGAGCGACTAGCTGCTTTCCTTTACAACCTATCAACGCGTTTTTCTCAGCGTGGCTTCAGCCCTAGAGAGTTTCGTTTAACTATGACTCGTGGTGATATTGGCAACTACCTTGGTCTTACAGTCGAAACGATCAGTCGTTTGTTAGGTCGTTTCCAGAAATCTGAGATCCTAAGCGTAAAAGGTAAATATATCACTATCTTAGACCACGATGCATTGATGGAACTTGCTGGTGTAACTAAAGAATAATACACCCTAATTATTGATGTAGCTCGAAAATGAGCTACATCATATTTCTCATAAATTCCTTTCGAAAGTCCTCAAAAAGTTCTCCAAACTAAGCTACAGTAAAAATGTACGGTGAGTACTCCAAAATACTGATTTAATTTACATTCAGTATCTGGTTTTGCAATAGAAGTGGGCTTAGTTATGAGTATATACAGTAAGATCCTTGTTGTAGCTGACATCAATAATGATGAGCAGCCCGCACTTGCAAGAGCTGTTCAATTAGCTCAGAAAAGTGTATCTAGAAGCCGAATCACTTTCTTTTTATCCATTTACGATTTCTCGTATGACATGACGTCAATGCTATCAGTGGATGAAAGAGATGCTATGCGTCGAGGTGTCATTCATCAGCGTGAGCAGTGGATGCGTAAAATTGCTCAACCATACCTAAACGATGGCTTCGACTTTGATGTTTGTGTTGTCTGGCACAACCGCCCTTATGAGGCGATTATTGCTGAAGTCTATGCAGGCAATCATGACCTAGTCATCAAAGGCACACGTAAGCATGATGTTTTAGAGTCTGTCATTTTCACACCGACAGATTGGCACTTGTTGCGAAAATGCCCTATTCCAGTGCTTCTTATTAAGAATGCTGCTTGGCCGGAACAAGCAAGTATCCTTGCCTCAGTACATGTGGGCTCAGAAAACCCGACTCATATTGATCTCAACGATACGATGGTCGAGCGATTAAAAGAAATCACCACTCGGCTTGAGGCCAAGCCATATCTTGTTAACGCCTACCCCGTTACACCGGCGAACATTACGATTGAACTTCCTGAATTTGACCCAACGACTTATACCGATGCGGTGCGAGGTCATCATTTAACGGCTATGAAAGCACTACGCCAAAAACATGGTCTTGATGAAGAACAAACGATAGTTGAGCAAGGTTTACCTGAAGATGTTATTCCGGCAGCTGCAGAGCGCTTAAATGCTGCAATGGTTATTTTAGGTACTACAGGGCGAACTGGGCTTTCTGCTGTCTTTATTGGTAATACAGCGGAGCACGTAATTGATAAAATAAATTGCGATGTGTTGGCTCTAAAACCAAAAGGTTACATTAGTCCTCTCGATCCAAATACAGCAACCTAATCTCTCCTTAGTATTGCTATGTATTGAGCGCGCTAATAAATCCCCCGAATACAGGGGGATTTTTGTTTGGGAACAGTTAAAGCGTTGGGTACAAAAAAGGAGGTCTAATTGACCTCCTTTTTTACGAGTTAGATGTTCGTAACATCGATGAACATCGATTCATCAATATTCGTCGAAGAAACGACAGCCTCATTAAATTCATACTCTTCGCGGTTACCTTCACGATCTAGCGGTAAGTTAACAAAGTCGAACAATTCGCGGTCTGCTAGTTGGCTTGGGCTTACGTTTTGAATTGATTTAAAAATTGCTTCCACACGCCCTGGCGTCTTCTTATCCCATTCAATCAACATTGCTTTTATAGATTGACGCTGAAGGTTCTCTTGAGAGCCACAAAGGTTACACGGAATTATTGGGAAATCCTTGTGCTCAGCGTATTTGATCAAATCTTTTTCACGACAGTAAGTCAATGGACGAATGACCACGTTACGGCCATCATCAGAGCGTAGCTTTGGTGGCATCGCTTTAAGGCGAGAGCCGTGGAACATATTCAAGAACATTGTTTCGACGATGTCATCCATGTGATGACCTAGCGCAAGCTTAGTTGCACCAATCTTCTCTGCAAATGAATACAGCGTACCACGTCGCAGGCGTGAACACAGACCACAAGTGGTTTTGCCTTCTGGTACCTTCTCTTTTACGACGGAATACGTGTCCTTATCGACGATATAGTAAGGGATATTCAGTGTTTCGAAATACTCTGGCAGAATGTGCTCAGGGAAGCCCGGTTGTTTTTGGTCTAGGTTTACCGCAACCACTTCAAATTTGATCGGTGCGGCTTTTTGAAGATTCAGCAGGATATCAAGCATCGCGAATGAATCTTTACCACCGCTAATACATGCCATTACAACATCGCCTTCTTCGATCATGTTGTAATCAGTAATGGCATTTCCAACATGTCTTCTTAGGCGTTTCTGAAGCTTGTTGAATTCTAGGGTTTCTTTTCTTGTATCTATTTGGTTCATTGCGGGCTCTCACATCGCCGATAAATCGACTAGGACTTCCTAACATGGGTTTCTTTGGGGCGTGGATTATACGAGCTTTTTACGCAGGATTAAATGTTTGTCTTATTGAGTCTTTAAGAAAAGAGTGTGAAAGATACTTTAGTTACGGTCAAAATTAAAAAAGAGCTGCGATTGCAGCCCTTTCTAAACGTTCAGTGTTCATTTCTTTGCGTTAGGTAGATAAGGTAACACTCGCATCGTCGGTTCTGGTAGTGTCATTGTGCCACCTTGCCCTATTTCACTTAGTGCGACTTGTATCTTGCCATTGACAATTGGCTTTTCGGTTCCGTTTGAGAAAATCACTTTATCATTCAGTTGATTTGCAAACTCCATCGTCACACCTTGAACCTTCGGTGTAAACCAACCCGCAAACATACCGCCTAAATCTTCCAGCATCGTCTGCATTTGAGGTAGAAGAGGCTTAAGTTGGCCGTAAGAAACGTTACCCTGTAATGGTTCTTTGGTCATCACAACAAGTGAGTAATCGCAACGTGTATCTTTTGGGGTATCGACAAAAACCAACGGATTCGCTGACTTTAAGTTTTTATCAACAGGTAAAGGCAACTCTTGTGAAGCTGGGATAACAAACTCTTCATAGTGCTCTTCTTTTTCCATCCAAGCTTTTTCTATCGTACAAATTTGCTTAGTTTTTGCGTCCACAAAAAAGACACCAACTTTCACATCGTCATGCCCTTCTTTATTGTTGTTTTTTAGTTGAGTATATAACTTTGAGTACGTGAACATGTACTCTTGAGCTTGGGTTATCGGCGATGCAAGAATTAGCGCCGCACTTCCCAACAGACTTAGGCTTAACTTTTTCATTTTATCCGTTATTTTATTGCGTCCAGTAGGCGTTGTTATGACGAATCATAGCGCGAAGATCGTGTACATAGGCGATGCCACGTTCAGAATAGGCTAGCAACCCATGCGTTAACTCTGACGCGGTTGCGACCGTTAACAAGCCCTTGTTCTTTTCAGCCAGAGATGTTCTGATTTCACGCAGGTCTGCATACGCTGGGTTTCGATTAACATTCATAAAGTAGCCATGAACAGACTGTTGTACAGAATCGAATTTTTCAACTTCATGAACTTTGTTAGCGCCACGTTGCGCTGGAACAATTCCACAGCCCTTTTTATAACACCATTGGCCGAACAAGTTGTTTGCTTGAGTAGCAAAACGAGAAGTGCCCCACGCAGATTCATTTGCCGCTTGAGTTAGAACCAACGCTTCTGGTAAGACGTTCACTCTCACAAGCATCTCGTCTAGCCATGCTTGATCAATCTTATCGTTACTCAAGGGCAACGAATACAGAGATGATAACCGCTGAGCATACTCTTGTTGTTCTTGCGTCACTTGTCCCACCTTTAAAGAGGTAAGAAAGGCCCGCTCATGACGAATTCGTTGATTCTCAAGAGCAATTTTAGGCCTTAAAAAATCAAAAAAAGCAGCTTTTTTCTCTTTCGTATCTTTTATTGAATTGAAGTCTGGGATATCACCGATGTATGGCAAGTGTGATAAATCGACATGCTTAATCTTGCCAGAGAGTACTTCAGGATTTTCCACATATTTAAACTGTTTCTCGTAGTGTAAATATGGGCCTATAGAAATGAAAGTGGCGGCTATACAGGTTGCCGCCACTCGTAAACTTATTGATTTCAAAGAATTAGGCATCAAACACCTGTGAGTTACCATCGTGATCATTATCGTTTTTCTGTGTTGTAACGATCTTAAGCTTAATTCCAAACATTTCGCGGTAGAGTATGCCTTTCAAATGGAAGAAGAATGGCAGCACAAAAATCAAGCCAATACCGTAGAACATTGCTGCAAAAATAAACATTAACATCACGCCTAAGTAAAGCCCCGCGACCACAAAAATCTTCTTGTTGATTGCGCGAAGTGATAACAGCAACGCTTGCATTGGTGGCACCCTTTTCTCACAAATCAACAAAATGGAGTGACTAAATGCCAAGGAAAGATACAGCGACAGTAAAGGAAAAATCATACCAACCACACCTTGTAGCATTAAGCTCATGAGCGTTGCTAGAATAACAGGAATGGTGAACTGCAACCCCTTTCCAACATGGCGCAACTTAGTCTTCAGGCCAGCGACATGGCTCATCGCCATCAAGCTGATCCCCGCATAAATTGGGGCGCTAATCACCTCATAACTGAAATTCGCGACATAAATAGAAGACACAATATCGTTTGTGAACGACTCTGGGTTCTCAAACGCATCAAGAATAACGGTCAAATCGCCCAACTGCAGTTTTAATGCAATATAGAAAATACCTAACTGGACAAAAAGCAATACAATAATGGCAGGAGAAAATGATAAAAAGTGCTGGATGGTTGCTCGCCAAGCTTCGTTAAAAACCGCGCCAGCTTTAAGCTCGTAGTTGCCAGACAAAGCTCGCTCTACACTCCCCCCAAGATTGAAATCTTTCTCAAAATCGTCGTTCATAGTTTATCCAAGACTAACTTGTAAAATTTTGACTGGAATTCCAGTCAATTAATGTAATCGTCATTATA
The DNA here is from genome assembly GCF_033344235.1 of Vibrio sp. Vb1554. NCBI lineage: Bacteria > Pseudomonadati > Pseudomonadota > Gammaproteobacteria > Vibrionales > Vibrionaceae > Vibrio > Vibrio sp. Vb1554. The sequence continues at coordinate 120,801 of NZ_JAWPOJ010000009.1, read as the reverse complement.
AAGAAATCTTTCCACATCTAACATCACAACTCACCTACAATCCTTGCAATCTCAACTGTATGGTTGATAATTGACCACTTTCAAGGTCATGAAATTGAAACAATTGTTGAACAAAGTTTAGTGCTATCAAACTGTGTCTAGATGCCAATTAATCTCATAAAAACAGTATGGTAAGGAATGATGGCTTTTTCCTGCAAAATTATTTCTGTTTCAAGATAAGAAAATGCTTTAATTTCACACTTTTGGTGATTATGATGCGCGCCTCAAAAGTGAATGGTTAGTGTCACATCAGCTGGGATAATCCCGGCTTGAACGTGGGGGAAATACAGACGTTGAACGCAAAACCGCAAGCAGGAAAGCCAGTTATTCGTTTATCTGGTATTAGTAAAAGTTTCGATGGTAAGGAAATCATCGGTAATTTAAATCTGGATGTTAATCATGGTGAATTTCTGACGATTCTCGGGCCTTCTGGTTGTGGTAAGACAACAGTTTTACGCATGATTGCAGGTTTTGAAACGGCAGATAACGGTCAAATTATTTTGGATGACCAGGATGTAACACAGGTTCCTGCAGAGCAAAGGCACGTCAACACGGTATTTCAAAGTTACGCATTGTTTCCACACATGACCGTATATGAGAATGTCGCTTTTGGCCTTCGTATGCAGAAAACGCCTACTGCGGACATTGAACCACGAGTAATGGAAGCGCTACGCATGGTGCGCCTAGAAAAAATGGCACAGCGTAAGCCTCATCAGCTTTCTGGTGGTCAGCAACAACGTATCGCCATTGCGCGTGCGGTTGTTAACAAACCAAAAGTACTGCTGCTAGATGAATCTCTATCGGCACTTGATTACAAACTGCGTAAGCAAATGCAAATCGAGCTTAAACAGCTTCAGCGTCAACTTGGTATTACCTTTATCTTCGTTACGCACGATCAGGAAGAAGCCCTATCGATGTCTGACCGCATTATTGTAATGCGCGATGGTGTTATCGAGCAGGATGGTTCTCCACGTGAGATTTACGAAGAGCCGAAGAACCTATTTGTTGCTCGCTTTATCGGTGAGATCAACGTATTCAACGCAACCATGCTAGAGCGTATCGACGAGAAACGTATCCGTGCAGAAATCGAAGGTGTCGAATCTGTTGTTTACTACGATCAGGAAGCGCAAGCAGGTGAAAAACTGCAAGTACTACTTCGCCCAGAAGACTTACGTATCGAAGAGATCAAAGAGTCTGAAGAAAAAGGCATCGTAGGTCACGTAACAGAGCGTACCTATAAAGGTATGACGCTTGATTCAGTTATCCAATTGGATTCGGGCATGCGTGTAATGGTTAGCGAATTCTTTAACGAAGATGATCCTGATGTGGACCACTCACTTGGCCAGAAAGTCGCTATCACTTGGGTTGAGAGCTGGGAGGTAGTCCTCAATGATAAGCAAGAAGATTAATCTTCAAAACGCGATCATTACCTTAATCGTCGGTTGGTTAACACTTTTCGTGTTGGTACCAAATGTGATGATTATCGGTACGAGTTTCTTAACGCGTGATGAAGCAAACTTAATCGAAATGACATTTACTTTCGACAACTACTTACGTCTACTCGACCCCTTGTATGCGAAAGTGCTGATGCACTCGTTCTACATGGCGATCGTGGCGACGTTGTTGTGTTTAGTAATTGGTTACCCATTTGCTTACATCATAGCGAAAATGCCAGAGAAATGGCGCCCATTCATGTTGTTCTTAGTTATCGTACCTTTTTGGACAAACTCTCTTATCCGTACTTACGGCCTGAAGATTGTTCTGGGTACACAAGGTATTTTGAACAAATCATTAATGGCGATGGAAATCATCGATAAGCCATTACGTATTATGTACACCGAAACAGCAGTAATGATTGGTCTTGTGTACATCCTGCTTCCATTTATGATTCTGCCGCTTTACTCGGCAATCGAGAAGTTGGACAACACTTATATCGAGGCGGCGAAAGATCTTGGTGCGAACAAGTTCCAAACCATTACGAAAGTGATTCTACCTCTGACAATGCCTGGCATTATCGGTGGTTGTTTGTTGGTTCTGCTACCAGCACTAGGTATGTTCTACATCTCTGACCTTCTTGGTGGTGCGAAGAACCTACTGATTGGTAACGTTATTAAGAGCCAAGTATTGAACGCTCGTGACTGGCCATTTGGTGCTGCGACCAGTATCGCCCTCACCTTCGCAATGGCTGTGATGCTTTACGCTTACTACAGAGCAGGCAAACTATTGAATAAGAAAGTGGAGCTAGACTAATGGGACGCACAGTTAGATTTAGCTTTATGGCGCTGGTGTATGCATTTTTGTATCTGCCAATCATCGTCTTAATTGTTAACTCATTTAATGCCAACAAATTTGGTATGAAATGGGGTGGTTTCACCACGAAATGGTACGAAACCTTAGTAAATAACGACAGCCTAATGCAAGCTGCATGGCATTCATTGAACGTAGCGGTATTCTCAGCGACAGCAGCAACCATCATTGGTAGCTTAACGGCCGTTGCCCTATTCCGTTACTCGTTCAAAGGTAAAGGTGCGGTAAACGGCATGCTGTTTGTCGTGATGATGTCTCCCGATATTGTAATGGCGATTTCATTACTTGCTCTGTTCCTAGTATTAGGCGCACAGCTTGGCTTCTTTACACTATTGATTGCTCACATCACCTTTTGTCTACCATTCGTTGTGGTAACTGTATACAGCCGCTTAAATGGCTTTGATGTGAAAATGTTGGAAGCAGCAAAAGACCTTGGTGCAAGCGAGTGGGTTATCTTGAAACAGATCATCCTTCCTCTCGCTAAACCAGCGGTTGCCGCAGGTTGGTTATTGAGCTTTACCCTGTCTTTGGACGATGTGATCATCAGCTCGTTTGTAACGGGTCCAACATACGAAATCTTGCCATTGAAGATTTACTCCATGGTTAAGGTGGGCATTTCACCGGAAGTGAACGCCCTAGCAACGGTGATGTTGATTGTTTCTTTGGTCTTGGTAGTAATTTCTCAGTTGCTAGCAAGAGAAAAAGTGAAGTAGAATCCGCACCTGTTAACATCACGAAACAGAATGGTTACATGCCATTCTGTTTTTCTATCTATCGTCCAAAATTGGACAACGTTTGGTTTGGAGCTAACGTCAATGAAAAAATGGGCTACTCTATTAGCTGGTAGTGCATGTGCGCTTTCTCTGTTCTCTGGTACAGCGACAGCGGATGATAAAGAACTAGTATTTATGAACTGGGGTCCTTACATCAACAGTAATATCCTAGAGCAATTTACTAAAGAAACTGGCATCAAAGTGATCTACTCGACTTACGAGTCGAACGAAACTTTGTATGCAAAGCTAAAAACCCATAACCAAGGTTATGACCTAGTAGTACCTTCAACGTACTTCGTGGCGAAGATGCGTGACGAAGGCATGCTACAAAAGATCGATAAGACTAAGCTGAAAAACTTCGGCAACCTAGATAAAAACTACCTAGACAAGCCTTACGATCCAAGTAACGACTACTCTATCCCACACGTTGTTGCGATTACAGGCCTAGCGGTTAACGCAGATATGTACGATCCAAACGACTTCCAAAGCTGGGCTGACCTATGGAAGCCTGAGCTTGAAGGTCAAGTAATGTTGATGGACGACACTCGTGAAGTGTTCCATATCGCTCTGCGTAAACTTGGCTACTCAGGTAACTCAAAAGACCCTAAGCAAATCGATGAAGCGTACGCTGAGCTACAAAAGTTGATGCCTAACGTTTTAGTTTTCAACTCTGACAACCCTGGCGCACCTTACATGTCTGGTGAAGTGGGCGTTGGTATGCTTTGGAACGGTAGCGCCGCAGCGGCACAAAGTGAAGGCCTGAACCTTAAACTCGTTTTTCCTAAAGAAGGCGGTATCGGCTGGGTTGATAACTTCGCTATCTCTTCCGGTGCGAAGAACGTAGAAGCCGCTCACAAGATGATTGACTTCCTACTGCGCCCAGAAATCGCAGAGCAAATCTCTCGTGATACTGGCTACCTAACGGCGGTGGAAGAATCGAATGCTAAGTTTAAAGACGTTGCCCCACTGTTCCCTTCTCAAGAAGACCTTGACCGCGTTGAATGGCAAGATGCGGTTGGTGATCTAACCGTTAAGTACGAAGATTATTTCCTCAAGCTGAAAGCGGGACAATAATCTAGCTTGTGTAACAAGTCATCAACCATAGGAAAATAGGCAGCAATACGCTGCCTATTTTTGTCTTAGGCTGATATAATCGCGCGTTGCTAGGTTTATTTGTCTTGGTATCATAGATTTATCGTCTCATAAAAAGGAGACAACGATATTCAAGCTAAATGAACATATTTGTGCTTACTGCGATTTGGCTCAACTCGATAACTCCAGCTAGTATTGACTTGTCCAATCGCGAAACAAAACGGAAAACAAATGAAAAGTAAATTCTACGCAAGCGCTCTATGTGCAGCGACGCTCATCGCTACCCCTGCAATGGCTGCTGATCAAGAACTGTATTTCTACAACTGGTCGGAATACATTCCAAACGAAGTTCTTGAAGACTTTACAAAAGAAACCGGAATCAAAGTTATTTACTCTACATACGAATCTAACGAGAGTATGTACGCAAAACTAAAAACTCAAGGTTCTGGTTACGACTTGGTAGTACCGTCTACCTATTTCGTCTCTAAAATGCGTAAAGAAGGCATGCTACAACAGATCGACAAAGAGAAATTATCTCATTTTGCCGATCTTGATACTAACTTCCTAAACAAACCGTTCGATCCGAACAACAACTACTCTATCCCATACATTTGGGGTGCGACCGGTATTGGTATCAATGCTGACATGCTAGACAAATCATCGGTTACTAAGTGGGATGATTTTTGGGATAGTAAGTGGGAAGGTCAACTAATGCTGATGGATGATTCTCGCGAAGTATTCCACATTGCATTGACTAAGCTTGGTTACTCACCAAACACGACTAACCCAGAAGAAATCAAAGCCGCTTACGAAGAACTGAAAAAGCTAATGCCAAACGTATTAGTATTTAACTCAGACTTTCCTGCAAACCCTTACCTTGCGGGTGAAGTTTCACTAGGCATGCTTTGGAACGGTTCTGCATACATGGCTCGTCAAGAAGGTGCGAACATCGACATCATCTGGCCAGAAAAAGGCACTATCTTCTGGATGGACAGCCTAGCAATTCCAGCTGGTGCGAAGAACGTTGACGCAGCTCATAAGATGATCGATTTCCTACTACGTCCTGAGAACGCAGCTAAGATTGCACTAGAGATTGGTTATCCTACGCCAGTTAAAACGGCACACGATCTGCTACCGAAAGAATTTGCTAATGATCCAAGCATCTTCCCACCACAAGAAGTGATGGACAGCGGTACTTGGCAAGATGAAGTTGGCGAAGCGAGCGTAATGTACGATGAGTACTTCCAAAAGCTAAAAGTGAACAACTAATTCGTTAGTTTTAAAGATATGAAAAAGCGGCTCATGAGCCGCTTTTTTGTTCTTAATGACAAGACAAAAACTCTTCCTGTTGAAGTTATTACGCTCTTTCTTTTCCTTCTAGAGCCAGTATCTCGTCAACTAATTTTGGAACCTCAACGCTTGCTTTTCCGTAGCGTTTTTCCTCAAATTCACTTTCTACCGCACTAGGTTCTAGGTTAATTTCAATGGTATGTGCGCCGTGCATTTTTGCATCATGAACAAAACCTGCTGCGGGATACACAACGCCAGAAGTCCCAATAGAAATAAACAAATCTGCTTCTTCTAATGACGCGTAGATATCACCCATTCGCAGTGGCATTTCACCAAACCAAACAATATGTGGTCGCATTTGTGAAGGGATCTGACAACAGTGACAAAGTTCGCCTGTCTTAATGTCCTCATTGTGCTCTACTACTTGGTTAGATTCACTACAGCGCGCCTTGAGCAACTCACCATGCATGTGAATCACATTCTGACTGCCGCCTCTTTCGTGAAGGTTGTCTATATTTTGAGTGATGACCGTCACTTTACCTTCTAACTCAGCCTCTAAACGACCTAATGCTTCATGCGCTGCATTAGGCTTTATCGCATTATCTTGAAGTTTCTTGCGGCGTTGGTTGTAAAAGTCTTGAACAAGGTCCGGATCGTGAGCAAACCCTTCAGGCGTTGCTACATCTTCGATACGGTGATTCTCCCATAGGCCATCTTGCGCACGAAATGTTTGAATACCAGATTCGGCCGAGATACCTGCACCAGTAAGTACTACAATATTTCTATAAGGGAAATTCATAACTCATCCTTGCTGTTTTTTCATTAGCTTAACACTGAAAGAATAGCAACAGTAGTAATATGGATTAGACCATAGTCGTAATGGTCACTATTAGAATTACAATTTAAGAGGAACAGCAATGAGACAAGTATCTCTAACGTTTACATTGCTTCTGACTTTGGCAGGCTGTCAACTTACCAATGTTGAAGGCGAAGTCGATGATGTAAAGGTAAGAGTCAGCACCAATGATGATGACCATCGAGGTAATGGTAATTTCTGTCCTCCGGGCCAAGCCAAGAAAGACAATTGCTAAAAGAGCGGCTTTATGCCGCTCCCATATTGGCCTCAATCCTCGTTGGTCGAAGATATTTTATGAATGGCTAGGTCAGCGCCATTGAATTCGTCTTCTTCTGAAAGCCTCAGTCCCATACTGGTATTAATCGCACCGTAGACTACAAGTGCACCAAGCGCTGCGATGGAAAGGCCCAAAAGCGTTCCTAGAAGCTGAACGATAATGCTCACGCCACCTAGCCCACCCAATGCGCTTTGACCAAAAATCCCAGCGGCAATACCACCCCAAGCGCCACATACACCGTGTAAAGGCCAGACACCCAGCACATCATCAATCTTGGTTTTGTTTTGTAGGTGGGTAAAAAGATAAACAAATAGCACGCCAGCAATCGCACCTGTCACTAAAGCACCGATAGGATGCATTAAGTCTGAGCCCGCACATACAGCAACCAAGCCAGCCAGTGGGCCGTTATGAATAAAGCCAGGGTCATTCTTACCAGCCAACAATGACGCGACAATGCCTCCGACCATTGCCATCAATGAGTTCATAGCCACCAAGCCACTTATGCCTGACACAGTTTGAGCTGACATGACGTTGAAGCCAAACCACCCCACACATAAGATCCAAGCTCCCAAGGCCAAAAATGGAATATTCGAAGGTGCAAAGTTGGTGTGCTTTCCTGCTCGAACTCTGCCTTTTCTCATGCCCAAAAACACGACGGCAACAAGCGCTATCCAGCCGCCAACACCATGCACAACGACTGAACCTGCAAAATCGTGGAAGCCATAACCAAAGGTATTTTCAAACCAAGCTTGAACACCAAAGTTTCCGTTCCAGATCATTCCCTCAAATAACGGGTATACGATGCCGACAGTGAAAAATGTTGCGATTAGAATCGGATAAAAACGAGCTCGTTCTGCAATACCACCAGAAACAATAGCAGGAATCGCTGCAGCGAAAGTCAGCAAGAAAAAGAACTTCACCAACTCGTAACCATTGCCTTGAGATAACGTCTCTGCATCGGCAAAGAAGGTGCCGCCATAAGCGACCCAGTATCCAATGAAAAAATACGCAATGGCGGAAATACCGAAATCGGCCAAGATTTTAACTAAAGCATTAACTTGGTTCTTTTGGCGCACGGTTCCTACTTCAAGAAAAGCAAAACCAGCATGCATCAAAAAAACCATGATTGCGCCAAGTAGTAAGAAAAGTGTGTCGGAACTTTGCGTGAGAGTTTGTACAGCGCCGTGTACCTGATTGGCAGTTACACTCATTATGATTGTCTCCGTTGATCTGTAGCGCACTTATCCTGTGCATCAAAGTTAGGCTCATCACCAATTTGGTGAACTTAATTTATAGAGCGTCTAACAGAGCAATTCTCATTCCACAATTTACATTTCTAACACTTACACTTTAATTTATTGTTTTGTATGAACTTTAATAAAACTACGCATTCTTGAAATGGTGCTTAACACGCTAATAAGTGCACCAATATGGTTTTAGTGCACCAACATAATGCGCACCATATAGCTCAACAAAACGTAAAAGCCACCTCATGAGAGGTGGCTTATATACTGAATTGCTAACTAAAGGGGTTTATCGAGTGATCTTCCCTGCTTTTACATCTTCTAACCAACGTCCTTCGACAAGATAGGGAGGAAGCCAACCAGTTTCAACAGATAGACGGTTGCCTTTGTCGTACCACATGCAAGCCATGCCAAGCAGAGGGAAGTTGATAAAAGTTCTGATGCCTATCCTATCTGGTCCTAATTCTCTAAGATGATATTTCTCTTGGAACTGTAGGTTTTTAACGAGCGCTTCCTCAAAATCATAACCAATATTAGTAGTGAGCGCTGCGAAGGTTTCTAGGATCCCCATCGCAATTTCCAACGCCCAGTTATCTCCTTGAGCTACCGCCGCGTCCATTGCTGAAACCAGCTTATCAGGATAATCTGATGTGCGATTGTGGAACGACTGAATGACGTCTACTAGCATATAAGACAGCTCACCCGCTTTGGTAGAGCTCTGTCTCATCAAAGAAATAGGAAAGTTTGCCAATACGTCCATGCTAGCTTTGTCACGAACGATGACAGAGGTAAAATACGCATCTAGCCACATTGAGGGGCAAATGAAACCTGTTTTTAAAATACCTTCGCCTTTCCAAGTTATTTCAGGATGATCAGGTACCTTAACCGTCAAAGAGCTTTCAGGTTTTTGAGCCAGTCGATGATAGCTAGCTTGCATTATCGAGGCTTCAAATAGACGCAGCGTTCCTATTCGGTCATTTAGTTCAGACACTGGAAATAAAGTATATAACCTAACTTGCTCCCAAACCCCGTCTGTTAGATATATCAAGTTTTCTCGCTTTATTGTGATACGATGTTTTCTTTTCTCTAAGTTTTTTTCTATTTGTTTTGTATAGTAATTAAGTTCCTCAGTATTCAACTCGTAGGCTGCTTTTCTATTTATCTTTTTCATACTAACTTTACTTCCCTTAACCTAATTCTTCGAGGCTAATATCAAACTCTTTTACATTCACTTTAGATACGCCATCTGAAGCATCAATTTCTGCTTGGGTATGTAAATACCTGACTGGAATATCATCTTGCACTGCTGATGTAATTTCGTCTGCAGCAGCTCTTTCTGTTGTACCAGCTTTTTGTTCAGACATTAATTTAACGATTTCCGCCGCATATTTGCTTGTCCCTTGTTGATATGCTTCATTGCCAATTTTACGGCTACCGAGCGAACTGCTGCCACCTTTAGCCTCAACAATTATAATTTCGCCTGGTGGTGGCTCTTCCACCTTGTAAACCATATCAAAGTCGCCCGGCTTCGAAATTGAGGTTCCAATATCTTTGGGATGAAGCAGCTTAGCATTAGGACGTTTACTCCGGACAAAGTCATCCGCGGCCAACTCACCTATTTTTGCAGACTGTTGGTTAATATTACCAGTTTGAGCGTTATATCCCTCTTCGCCAGATCGAGCGTCCATTGCCTCTTGACGCTCTTTCAAGCATTCATCAATTTTTGCTTTGTTTCTTTCTGTTAGCTCATAATCACTCATATTGAGTTCTGAGTTTTCTTTATACTCTGCTTTATTCAGCACAAGATCTTCAGTGAAGATCGTGCAACCTTCCTCTCCACCAACTTTCTCTGAGTCAAAAACATGCGCATTTACAAACTCCTCAATCCCAACAACATACTGCACTTCGTGTCTGGTGCCATCTGAATGATTGATATGACGATAAAAAGTAATCTCGTTTCTCTCGCAATCAATATGGTCTAAATCGTATTCATATCGAATATGATTTTTACCTTTGGGTTTTCGGATTTTGACTTGCGATCGAACGCCATCTTCTCCGACGGATGACTCTTTTGCTGCTTCTAAAATCTGATCGCAAACCTCTTGGGGAACATCGCTTTGCGCCTGATACTCTGCCAACATTTGACCCAAGCGTTTTAGCCCTTCTTCACAAAGGAAACCTGTTGGATCAATCCACTGGATAGGGTTGACTGCATATTGGTAATGATTAATACCACCAGCAATAGATATCGGATCTTGTTGGATAAAACGTCCTAGTTTAGGATCGTAATACCGAGCGAGGTTGTAATGTAAGTTGGTTTCTTGATCGAAGTACTGTCCTTGAAAACGCAGTGGATTTGCTACATTTTCAATATGTACATGAGCAAAGCCGTTAGCATCGTAGCTGGCACTCCATACAACATTCCCTTCGCAATCGATCAGTCGCTCTGGTTTACCAACTTGATCGCACTGGTACCAATAAGTAACGTCATTTTCTAGCAGTGCCACTGGCGTGTAAGTTTCGGGTTGATATAGGTACCAACGGAAAGCACCTGAAGAGCGTTCACCAATTAAACGTTCACCTTCCCACAGGAACTCCGTAACGCCTTTTTGTGTAATTTTTTTCGTTCTGCGCCCTAATGCATCATATTCATATTGACTGATACCATCGTCGGTGTGAACTTCAATGAGCTGATTTAACGCATCAAATACGCGAGTCTGAACGTGTCCTTGCCCCTCACGTTTTGTCTGGTTTCCTTGCGCGTCATATTTGAACCTGACACCATCGTGTACTTCAATACGATCAGCGAATACCTCTGAAGTTGGCAAAGTAGGATTGCCAAAACTATCGTATTCAAATTTAGTCACATCTCCGGAAGCATTGACTCGTTTAAGTTGCCCTAAGGCATCGTACTGATAGTGTGTTGCTCCTGCCGTATTATCAATGATTGATGAAATACGGTTTTGCGCATTGTAAACGTACTTTTTCTCTCTATCTGGCCAATGCTGTTCAACCAAACGACCAACACCATCATAAATGATGCGCTCATTAAAATATGCCGTTTCAATTTGGGAAACTCGTCCCATTTCATCGTAATGAAATTTGATTTGAGGTAAATCTAGGTTTCCAAACCGAATCGCTGAAAAACGCCCATATCGATCATAAGAGAAGTTCAGCTCCGTATTATCTGGCAGTACCTGAGATACGCGTTGGCCAACTCTGTTAAACTCCTGCGTTATCTCAAACTGGCCTTGAATGCGCTTTGTTAAATGCCCGAATGAAGAGTATTGGTATTGCAATGTGTGATGGCGATTGGATGCGAAAGTAAGTCGCCCACCAAGCGTATAATTGAAGTGGTTCTCTACAATACTGCTACCATTTCCTGCTTTGACGTGCTTGAGATAACCCGCAGCGTCATAGCGATACAGCACCGTCCTATCGGCGACTTGCTTACGATGGATTCGCCCCATATGATCATAATCAAATTGGCTTTGTAGATTATCAAACCCGACAGTTCCTGACAGCTGGCCTTCATCGTCATACAGGAATTCGAACTCTAAGCCGTCACTCCGAACTAATTTAGTCAGGTTACGTTGTTGATCGTATTCGTAAGAAATATGGCTGCCATCGGGAAAGATGACTGCTTCTTGTTGCGCGAGTGCTCCCCATTGATACGAGGTAATGCCTGCTGGCGTTCGAATCTGAGCAACACGGCTGTGCTCATCGTAAGAATATTCTTCGCTATAACCGACTTTGTCTTCGTCGTTAAAATAACGAACTGATGTACGCCTGCCAAATTGATCATAAGCGAGTTGAGCAATACACCCATCGGGATAAGCAACGCCATTCACTAAATCTTCTTCATTGTAGCTATAACGAAGTAATGTACCGTCTATTTCATTCGCGATAAGTCTTTGTTGTTCATCCCACCACCACTGACTTTTCTTACCATCTTCAGACTCTTTTTTGACGACTTGCCCGTGTTTATCGTAATCATATTCCGTGACACAGCCAAACTGGTCGGTATCCCAAACTCTTTGACCGAGGCTATTGTAGTAAGCCTTCTCGATATCCCCATCTGGCGAAACCGTTTTAACTAACTTACCTAAGCCGTCATAACCATATTGAATTTCTTTGCCAGAGGAATGAAACTTAGAAACTAATTGACCATGCTGATTATATTGATAATTGACCGTTGACTGATCAGGATAGATAGCTTGCGCTTTTCGCCCTAATTCATCATATTGCCATCGCCAAGTTTTACCTGTGGGGCTTATTTTCTCGAGTAAGTTACCCTGCTCGTCATGCAAGAAAGACCATTGATGATCTAACGAGTCAGAATAAGAAGAGTGATTTCCTTGATAATGGAAGCGATAGTCATAAATTCCTGCGTCCCCAACGTTTCTGATGCATTTCGCTTTTGCACCTTCGCCATCCCATTCAAAATAATGAGTAAAGCCAGTTGGTCGTACACGTTTAACAATTAAATGCCCGCGGTATTGATACTGTTCCTTTAAGCCTAAATGATTAGTTGCACTGACCAAATCATCGTGCTCATCATAGGTATAAGTTGTCAGAACTTTTTGGGACTTTGCATTTAGCAGTTCTACAAGGCGTCCTTGCTTATCATATTGACATTCAAGAACCGGACGCTTGTTGTATGCAATCTCGATCAATCGATGGTTTCGAGAATACTGCAGTTGAAACGTTGAAAACGTGCCATTTCTGACTTGTTTAACAACCCAACGATCATCTTTCTGTTCAAATCGATATTGATGCCCATTCGCGAGCGTTACAATCCGAGTTGTTGAGCTCAGGAAATAACAGCTCGCACCAGCGTATATTTGATAACTTGTTGCTCCAATATCTACTGGCTCAAATTCTGTGATATCGGCCTTATCGTCAACAAACTCCCAAGCGATAACATTGTCTTTCTCGTTCGTCTTTTCGCGTAATTCAAACTGAAATGCATGTCGCCAACCAAAGCCCATTCCATGATTTACATCCGACTGCGAAGAGCGGTAAGTACGCTGCCAAGTAGTACCTTGTTGTAGCTCGATATCATAGAGTTCGAGAATTTCTTCACCCGTCACAAGTGATACAGGATCACCGGCTTTCTCATGTTTTTCGCTGCTTTGTTGCTGAGGCTTGGCGGATGCGGCACTTCTGCCACTCTTTTTATTCGACTTCCCCTTTCCCTTCGATGGTTTTGCATTGACGGTATTTTGAGTCGGTGGAGGCGTAACCGCTGACGAGAGTGCGTAGTTTTCGCCGGTAGGTACAATTCGAGCGACACGCAAGTCACCGTTCACCAAAGCATTGGCAAACGTTGAATTATAGTGCTGGGAAGTAAGCTCACCGTCAGGTATGTTTGGCTTGAATTGACCAATCGCATAGAACAAGTCCTCGACAGAGCGAAGGTCAAGCTCACCAAAGCTCTCAAGAAACTCTATTGCCTCTTGTTTGGTCACGAATGTTTTAGGTTCGCCGCTAGTAAGTAACTGACCAGAGAAGTGATAACTTTCGCCAAAGCGATTCGTGATAGGAATGACGAATTGAGGGATCATAGCCGTAACGTGTTTGTCCTTTTCTTACCTTGCCGCATCATTTAATGCTCGTTTCGCTCTTTTTATTTGTGAGAGCAAGATGCCTTAATCAAACATCCTCCGATAGAGATTCCTCTGTATGCGTAGACTGAATGTATTGATGGCAATTTTCACGTATGCAACTCTTTGAATTTCTGAGCGCAGCGTACTTTAACGGGACGATGAATCCTGAGTAAATGAACAATAGCGTGAGTGAGACTAATGTCTCATCGTGACGCGATTTTTTTACATGTTTCTTACTTAACTATGATTTTCTGCCCAGTTACGTAAATTCACTCAATAAGTTGCATCAAGTATCACCACTGCGACTCAACGCTTCATATTTGAGACAAAACAGCAACAAAAAAACCGCCTATTACGGCGGTTTTGCTTAAAGAATACTGATTAAAGGTTTGGACCTGTCGATGGTCTGTGTGGTTGGTTATTGAGCAGTTGCTGCATCCCTTGAAACATTCGCATAAACCACACCAAGATGGCTAATGCAGCAAACACCATCCCTACCCAAGGAATAAAGTAAGCGATGGTTTCAAGCAAAGTACTATGCAACCAATAATCACTCACGCCAACGAGTACACCGTTAGAAGTCGCGACGGTGACGATCAACACAACAAAAAACGTCAGGTAGAGAAAGAAGGTGCGAATTAAACCGTAGTAATGAGAAATCACTACGTCGCTGTCTTCTCCCTTATCTAATCGGTAACCCGCATAGATAATTGCGATAACGCCTGAGATCAGAAACGTAAACGGGGTCAGACAGCTCAGGATGTACGCAACCCAAATCCCGTTATGAGGTTTGTTCATTCGCTTTCGCTCCTTTTACTTCCGTTTGTGCCGTATCTGTTTCACCCATCGCTTCTTTGGACTTCACTTCCTCATACCAAAGATCGTGATGCTCTTTCGCCCATGTTTCATCAACTTCACCTGTCACCATGCCTTCTAGCGCACCTTCCATTCCGAATAGACCAATATAGATGTGGAAGATAAAGCCACAGATTAGAATCAGCGCCGAAATCGCATGAACTAAGTTAGAAAGCTCCATGTCACGGCGAGTTTGGCCAAAGATAGGAAAGTCCAGAACTAAGCCACTCACTGCCGCGATAGCACCAAAGAAGATTAACAACCAATAGATTGCCTTCTCACCACCGTTTGAGAAACCAGCTGACGGATGTGTGCCTTTGTGTTTACCAACCATACCGCCCATTTTCATGAACCAACGAACATCAGTCATGTTTGGAATCGACTTGCGCCACCATTTAAAGAGCACGAGCATCAGCAAAATGAAGAACAATGGTCCCATGTAATTGTGGTACTGCTTCGCCAACATGACGATAAAGCCCCAGAACTCAGTAGGAACGTACGGTTTTAAGAAGTGCTTACCGTAAACCAGCATCAAACCACTGAATGCCAACGTTAAGAATGTAAACGCCATACTCCAGTGAAGCGCGCGGTCTAAACGAGACCAACGCTTCATCTTTTTACCAGTACGCGGCTTGCTAAGCATCAAAGGACCAACGAATACGTAAGCCATGATAACCATCGCGATACTGCCGAAAATCGCGACAGCACCAGCAGGAGACATCCATTTCTCTTTTAGAATGTACCAAGTCTCACCAGGTTTACTGATCAATACGCCATGTTCTGGCGATTGGGACGTGGTGTAGCCTTCTTGCCCCTCTCTGACTTCGCGCCAATAGTCTGCCCCGGCGAGTTGCGTGATCTCCTGTTGAATAACTTTAGAAGATTGTTCCTCTCCTGAAGCAGGCATTGCGAAAGTCAGCAGCAATGCCGTCATCATTGACAGCATTGCTAAAGATGCACGTTTAAGCGTGTTTAACATGTGCCTCTCCTTACTTAGCTTTTCGTCGCATCGTAAGAAAGATCGTTTCCGTCTGTCCAACCTGCGTTTTTCGCGCCGCGTTCTACCACACGTTGACGGAAAATGTCAGAGACTTTCTCTGCGTCACCCGCAAGCAGCGCTTTGGTTGAACAAAGCGATGCACACATCGGTAACTTGCCTTCTGCGATACGGTTCGCACCGTATTTTTGACGTTCTTCCTCAGAGCCAGGCTCTGTTTCTGGGCCGCCCGCGCAGAAAGTACATTTATCCATTTTGCCACGTTCACCAAACGCTTCTTGTTTAGGAAATTGAGGTGCGCCAAACGGACAAGCAAACAAACAGTAACCACAACCGATACACAGATCTTTATTGTGAAGAACGATGCCGTCTTCGGTATGTTCGAAACAGTCTGCTGGACAAACTGCCATACAAGGTGCATCGGTACAGTGCATACAAGCAACAGAGATAGAGTTTTCACCAGCTTCACCGTCGTTTAGTGTTACCACGCGACGACGTTGAATGCCCCATTCAAGCGCATCGTCGTTTTCGTTCTTACATGCAGTAACACAGCCGTTACACTCGATACAGCGCTTGGTGTCACATAGAAATTTCATTCGTGCCATTGTCAGACTCCTTACGCTTTACGAATGTTACATAGAGTTACTTTGGTTTCCTGCATCAAGGTAACCGGGTCGTAACCGTAAGTGGTTGCCGTGTTAGCCGATTCGCCAACAACGTAAGGCTGTGTACCTTCTGGGTATTTAGGACGTAGGTCTTCACCTTCGAACTTACCGCCAAAGTGGAACGGAATGAACGCCAAACCAGGTTTCACACGACGTGTTACCATCGCTTTCACCTTGATTCGTCCCTTCTCTGCACCTTCAACCCAAACATCATCACCATCTCTGAAGCCAAGATCGTTCGCGTCTTTCGGGTTCACTTCAACAAACATTTCTTGTTGAAGCTCGGCAAGCCAAGGGTTTGAACGCGTCTCTTCACCACCACCTTCGTATTCAACCAGACGGCCAGAAGTCAGAACGATTGGGTACTCGCCCGATTTGTCTTGTTCTTGAATGGATTTATACAACGTAGGTACACGGAAGATGGCATCTTTGTCTTCCCAAGTCGGGTAATCCGTTACAAGGTCACGACGTGGTGTGTAAAGTGGTTCACGATGCAGTGGCACACGGTCTGGGAACGTCCAAACAATCGCACGCGCTTTCGCGTTACCAAATGGAATACAACCGTGCTTTATCGCGACACGCTGAATACCGCCAGAAAGGTCAGTCTTCCAGTTTTTACCCTCTGCTGCCACTTTCTCTTCAGCAGTTAGATCGTCCCACCAACCAAGTTGTTTCAATAACTTGTCAGTGAACTCTGGGTAACCGTCTTTGATCTCACAGCCTTTCGAGTAACTGTCTTCAGCAAGTAGGCTCTTGCCTTCAAATTCCACACCAAAGCGCGTACGGAAGTTACCGCCACCTTCTGCAACCGTCTTAGACGTATCGTACAGAATGTGCGTGCCTGGGTGTTTCATTTCTGGTGTACCCCAACATGGCCAAGGTAGACCGTAGGTTTCACCGTTGACAGGGCCACCTTCCGCTTCCAATGTGGTTTTGTGGAACGTATGCCAGTTTTGTTGGTGCGCTTTCAAACGCTCTGGGCTTTGGCCTGTGTAACCAATCGTCCACATGCCTTTGTTGAATTCACGCGTTAGGTCTTCAATCACCGGCTGGTTGTTTTCAACACGGATGTTTTTGAACAGAAGATCGGAATAGCCCAGTTTCTTCGAAAGCAGGTACATGATTTCGTGGTCTGGTTTTGATTCAAACAAAGGTTCAATCACCTGATCACGCCATTGTAGAGAGCGGTTAGATGCGGTAACGCTGCCGTGTGTTTCAAACTGTGTTGTTGCAGGAAGCAGGTAAACGCCGTCGGTACGGTCGTTCATTACCGCAGCAACCGTTGGGTATGGGTCCACAATCACCATCATGTCCAACTTCTGCATCGCTTTTTTCATCTCAACACCACGTGTTTGAGAGTTCACTGCGTGTCCCCAGTAGAACATTGCACGGATGTTTTCGCGTTGACGAATGTTGTCTTTGTTTTCCAGTACACCATCAACCCAACGAGATACAGGAATACCTGCACTGTGCATTGGTTTCTGACCGCTATAAGCGTTGTCATCGAAACGACCTTTGATCCATTCGTAATCGATTTCCCACACTTTTGACCAATGACGCCAAGCGCCTTCAGAAAGGCCGTAGTAGCCCGGTAGCGTGTCAGAGAGCACGCCAAGGTCGGTTGCGCCTTGTACGTTATCGTGACCACGGAAGATGTTTGCACCGCCGCCTGATTTACCAATGTTTCCAAGCGCTAGCTCAAGCACACAGTAAGCACGTGTGTTGTTGTTACCAGTAGTATGCTGAGTACCACCCATACACCAAACAATACAGCCCGGGCGATTTTCAGAAAGCAGTTTTGCTGTTTGGTAAACGTCTTCTTCGCTTACGCCTGTTACGCGCTCAACTTCTGCTGGCGTCCATTTCGCCACTTCAGCACGGATCTCATCCATACCGAATACACGTTGACGGATGAACTCTTTATCTTCCCATTGGTTTTCGAAGATGTGCCACAACACACCCCAAATGAATGCTACGTCAGAACCAGGACGAAGTGAGACATAGTGATCCGATTTTGCTGCCGTACGTGTACGACGAGGATCCGCTACGACGATCTTACAGTTGTTCTTCTCTTTTGCGATCAGAATGTGCTGCATCGCTACTGGGTGTGCTTCAGCTGGGTTTGAACCAATGAATAGCATCGACTTACAGTTGTGCATGTCATTGAAAGAGTTGGTCATCGCACCGTAACCCCAAGTATTCGCTACACCCGCCACGGTTGTTGAGTGACAAATACGCGCTTGGTGGTCAACGTTGTTCGTACCCCAAAGTGATGCCATTTTTCGGAACAAATACGCTTGTTCGTTGCTGTGCTTTGCGCTTCCCAAGAAGTAAACCGAATCAGGGCCGGACTCTTTACGGATGTCCATCACCTTGTTACCGATTTCTTCGATCGCTTGATCCCAAGAAAGCTTTTTCCACTTACCGTTTTCAAGCTTCATTGGGTATTTAAGACGGCGCTCACCGTGACCATGTTCACGCAGTGCTGCGCCTTTTGCACAGTGACCACCCGCGTTAAATGGGTGGTCGAATGCAGGCTCTTGACCCGTCCAAACACCATTTTGAACTTCTGCGTAAATACCACAACCCACTGAACAGTGAGAACAGATAGTACGTTTTACTTCTGTTTTCGCTTCTGGCTCGACTGATTTTGCTTGCGCTTTTTTCATCATTCCCGGTGCGAATAGACTAGCACCAACCACTGCGCCACCAGCGGCAAGCGAAGTGTTTTTCATGAATGCACGACGAGATACGCCAAGCTGGTTCGTTTCTTTGCTCACACTGTCGGAGCGTTTGACAAGTTTCATCCGTTATCTCCTAAAGTGTGTCGTAGTAATCGCGAATGTGTTGAGTTTCACGATACCCTTTCTTCTTCACGTCGTTTTCAGAAGGCTCAACCGTTTCTGAAGCAACGGCCACTTTCGTGGTTCCCGCAACAACAGCACCGGCAACGGCAGCGGTTGTGAAGCCTTTTAGGAGATCCCTACGGCTTGTGTTTATTTCTTTATTATCTTTCATCATTGCTTCCTTACCTTACGGTAGATCTTTGGAGACTCATGCCTCTCTATCGATATGACCAAGTACTGCTCGATTACTCGTAATCAGTGACGTTTTTCACATCAATTTTTAATTTGTTCTTACTGCTTTTGGTGTTCACGCTAAAGCGGACTTGCTCTAAAGTTAAAAATGCATCGCAAAGCTGTGCAGCTGGCTTGTAGAAGTTCACGCTTTCTGCGCTCTCTAGTTGGCGCGTAAAAGATTGGAACCAAGGGGCAATGTGTTTGTTAAACACCGCTTGTTGAAGTTCTTCCTCTTCACCTGTCAGCATTGCCATCACTTCGCACAGTGCAGAAATATGGTCTTCAGGCTCTTTCACGTTCTCTTCTCGTTCGATGCCTAAAAGATCCAAATCGCGACGAATTTCCGCTAACGGTTTTTCCATCATCGAGCCAGTACGATGCCAAGATCCGAATGGCACAACTTCACCACGTCCAATGCCAATAAACAGATCTTGATATTCTTCTTCTAACGCTTCTCGCTGCGCTTCGTTCGCGGCTTGTTGCAGTGCGAGCCAAGCTTTTTGCATCGCGCTCTCAGACGGCTCAATTTCTAGCGATTTCAGGAACGCCAGCATTTCATCACTAGGCGCACTACGAAAAAGTGCGGATAAAACGAGATAAATGTCTGTTCTCAGTGTTTGTTCTTGTTGTGTGTCCACTGCTAGCTCCTAGTATTTCAGTTGTTTCATTGGGTCTTCTGCCATCGACTCAAACATGTCGATCACACGGCAGTCTTCACACATCGCGATACGATTGATCGCCGCTTCATCAGAGAAATGAGAGTGACCGCGTAACTTGTTTTGTAGCATGTCGATCATAGACTGAGGTGCGAATGGCTTATGACAGCGAATACATTCCGCTGCTTTCTCTTCGTGAATCACAACCGCTTTTTGGCGCTCTTTTTTCACCCAGTTCATACGAGGCGTAAGCGTCAGCACTTTCTCTGGACACGCTTTCTCGCACAGCCCACATTGAATGCAGTCTTGCTCGACGAATTTAAGTGACGGAGATCGACCGTCCGTATGCAATGCACGTGTTGGACACACCGCCACACAGCTCATACACAACGTACAATCTTTACTTTCACAAGAGACTGTGCCGTAAGGTGCGTTCGCTGGAAGTTCAACAATGTTCTCAACTGGAATACGTGATGCGGACAACGCATCCAACGCCGTAAATAGACGCTGACGTTTGTTGCCTTGCAAGTCTCCTAATGCCAAATCAAAAGACTCGGTACAAAGTGTCGGAGCACCTTCACGTAGTGACTCTAGATACAGAATGTCGATGGTTTCTTTGGCGATACCAAGCTGACCGAGCAGCTCTTGAGCAATACCTACTTCGCTATTAAGCACACGAATAATGGTTTGAGGCATAAAACGTGAAGCCGCAAACAGCACCTGAGTAGCACCATTCACAAGCGCGGCGAACCAAGTATCAATACCAACCGAAGGCAGTTCTTCCACCACAATTGGAATCACATTATCTGGCAGTGCTTTTAGTGCCATCACGTTGTAGCTCTCGTGGCGAGAACTGCAAATCAATACGATAGGATCTAAACCACCCGCTTGCTCATAGTTGGCGAGCGTACGTTCAATAAACTTTTGCGTATCTTCAGGGTTTGGCAGTGCGTAATGAATCGCTTCTGTCGGACACGCTGTAGCACAAGTACCCACGCCTTGACATAGGTATGGGTTGATCTCGATGCGATGGCCCGTTTTGTCGCTGCCTTCACTCGATAGTGCCCCTGCCGGACAAGCATCCACACACCGTTCGCAACCTTTTACGCCACGAGAGCTGTGTGCACATAAATCGGTATCTAAACGGAAGAATTTCGGTTTATCGAACGTCCCCATTAAGGTTGGAATCTCTTCCAACGCTTCAGCCAGTTTCGGATAGCCACGACCTACTGGGTAGTAGCCTGGTACTGGGACTTCTTCCGACATGCAGCTGTTAAGGCAAAGATCGAGTACGATATCGAAACAATCGCTATTGATCGCGACCTTGGCAAGATTGTTGGTCGAACCATGATTTTCAATCAGAACTTCAAACGTACCTAAGAACCCTGAAACCTGAACCGAATTGGCGTAATAAAGCTCGGGATTTGTGCCCTTTTCGCCATCGGTAGAAAGCAGCGTTAGGCTGTTCATTTGCGACAATTGCGCTGCCGCACTTTCGATGATTGCTGTTGGGCCCACAATCAAAGTATTACCGCCGCTTTCATAGCTTACGGTTGGTGGAATAAGATTGGTCAACTCTACGGTATTTTCGAAAGCGTACAGCCTCGCTTTACCGTTATTGGAAGTTGCTTGTTCTAATAATTGTTTCAGCATTGCTCAATTCCATTTATGAACATGGATAGTCTTTTCCATCTCTTAGTGTAGTTAGCGCCGGAGATTCTGCTGATTAACTTATCAATGAGCATTCTTATTCCGCCATCTATAGGCGATGAATACTACGCAGTGCGTCCGTACTAACTTCAACCAGATTGGTATTGAGCAACAGAT
Source organism: Vibrio sp. Vb1554 (assembly GCF_033344235.1). Classification (NCBI taxonomy): domain Bacteria; kingdom Pseudomonadati; phylum Pseudomonadota; class Gammaproteobacteria; order Vibrionales; family Vibrionaceae; genus Vibrio; species Vibrio sp. Vb1554. The sequence continues at coordinate 99,234 of NZ_JAWPOJ010000009.1, read as the reverse complement.
AGCAAGTGTCATGCCAATAAAATATCAACTAAAAATCAATAGGTTATCAATTTTACTGACAAATAGTAGGGATAAAAAAACCGGTTGAGACATTTTGTCTCAGCCGGCTCATTGAGTGTTTAGTCAAAATGTACCTATTCTTTGTGTGGTATATTTTGTCTCACCTCGTTAGGCGGTGATTCTTCAGCAAAAGTATCACTTTCGCCAAGCACTGTATTTATATACAGTTCATTTTCATCTTGAGTAATTTGGGCATTTTTGTCGGTGTTTGACTCTGCGTCTTCAACTACCTCAGATGCGATATCGTTAACATTAAGCTCAGACCCTTGCGCAGTTTCAGCGTCTGGTTCGTCTTCCACTTTGTCTTTAACCCAATCACGCAGCGTCTCAGCGACGTCTTGAGAAAGTGACTTTAAGTTACTGTAATCATCATCGTAATCATCTAGGCCGTCACGCACGTTAAATTCTTCGGACAAGAACATTTTGCGCAGCGCGGCTTTCTTAACGCTTTCTGAAGCTTCAGAAACCAGCAGTTGCGCCACAGACATTTCTTCGGTTTTTTCAGTCTCTACACTCGCGGTAATGTCTGGAGCCTGACTATCCTCATCGATGTTCAAAGCATCTGAGCTTTCGTCAGCGTTTGAAAGCGCTGTGACATTATCTTCGGATTGCTCCGTCTCTGCTATCGGCGTAATCTCTTCATCATGTTGGGAAGATTCTTCTAGTTTACGTTTCGACCAACGGCTTAAAAAACTAGTTGCCATTTGCTCTGCCTGCTCCTTTGCGTTTCTTGCGTCTTACTTCTAACAACTCACCGTGACGACCAATAAAGGCTTCCATCCAAGCCTGAACGGCTAACGGCATATCGTTGGATAGTACAAGGTTATCACCATCCATATATTGCGCCGCAACAGATTGTGAGGCCGTCAGTAGCTGTATCGCTGGTTTTTCACCAGACTCGACGTTATCCATCACTAAAAAGAGTTTAGGTTGCTGAGAGCTTAAGTTAAAACGGTAGTCTGTACGCTCGTCTTTATGTAATTGCAACAGACAAACATCTGGAGTCTCTTCCGTCGGATTCAGCGCAAATCCTGTCAACTGCCATTGGGTTGTCACCCAAATCCCTGTACTGATCTCATGCTCAACAAGCTCTACGCCGATTGGCCATGTATCCTCAGTCTTTTCGTAATTTTTTTCGAAATCTTTCTTATCCGACATAACTCACCCAGTCTTTATATTTTTGGTCTGAAAACACACAGGACATTTTGCCCCCGTTTTCGACCATTTTTATTGTCTTCGAAGCAATAAACGCGCCAAGCTGATATAACTTAGTCTATATACTCCCTCAGGCTATAAGTACCAAACTAGACGAAACTCAAATGTATTGATGTGTCATTACTGCGAACTCGCAGTTTTAATGCATTGTTGACATAAAACCTCGCAATTTCTGTGGGAACCGCTATTTTGGAATGAGATTTGCTAGCCACTTAAAAAGCTAAAATGCGTAGCAACCTAACGCTCTTAATCACTAGGACACGACTGTGCTGAAACCAAACATTATTAAAACCAGTGAAAATCCCCTGCAAACCATTGAAGTCGATGTGTACGACGAGTACGGCGAAAAACTGACAAAGCAAATCGCGTGCGAGCGTCCTCTTACGGTCATGCTGAACTGGAAAGAAGTGGTCACGCTCATGACGCTAGGTTCGCGTCCAGAAGCACTAGTACTGGGTTATTTAAAAAACCAAAGCTTCCTGTCCGATCCAGCCGCGATTGAATCCGTTATTATTGACTGGGAAACGCATTCCGCAGCGGTGATTACTAAAGAAAACACTGAACACTTAGAAGGCGCCCTGAAAAAGAAAACCGTCACCTCAGGTTGTGGCCAAGGCACTATGTATGGCAACGTGATGAAGCAGCTTGAAAATTATCAAGTGCCTCAAGTTTCTCTTAAGCAGTCAGAGATTTATTCTGCGCTGGAAGCGTTAACTCATTACAACGACACCTACAAAAAAGCGGGCGCAGTACACGGCTGTGCGGTTTGCAAAGGTAATGAAGTGTTGTCATTTGTGGAAGATGTCGGCCGTCACAACGCAGTGGATACACTTGCAGGTGAGATGTGGCTCAAAGAAGAAACAGGTGAAGATAAAATTTTCTACACAACTGGTCGCCTTACATCAGAGATGGTGATTAAAGTGGCTCAAATGGGCATTCCTGTTCTGCTTTCTCGCTCTGGCGTTACTCAAATGGGGTTAGATCTAGCGAAGCAATTTGGTATTACGACCATTGCGCGTGCGAAAGGTTTGCGCTTCCAAGTTTTTACAGGAGCCGACAAGGTTGAATTTGATGTAAAAGGCAACCAATAACACCTTTTCAGTGTAAACTAAAACCAATAATGCGGATTCACAGAGGATGTGGACTATGAATAATGACCAATTGTGGAATTTTCTGCTTACGCCCAGCGGTATCATGCTTTCTATGATTATTACCTTTGGCGTAGTCGGGCTCTATGCGTATATAACAGGTCAGTTTAAGGATTAAGGCCAAATATCAAAAAAGCCTCGCTAAATAGCGAGGCTTTTGCTTTTTAAACGCTTTGCGAGTAATTACGCGTCAACACCACGAGATTTTAGGAACTCAGAGTAAGTGCCTTTAAAGTCTGTGATTTTACCATCGCGGATTTCGATAATACGCGTTGCTAGTGAGTCTACGAATACACGGTCGTGAGAGACGAAGAACAACGTGCCTTTGTATTGCTCAAGCGCCGTGTTCAAAGATTCGATCGATTCCATGTCCATGTGGTTGGTTGGTTCGTCCATTAGCAGCATGTTTGGCTTGTGCATCATTAGCTTACCAAGCAGCATACGACCTTGCTCACCACCAGACAGTACTTTTACTGACTTCTTAATGTCATCTTGACCAAATAGCATACGACCAAGGAAACCACGAACGACTTGCTCGTCATCACCTTCTTGACGCCATTGACCCATCCAATCCGTTAGGTTCATGTCTTCTGCAAAGTCATGCGCGTGGTCTTGCGCGTAGTAACCGATGTTTGCATTTTCAGACCATTTGAACTCACCAGCACGCGGTTCAAGTACACCAGCAAGCGTGTTTAGAAGTGTTGTTTTACCCACACCATTTTCACCGATGATCGCAACGCGCTCTCCCACTTCAAAAATTGCATTGAAGTCTGAGAACAAGTCCTCTTCAAAACCTTGGCTCAGGTTTTCTACAATCAGAGCGTTACGGAACAGCTCTTTAGACTGTTCAAAACGAATGAATGGGTTTTGACGGCTAGACGCTTTCACTTCGTCCAGTTTGATCTTGTCGATTTGCTTCGCACGAGATGTCGCTTGTTTTGCTTTCGATGCGTTTGCAGAGAAACGTGCAACGAACGTTTGTAGCTCAGCGATTTGTGCTTTCTTCTTCGCGTTGTCGTTTAGTAGACGTTCGCGAGCTTGAGAAGCCGCCGTCATGTACTCGTCGTAGTTACCAGGGTAAACGCGTAGCTCACCGTAGTCCAAGTCAGCCATGTGTGTACATACTGAGTTTAGGAAGTGACGGTCGTGCGAAATGATGATCATTGTGCAGTTACGCGCGTTTAGCGTATCTTCCAACCAACGGATTGTGTCCATGTCCAAGTTGTTGGTAGGTTCGTCAAGAAGCATCACATCTGGGTCTGCGAATAGAACCTGCGCTAGAAGCACACGAAGTTTCCAGCCTGGTGCTACTTCACTCATTAGACCGAAGTGTTGCTCCATTGGGATACCTACAGCAAGAAGAAGCTCGCCCGCTTTGGCTTCTGCCATGTAGCCGTCCATTTCAGCAAACTGAACTTCTAAGTCAGCCACTTTCATGCCGTCTTCTTCGCTCATTTCAGCAAGTGAGTAGATGCGGTCACGCTCTTTCTTCACTTCCCATAGCTCTTTATGACCCATGATAACGGTATCGATTACAGTAAATTCTTCGTAAGCGAACTGGTCCTGGTTCAGTTTTGCAACGCGCTCGTTTGGATCGTAGCTTACGTTACCACTGGTTTGCTCAAGCTCGCCGCTGAGGATCTTCATAAAGGTTGATTTACCACAACCGTTAGCTCCAATTAAGCCATAGCGATTGCCTTCGCCGAACTTAACTGAAATGTTTTCGAATAGCGGCTTAGCGCCGAATTGTTGAGTAATATTCGCTGTGGAGATCAAAACCTTTACCTTAGCAATTGGGGTGTATTTAGAAAAACCGGGCAACGGTACTTGTTCATGCTACATACTGCAAGTGTTGTTTTTATTAATTCACTCCAAGTGAAATCATTGTAAGGTTTCTAAGAAGCAAAAGCGTAAACATAAATGCGTCATTAAATACAAAAAAGAGCCACTATCGTCAGTGGCTCTTTTTCCATTAATACTTCAAAAAAGTGACTAAGCGATGTTCGTCACCTCTAGGATCAGTTCGGCTTTTTTAGGTAAATAAATACTGAATTTACTGCCTTTTCCCCATTCAGACTCTGCTTTTAACTCACCACCCGTTTGGCTGAGAATACTTTGGGAGACCGATAGCCCTAACCCTGTGCCTTCTCGTTTAGTTGTGTAAAATGGCGAGAAGATTCGACTCAAGTTTTCTGGTTTAATACCGCAGCCCTCATCGATAACATGAATCGCGGCTCCTTTCACTTCGCCCTCTTCAATCCAGTCTTCACTGACTACTGTTAAAGTTCCTTTACCGCTCATTGCGTGAATGGCGTTCATTTGCAAATTAACTAAGATTTGTAGCAAGTGGTGACGGTTTATCTCAACGGACGTATGCGCTTGTAGGTCAGTCACAAACTCAACGTCGCGTTTCTTGGTGCCAGTTTTAACCAAGGTGATGCTTTCATCAATGATAGGATTGACATGTTGCCAAGTGATTTCATCTTGAACACCGCCTTGGCGACTGTATTGCAATAAACTGCGCGTGATATTGCGGATACGATCAATTTGCGCGTGAATCGCATCAATCTCCTCTTGTACTCGACTTGCATCGTCACCCAATTCAAAATGGATCAATTCTACGTTGCCAAGAATCACGGCGGTTGGGTTATTAATTTCGTGAGCAATCCCCGCGGTGAGTTCTCCCAATGCTGCCAGTTTTTCATGAACAACGAGTTTGTCGCGGGTTTGGTTGAGCAATTGAATATGCAGTTCAAGATCTTGGGTTTTTTCTCTCAGGCTTGCCGTACGCTCTTGAACTTTGCATTCAAGTTGAGCTGCGGAGTTTTTCAGTTCAATTTTGCGCTCTTCTAGCGCGTCTAACATATCATCAAACTGTCTGGCTAACTGCGCAAGTTCATGATCGGCATCTAATCCTAACGGGCCAATCCGTTTTTCTTTACCTTGTTGGACCTGCTTCACCACTTTATGAATGCGTTCGATCGGTCGAAACAGATCATAAGAACCGCGATATACCATCACGCCGGAAACCAGCAATAACATAACCGTAATCAAGCTGATTTCGGCAATGTTCGTCATGTAGGCTTTAACGAATGGCCACATGAGGTAACCGGTATAAAGCATACCAATAACATTGTCGTATTGGTCTTTGATTGGTTGATACGCCGTAATATACCAAGCGTCATACACATAAGCGCGATCAACCCACTGTTCACCCTTAGAAAGTACTTGGTTATACACTTCTGCGCTCACGCGAGTGCCTATAGCGCGCCCTAGTCTATGATCGCTGTCTAGAGGAACGTTGGTACTCACACGCAAATCATCGAGAAATACCGTCAACGTACCCACAGGGCGAAGGCGGTCGTTATCACTTAAGTAAATGAGATCGCGGATTTGATCCACCAGCACTGTGCTGTTGTTAAGGAGCAAACCACCATCAAGAAAGCCGATCAAATCGTTCGCTTGGCTGTATACCGGAATCACGGTCCGACTGACTAACCCACGCACCTCCCTGTCACCATCAGCAAGAATAGGCACTTCTGCTCGTTTGGCGAGTTCAGGATCGAGGCGTTCGAGTTCTTCTTTATTGAGTACATCAAAAAACGATTCGCGCTTGGTGAGATCCATAAAGCGGAATTTGTTTTCCATGGAATTAACGCGTTGGAAAGAGAGAAAATCTAAAGCATATCTTTTCTTCTGCTCTGTGACCCACTTTTGCAGGTCACCTTGTGGCGTTCCTTGATTAATGCGAATACGGAAATCGTACGAATCGGCAAACGCCCGCACGTAATTGGCTTGCTTTTGCTGTAACAACGTTACGCTGTTATTTGCAACACCAAGACGCTCCGAGACATCAAGCAGCGCATTTTGCCACGTGTAATGAATAGACCAATAAATGGTAATGCCGATCAGAGCTAACAACGTGAGGAAAATCGGCGCAGAGGTTAAGAATAACAAACGATAACGCACCATGGTTTTAAAACGGTGCGTCCATTTTGACAATCCTTTGTGCTGTGGGCCGTTAGTCGGCATATTCCTCATCCTCAGAATCCCATTCTTTGTACTTACGTTCTAAGGTCTTGCGAGCTACGCCCAAGTCACGAGCAGCAGCAGACTTATTGCCTTCATGCAAGTTAACGACTTGTTTAATATGTGCTTTCTCGACTTCTTTTAACGTCCAGCTGTTTGGATAGCCTTCGCCAGTAAATTCTTTGCCTTCTCTAAAGGTTGGTAACTCAGCAGAGTGAGAAACAGTAATCGATACATTAGGCAGTGAATGCCCGCCATTCAGCTCTCGCCAATAGTGTGCAGGTGGTTTGCCAAGCAAGATACAACGCTCAATCAAGTTTTTCAGCTCACGAATGTTTCCCGGCCAATCGTACTCACTCATGGCTTCCATATCCTCGTGAGCCCATTTGGGCGCAGGCATACCGAGCTCGCGCGTCAGCATATTGCTGAAAAATGGCACCAACTCAAATAAGTCGGTTTTGCGCTCTCGCAGCGGACACACTTCAATTTTCAGAACGTTTAAACGGTAATAGAGGTCACTGCGGAAATTACCTTGATTGACCTCTTCTTGCAGGTTTCGGTTGGTTGCCGCTACGATACGGACATCAATACTGATCTCTCTTTCTGAACCGACAGGGCGAATCGTACGCTGCTCTAACACACGTAATAATGATGCCTGCATTGCAAGTGGCATCTCCCCGATTTCGTCAAGAAATAAGGTGCCACCGTTCGCAACACGGAACAAACCTTCACGCGATTTTTTTGCACCGGTAAACGCGCCCGATGTATGACCAAACAACTCACTTTCTAAAAGCTCTGGTGCAATCGCGCCGCAGTTGATTGGCACAAACGGGCCCGTTCTCCCACTCGCCTGGTGGATACCTCGTGCAACTAGTTCTTTACCCGTACCCGACTCACCTTCCACCAAAACAGAAGCGCGTGATGGTGCAAATTGGTTAATAAGTTGCTTAAGCAGACGCGTTTTTTCTGAGCCGCCGATGATCTCTGAGGTATTGTGACGTTGGTAATCGCGTGTCATGGCGTACTGCATGCGTTCGTTCAAACGGCGATCCATACAGCGACTGACCGCTTTTAACATCTGCTCAAGGTTGAATGGTTTGAGGATAAAGTCGGAAGCACCGAGCTGTAGCGCTCGAATGGCAATTTCTAAATCCGCATAACCCGTCATAAAAATCACATCGGCACGTTTGTCATCATCTTCAAACGCTTCTTCCCACTCAATTCCAGAACGCCCTGGCAGATTAATATCCAGTAAGATCAGATCATAATGTCGAGAATTACGCAGTTGTTCTGCTTCTTCGATGCTACCAGCTGTATCGACATGTGAAAAAAGCTTACCCAATGCCTTTTTCAAGATGGCTTGCATGCCTAATTCATCATCGACGACCAGTACGGAAAAGGCGCTATATTGTTGGTTTGTACTAAGATGGGATTGAGTAGACATATTTACCCCAGATGGATTTCGATGGGACAGAGTGTACCAAGTTTAAACAGAGATACCCTACAAAAAGTGCGACATTTTGTACCAACGCAAACTTTTATGCAAATAACCCCATGATTTAGTGCATAAACCAAGCACTTTAAGCTTGTAAAAGGTTGGCATCTTGTTTGCTATAAGGTGGATACGGAGCGCATTTAAGTGATCTCAGGATGTTGATGTTTGCTTATTCCAACACCCTAAGACAACTTGCGTATTACGCTAATCGCTCTCGTCCAAAAAGGCTTCTCCCTAAAACCTGGAGAGATTCCAAAGAATCATTGGAAAGGAACACATAAAAATGAAAAAAATTGCGCTAACTCTGGCTGCAACGTCTATCACGCTTGTAAGTTACTCTGCGTTTTCTGCTCAAGACGGAGAACATGTTCGCCTTGCAACCACAACCAGTACTTACCATTCAGGTTTACTTGATTACCTGCTTCCACAATTTGAAAAAGACACGGGCTACAAAGTCGATGTTATTGCTGCAGGTACTGGTAAAGCCTTAAAAATGGGCGAAAACGGTGACGTAGATTTGGTGATGACACATGCACCAAAAGCTGAAGGCGCATTTGTTGAGAAAGGCTACGGCGTTTTACCTCGCAAGCTAATGTACAACGACTTTGTGATTGTAGGCCCGAAAGCTGACCCAGCAACAATCAAAAATGACGAAGGCGTGTTAGATGTATTCAAAGAGATCGCAAACAAAAACGCAACGTTCATCTCTCGCGGCGATGATTCTGGTACGCACAAAAAAGAAATGGGCTTCTGGGCTCAAACTAAAATCGAACCGAACTTTGGTGGTTACCGTAGCGTAGGTCAAGGTATGGGCCCAACTCTAAACATGGCGTCTGAAATGCAAGGCTACACCATGACGGACCGCGGCACATGGCTGGCTTACCAAAACAAATTGGATCTAGAAATTCTGTTCCAAGGCGATGAAAAACTGTTTAACCCGTACCAAGTTATTCTTGTTAACCCTGAGCGTTACCCAACGATTAACTACCAAGGTGCGAAGGCATTCAGTGATTGGTTGGTAAACCCTCGCGGACAGGAACTTATCAATGGTTTCCGCCTAAACGGTAAACAACTGTTTGTTGCGAATGCTGAGAGCAAATAACGCAATATGAATCTTGCTGATACAACACTGGAAGCGCTTCGCTTACTGGTGAATTTTGATGCAGACCTATGGGAGATCGTTGCGGTCTCCTTTAGTGTTTCTATCACGGCAATATCCCTAGTGGTATTGCCGGCTATTTTGATGTCCTTTGTACTGGCGTATACCGACTTTCGCGGTAAATGGTTTTTGTTGTCGATCGTAAATACGCTGCAAGCGGTCCCTACCGTGGTGATTGGCCTGTTGCTGTACATGTTGCTGTCGCGTGCTGGCCCTTGGGGAGACTGGCAAATGCTGTTCACTCAGAAGGCAATGATCTTCGGCCAAATGGTGATCTGCTTCCCTGTTTTGGTATCGATGATGCATGGTGCATTACAATCTAGCGACCGTCGTGCAGTGGAAACTGCCATCACGCTGGGCGTCTCCATCCCGCGCTTGGCAGCTACGATGATTTGGGAAACCCGCTTTCCTCTACTTGCGGCTATCATTGCAGGGTTTTCACGTATCGTGACCGAGGTGGGCTGCTCAATGATGGTTGGTGGGAACATTATGGGCGTGACGCGAAATATTCCCACGGCTATCGCAATGGAAAGCAGTAAAGGTGCTTTTGCGCAAGGAGTTGCATTAGGAATTGTATTACTATCTTTAGCGTTGGCTCTAAACTTCTTCTTATCAAGCATGAGAGGCAAAGGCTACCTCAGAACATAGAACATGAAGCAAACAAACGACTCACCATTAACCCCATGTCGAGGCGAATTATGACTATAAAAATCACCGCCGAACAGTTATCCATGCGCTTTAAAGAGCGTGTGCTTTTCCACATCCCTGAGTTAGCCATCGGCCCAAATGATGCCATTTATCTCAAGGGTGACAATGGTGTGGGCAAAACTACCCTACTCAAAATCCTTGCTGGCTTGCTCAAACCCTCTACTGGTGATGTTGTTGCGCCAAAAGATACGTGGCTGAAAAGACTGACGCGTCGCAATGGTCGTGTCGATGTGATTTATCTCCATCAATCCCCTTACCTTTTTGACGGCACTGTTTATGAAAACGTCGTTTATGGAGTTAAATATCAACAAGACACGGCAAAAGATAAGCGAGCTCAAGTTATTAGTGCGCTACGCATGGTAGGGTTAGAAACCTTAGCCGACGAACACATCTCTGTATTGTCCGGCGGTGAAAAGCAACGCGTAGCAATGGCACGAGCTTGGATCTTAAAACCATCGATTTTGTTGATGGACGAACCAAGTGCCTCTCTCGACCAAGAGTCGATTGAACGTCTGGTTATCATGGCAAAAGATCTGCTTGATCGCGGCTCTAGTATTGTCGTGACCAGTCACCAAGCCAACGCGTTGACGGATTTATGTAAAAAACAGTGGTGGATTAAAGACAAGACTTTGGTAGAGTCTCCACTCTTGTATGTCATACCAAAAGAAACATCCCAAGAGAACGCATATGCTTCAGCCAACACAAACTAGTTGGGTCATTTTGGCTGGTGGTCAAGCCAGCCGTATGGGTGGAAAAGACAAAGGTCTGATCGAACTGAATCAGAAGCCACTCATCGAACACGTTATCGAACGTTTATCTCCGCAAACACCACGCATTCTAATCAATGCGAACCGAAACCAAGACGCCTACCGTGCGTTTGGTTTCGTCTTCAGCGATCAATTTAAAGATTTCCCAGGTCCGATGGGCGGTATCCACGCGGGCTTGGTTCATGCAGAAACCGATTGGGTTGGCTTCGTCCCTTGCGACAGCCCACAAATCAACACTGATCTTGTTAAACGTTTCTGCAATGCAGTAAAAGAAGACACCGATATTTTGGTTGCTCATGATGGCGACCACCAACAGCCTGTCTTCACGCTTTACCACAAGCGCGTACTGCCAAAGCTGACCGCGTTTTTAGAACGTGGCGATCGTAAGATCATCCTACTCTACAAAGAGTGCAACACCAGTTACGTTGACTTTAGCGACTCACCAAACTGTTTCGTCAACTTAAATACGCCTGAAGAATTGGCGCAATTTGGACAACTTGAATCATGAAACACACGCTAAACATCCCTATTCTTGGTTTTGCTGCCTACTCTGGTACAGGCAAAACTACGCTACTTGAAGCATTACTACCAAAGTTGACCGATGCGGGTTTACGCATCGGTATGCTAAAGCACGCACACCATAACTTCGATGTCGACCAACCGGGCAAAGACAGCCATCGCCTACGTAAAGCGGGCGCATCGCAAATGCTGATCTCTTCTCGTAACCGCTTCGCACTGATGACAGAAACACCAGAGTCAGAATCGGAGTTTGATTACCTACTGACACGTTTCGATGAAGACAAGCTAGACGTAGTTCTAGTGGAAGGCTGCAAAAACATTGCCTTTCCTAAGATCGAATTGCACCGTGAAGAAGTCGGTAAGCCTTGGCTTTATCCAAACGATGAAAACATCATCGCGATTGCTTCAGACAGCGGCGAATTGGACTCTGAACTGCCACAAATGAACATCAACGATCTTGAGGCGATTGCCCAGTTCGTTATTCAGTATGTTCAAGAAGCGAAAGCGCCAAAGAGTAAAGAGAAAGAAGCCGCTTGCTGCGATACCCTTTCTCCAGCTTTCCTTTCTGTGGTTCAAGGACAAGAAAAGATCCTTTCGTTGGTAAACACGGTTTCTGAAACCGAAGCATGCAAGATTGAAGATGCATACGGTCGTGTGCTTGCAGATCATGTTGTGTCACCAGTGAATGTTCCGCAATACACAAACTCAGCGATGGACGGTTACGCGATTCGCGGTGATGACGTCGAGCGTGAAAGCTACCAAGTGGTTGCTGAAGTGATGGCGGGTCACGCTTACGATCAGCCTTTGGAAGTTGGTCAAGCGGTTAAGATCATGACGGGCGCACCAACACCTATCAATGGTGATACCGTTGTTATGCGTGAACAAGCTTCCCAAGACGGCGATACAGTCACGTTCAATGGTGCAAGCATCAAGACCGGTCAAAACGTTCGCCAAGCGGGTGAAGACTTAGCAATTGGTAGCGATGTCTTTACCGCAGGCACTCGCCTAGCCTCTCCTGAGATGGGCATGATTGCTTCTCTTGGTTTTGGCGAAGCGAACGTGTTCCGCAAGTTGAAAGTAGCCGTGTTCTCTACCGGTGACGAAGTTCAAGCGCCAGGTACAGAACAGAAAGCGAATTCAATCTACGATTCAAACCGTTTCACTATCATGGGCATGTTAGAGAAACTAGGTTGCGAGATCTTGGATTTCGGTATCCTAGAAGATAACGAGAAATTGATGATTGACGCGCTCGAAAATGCTTCTGCGCAAGCCGACGTAGTGATGACTTCTGGCGGCGTTTCCGTTGGCGATGCCGATTACATTAAGCTGGCATTGGATAAGCTGGGACAAATTGATTTCTGGCGTATCAACATGCGCCCTGGTCGTCCGCTTGCGTTTGGTCAAATCAACGATAAGCCTTTCTTTGGTTTGCCGGGTAACCCTGTGGCGGTGATGGTTTCATTCATCAACTTTGTTGAGCCTGCGCTGCGTAAGATGCAAGGTGAACAAGGTTGGAAGCCACTCAAAGTCAGTGCCATTGCGACAGAAAATCTGCGCTCTCGCCAAGGTCGTACCGAGTTTAGCCGTGGTATTTACGAGCTAGACGAAACAGGTCGCCTAACCGTTCGCACAACAGGCAAACAAGGCTCTGGCATTCTACGCTCTATGAGTGAGGCGAACTGTTTGATCGAAATCTCCCCTGCTGTTGATACAGTAAAAGCGGGAGAAAGCGTGACAATTATCCCACTTCAAGGCAGAATCTAAGCCGATTCAGAATTCAAAGGTCAGCGTGTCTGACCTTTTTATTGATAACAGAAAAACTTTTCAGAGAGACAGCTATGGCTCGCACCATTCTTTACACTTACAAAGACCAAGACAAAGAACTGACGTTCTCATACCAGCAACACCGCAACATTCAAGAAGCAGTTGCAGAGGCGGAAGGTATCGATATCACTGAGTACCTAAAGATGGAGCAGCAAATCGAAGCAGTATCTGACACCAAGGCTGTGCGCAACTACCGCGATAATCATTTCAGAAAACTTGGCTTTAGCAAAATCACTCTAGCTCAAAAAGAAAACTTGGGCGTAGGCAAAAAGAAAAAATAAGCCAAGCTAAGCAGACCAAAACAAAAACTCGCGATTCGTCGCGAGTTTTTTATGCATGCTACTTTTGTTCATGATCCATACCCGAGCATACCGAAATTACTTAGGTATATGAGTTACTTGGGTATACAAGTTACTTCGGTATATAAGTAAAAGCCCCGTTTAACCTTGAAAGTCTAAACGGGGCTTTAAATTTCTTCTTACTTTATATCGAGTAAGGTTTAAGTCATTACTTGATGTTTAAGAACGCAGCGCCGCGTACACCACCTGAATCACCGTGTTTTGCTTTGATGATCTTAGGACACTTAGCCACAGACAATAAGTGTTTAGGGATGCGTTTTGGCATCTCTTCGTAAATCAATTCGAAGTTAGATAAGCCGCCACCAAGTACAACGGTGTGTGGGTCTGTTGCAGTAAACAGGTTTGCAAAGCAGATCGCTAACAGCTCCATAAAGCGCTCGACGTGCTCTACTGCTTTCTCTTCACCCTCTGCGTGCGCTTTAATAATGTCGATCGCTTTCTTCTCTTCGCCGTAGTAATGCGCGTAAAGAAGCTCGAAACCACGACCAGATAGGTAACTATCTAAACAGCCTTTGTTGCCACAGCCACAGCCAAGTAATGGTGCGTTTTCGCCCAGGTGGAACCATGCGTCGATAGGAAGACGTGTGTGACCCACCTCACCCGCTACGTGGTTGCGGCCAGAGAATACTTTGCCTTCGTAGATAAAGCCGCCACCAAAACCAGTACCAAGGATCAAACCTAGTACAGATGGTTCATCTTGAAGATCTTCATCCCAGGCTTCAGAAAGCGCGAAACAGTTTGCATCGTTTTCAATTTTTACGCTGCGACCGATTTTAGCTTCTAGATCAGCACGAAGTGGTTTGCCTTTTGCCGCAGGAACGTTAACTGTTAGTACCGTTGCATCATCGGCGTCTTCCATACCTGGTAGGCCAAGACCAATCGTACCTTCGCAGCCAAACTCTGTATCGTATTTATTCACCAATTCCGCAATGGTATCAACCAGCAGCTCGTAGTTGTCTGTTGGTGTAGGTACACGTTCCGTCGCTACACGCTCAAGCTTCTCGTTAAATGCACCAAATTCAATTTTAGTGCCACCGACATCAAAGCCGTAATACATGTATTTCTCTCCTAAAAAATGCTTCAAACGACTCTCAAAAATGGCTAGAGTCAAAAGTATAAACTGATGGCATTATCCATATCTGTACGCCTGCAAACCGTGACCGAATGCAGATTTATCCCCTCACCGAAGCCAGTTGAACAACATACCATCAACAAAAGCTCATTCCTTAGAGTCAGCTCTCGGTTTTCATCCACTCTTTGAAACGTTTCAAGTGTGGCTGGTTAGGGTCGCTTTTGACTCGAGTCTTGCTCAGCATGTAAGTTTCTCTGAAGGCTTCAAACCACAATTGAAGGCATTCCGCAGCTTTAGGCTCACCAGCTTGTTTTAAAACTAATGTCGCGACTTCGGCGGTTGAAAGATGCTGATCATTCTCGGAGCGGCGCATGATGTATTCAGACAGAGATTCCGGCTCAATGGAAAGCACAGGCAAAGATTTAAGAAAATCAGAACGACGGAATATCTTTCGTGCCTCACGCCAGCTACCATCAATAAAGATCAGCAACCATTTTTTGTTCTCGACATCTTCTTTTACCAATCGCCCTGGCTCTAGATCTTCAATTAAACGAGAGGGATCATCCACATAGTCTGCAGGAAATACAATCACCGGTTGGTAACTGTCATCCTGTAGTAGCGCTAGCATCTCTTCAGACGGTTCTGTTCGGTTCCATTGATACACGTAAGTCTCTTGAATCGTATCAGCGATTAGACGACCGGTATTACTTGGCTTAAATACTTCGTTTTCAGAAACAATCAACATACATGCAATATTAGCCTTAATGTTTGGCTGAAGGTCGCACAAACAGTGTTGCTCAGAAACCTGGCAATATTGGCAACGAACCACTTTACATCCACGCGCGTTGAAAGGCTTGGTTGAGATAGATTGTCGGTACTGATATAAACGGTGGAAAGCGTGAATTCTCATGGTAAGTAATGCCAAGTAAAAAGTAGAGCGCGATTCTACTGATATTATGGTTTCGCCTCAAGATAAGCCCATCAGCAGTGTGTTGAAATAATTTCACACTTATCTCGGTCATAGATAAAGAAATAAATAAGGGAATGACAGTGACAGAAACGACATTTCAAGAACCCTCATGGCTCAGATTAGGCTTTTTCCTTGGCGTATTATTGCTTTGTGCCATTTGGGAGAACAAATTGCCTAGAAAAACACTGACCGCTTCGCGCAGGTTTCGCTGGGTCAATAACTTGTCATTGGTTGCTTTTAACAGCCTAGTTATTGCTTTAATCATTCCTATCGCCGCCTTTCAAGCTGCGGTCATAGCTCAGGAGCAACAATGGGGGCTGCTGAATATTCTGTCCCTCCCCGATTGGTTAAACATTTTCCTAACCGTCATTTTGCTTGATTTCGTCATTTACGCTCAGCATGTTGTCTTTCATCATGTAAAACCGCTGTGGAAGATTCACCGAATGCATCACGCCGATCTCGACATAGACGTCACTACAGGCGCACGCTTTCATCCCTTCGAAATAATCATTTCAATGGGAGTAAAAATTGCAGCCGTGTTTATCTTAGGTGTTTCACCTATCGGAATTGTGGTATTTGAAATTGTGCTTAATGCGAGCGCGATGTTTAATCACAGTAATGCAAAACTGGCTTTATCTATGGACCAAAAACTGCGAAACGTCATCGTTACACCAGACATGCATCGCGTGCACCATTCAGTGATAGTAAAAGAGACCCACTCAAACTTTGGTTTTTTCCTTTCAGTTTGGGACCGCTTTTTTGGGACATACCGAGCTCAGCCTAAGTTGGGTCATGAAGATGTTGTTATTGGTGTGCCGGAAATTAGAGACGAAGAAGAGCAAAGATTAGATAAGCTGTTAACGCAGCCCTTTCGCTACAATAAAGAGAAGAAGTAATGGTTGAAAAAATATTGTTGGATGAAGTATGTCAACAAAACGAATAGACCAAGCCTAAACCCCAGTTAAACACTACTTCATCCTCATGATGTGTAAGAGCAGATTAGTTTTCTGCTAGCTGACGCTTTTTGTTTAGCTGAGTAATACCAACAAATAAACCAACAACACCAAGCACTGCACATGCCAAAGCATTGGTGTTCATTACTTGCTGTGCCTCTATTGAGCTGTATAGAAAAGCAAGGCTGAAGAAAGTGGTGGCAAAGCTCAAACCTGTCAGTACGCTGAAACCAGCAAAACTGGCCAAGTCTTTAAAATCGTTCATAACGAGTCCCTGTTTACAATCCTTAATCGAGTGTTGTGAAAATAATAATTAACGAAATATTTGGCGCGATTGACTATGTTTTCGCGCATTCCATAACCAGATAGATACCCCAAATGAGAACCCTAAAAACAGTGTCTTCATTTGTAGGGCGACGTTGTTATCTAATATTTCTAATGTATAGTGAGCGTGGGAACTAAAGATAACATTGGTTATAAGAATCAATAACATAACGACTATGCCAGAGCGGTGATGCTTGACCAATAGATACGCTGCTAATAAGTCCAATAGTCCCAAAGCGCTCCAATACATATTCAACCAGCGTGGCGCAAAATCGTAAGGTAAAAAGCCACCAACAATGTTGTCATAAAGATGAACCACTCCGCCAACTGTCATAAAAAGGCATAAGAGAAACAAGACGAATTTATCCATTACCGTTTCCTTATCTGAATGAATGAGCAAAGCATATAGAAGTCACTTAAACATTTGTAATCTCATCGCCATTTTTGAGATCGACAGTGCCATTATCAACACGATGAGAACAGTAACGGCTACTCTACCTTCTTTATTTGCTTCTAGTAGAAGCATAGTGTTTGCTTTGTCATTGTCCCAAATCCGCCAATGCAACGACAGAATCCTCCTTTAAATCACGCCTTGGTTTAGCAACTCTCGTACCTTTTCCAGCCCGCGCTGAAACACAGTATGTGCATTCGCGGGAAGGCCGCTCTCGACATCGTGCCAGAAGAACGCGAAATCATGTCCACCATCGTCTTGCGTATGAAACAGCCATGAATTAGCGAGATCAGCACACTCACACAAAACAAAATGCCATGCTTGATTTTGAAAGCCACTGTCCCATGAGCATAAATATCGTGCGGAACGAACATGTGTGATACCAGACTCCTCAGCGAGCTCCCGCTTGGCCGCTATGATGTAACTTTCATCAAACACTTCAACAGTGCCCTTGACGAGCTGAACACCCGCCAACGGATGTTTAAAAAGTAGGATCTCTTGATTTTGATTACGTAGAACGACGGGGCAAACTTTATCGATCACAAAACCACTCCTTCTTATGGCTTTAGCTTTCTCTGGATATAAAAAAATCGCATGAAGCTGCATGATTCATTCCTTTGAATTCTGGCGACATTCTAGTCAACGAGTCCCTCGAACAAAGCATTAACATCACGTTGTGATAACTAAACCCTTTAGAAATGAACGAGATGAGATGTAACTCACTTTTGCAATGCAAATAGGAGCCATTAAATGAGTAGCCGTAACAAAAAAGCAGAACCGAGGTTCTGCTTTTAGTCGGTGGAAACATCTCATTTACTTAGTCTGATGAAGCTCATACTTGTGCAGCATTGCTTGCTGGTGCCCAGCAATTTCCGCCACTTGCTCAGAACTCTCAACCATAGACTCAAGCTGCAGCTTTGTGCGTTCGCCAAGATCAGAAATATGTGTGATGGATTGAGATACATCTGCCGTCGCTCGTTCTTGTTCTTCTGTAGCAACTGAGATTTGCTCAACACGTTCTTGAATGTACTTAACCGCGAGGTTGATATCAGAGAATGTCGATTTCACTTCATTGCTGGACTTTAGCGCGTGGGTCATTTCTTCTCTTGAATCATTAACTGCTTGGCGCGAACGCTCTGCGGCAGTAATAAGCTCGCTCATCATTTCTCGGATGTTCGTAGTTTGTTGAGAGGTATCACTTGCAAGTTTGCGAACTTCATCAGCGACAACCGCAAATCCACGCCCTTGCTCACCAGCACGGGCAGCCTCTATTGCTGCGTTGAGAGCAAGTAAGTTGGTGTTGTCCGCGATCCCACTGATCATATCGACCATTTCACGAATCTGTTTTACACGCTGGTCTAGCTCTAACATTGACTGTTCATTTACATCCAAAGAGCTTTCTAATGACTCCAAACGTTCGCGGTTTTGTTCCACGACTTGAACCCCTTTTTCAGTGTGCTGGGTTGCAAGGAGCGAGTCCTGTGAAGATGCATTTGTCACCATTGCTATTTCAC
Source organism: Vibrio sp. Vb1554 (assembly GCF_033344235.1). Classification (NCBI taxonomy): domain Bacteria; kingdom Pseudomonadati; phylum Pseudomonadota; class Gammaproteobacteria; order Vibrionales; family Vibrionaceae; genus Vibrio; species Vibrio sp. Vb1554. The sequence continues at coordinate 80,667 of NZ_JAWPOJ010000009.1, read as the reverse complement.
GAATAGAGGCTTCAAGCTCCGTTATGGTCGTGATCATACTAGACAACGCTTCATTTTGTGTTGCCAACCCATCACTTGTTTGTTCGGCTGCACTGTGACTTACTTCTGCCGTCTGATAAAGCGTTTCACAATTGCGCGTCACCGTTTGAATGGAGTCGTGTGTGGAATCGATTACTTGATTCAACTTTCGTGCTACTTCTTTCAGCTCATAAGGGCCGACTTCTTCTGCCTTGTCACGAAAATCATGTTCGGTAAGTGCTGAAAGACGCGTTAGTACATTCCTTAACCCTCGGTTTGTCCATGACTTGAGACTAAACCAAGTAACCAGAATAATAAAAGAAATCACACACGCCGCAAACACGAGCACAACGCTCACCGATTCAATGGTCTCGTTGACCACCCGCTCTTTTTCATCGATCAACTGACCAGCGGTTTGGGAGATTTGATCAAGTAACCGCATGGTTTCATCCGCAAGCATCGAAGCCTGTTTAAACTCTGAACGTTGCAATTCCCCTTGTTCTAGTTTGGCGAGGATCAAACGCAGCACGCCCTTTTCACTAAAGCCTTGTTTCACCATCTCATATGGTGCGGTTAAGCTTGCATATTCACTTACTTCAGGATGAAAAGATTGGAAGTCTTCATAGGCGAGTTTAATACCTGCTATGCGATTTCGCATTTCTCGGTATTCTTTTTCGGCTTTGTTTAATTCTGAGTGCATCATCATGACTAAGAACGTACTTTCCATTGAGCTTGCAGAAGCAATGAAACGGTTAGCGGCATCGCTCGACTCAGGATTATCAGCACTAAGGAACGAACTGATTCGATTCATTTCCGGACCGATAGAGCTAAGCCCATAGCGAAAACCACCAACAGCGGCATCAATATCCATTTGAATTTGTATCACCGAAGATTGCTTCAACAAAATGGACTGCGTGATGTTATGTAAACGCGCTAGTTTGGTGTCTAACTCCTCCGAGAGTTGCTGAGCTACACCAGACGCTTTCACAACCAAAGTTGTGCTTTGAGTTGCAAGAGAGTCGATTTGCTCTTTTACGAGAGGCAACTCTTTCGGCTCAGTAATCTGCATACCATGGTTGAGTAGCTTAACCATCTCCAATACATTCCTGGTTAACTTTGCGTTTGCCATCGCGATTGGTAATGCTTTTTGCGACAAGTCTTCAAATTGTTCCCCTACCTGTTCCATTCCTTTGAAACTTGAGACAGAAAGGGCTATAACAAGAGCAATGATAGTTAAAAATGTTGCACTGACAGCCTGAATCAGTGAAAGTGATGTGCGTGAGCGTTTTCGCTTTGCCATAATCAATTTTTATTCTTTCTTAAGGTTGAATCGGTTCTGCAGTGATTCCGTCACATTTGTGAGACAAAACCGTGATTTGCAGCCCATACTATGGATTGGTTATGACACTAATATTTCAGTTGTGGGTCATAGAGATGACAGGTGGTGATTTGCGTCGAGTATATTTTCCTTTGATAATCAGTGTGCTACTAAGCGCCTGCTCTTCTGGGCCTGAGCCTAGTGAGCAAGCACAGGTGACAACACCTACAAATCAGCTATTGTCGGACAACCCTGACTTGTTCGACTTTTACACAGAGTGGCACGGCACGCCTTATCGCTTAGGCGGGACACAGAAATCTGGAATTGATTGCTCAGCATTTGTACAAAAAGCGTTTGTTGAGGCTTATCAGCTCTCGTTACCGAGGACAACTAGGCAGCAATCAAAGCAAGGTGTGGAGTTAAGTTGGACAGATGCCAAGCAAGGGGATCTAGTGTTTTTTAAAACAAGACGTACAACTTATCATGTCGGAATTTACTTGGGTAACAAGCAGTTCATGCATGCATCGACGTCTAGAGGTGTGATTATTTCAAGAATCGACAACCCATACTGGGCATCTAAGTTTTGGCAAATAAGAAGAGTTACAATGTAACTCCTCTCACTCTTTAACCGGACATTGCTGTAAGTTAAAACAATATCAGTCGTAAGTCGCAACAGCATTATCGAACAGATTTTTGACCAGAGCGATGTATTCATCAAGGAACGTGATCTGTTCATTGGTCGCTTTTTTATGCCATACCCCAGCCAATATCTCACCAAGATCTTCAACAACTGCATCAGCCTCTTTCAACAATTTGAAGCGTACGCTCGAGTGAAGTTCTGGATTTTGCTCAAAAATCGCCATGATGTTTGAAGCCACCATATCGGTGACAACATCTTCGATGCTTTCGGATCCAGTGTCGCCAATTTCGGTCGTAAAAATATCTAGATTTAGAGACAAGTGCTCGATAAGAGCGAGATATCCATCGGTTTCTAAAACCACTGTTTTTCTCCGTTTATTGCAAGCCTTCGAAGCTGAAAGCAGAATAGTTTCAATAGTAAGACATGCCGAGAAAATTTCATTAACTTATTTCATATTAACAAACATTCACGAACCAACTGGATGATTTTCAAACAATTGAGCTTTGCTTCACTGAATTCGGATACAGGGTTTCTTCAAACCTTTTTATATTTCAGCCATTTTCATGCAAACAGGTTTGGTTACGACCATTTTCTTTTGCACGATACAGCGCAGCATCGGCACTCTTTAACCATTGAGTGTGAGTTTCAAAATAAGGCTTATACTCGCAAACACCAATACTTATCGTGTAATTAATCAAAAAATCTTCCACTTTCACGATCTCTTGCTCAATTCTTTTGCGCAAACGCTCTGCGAAATAGCAAGCTTGCTCCTGGTTTGTGTGAGGAAGTAGTACCGTAAACTCTTCACCACCAAAACGACCGCAGATATCACTGCTCCTTGCTGTTTTTCTCAACAATGCAGAGGTTCGACGAATGACTTCGTCCCCTGTCGGGTGACCATAAGTATCATTCACCTTCTTAAAGTGGTCGATATCGAATATTACTAATGAGCATGGTCCGTCGATAACTTTTAAGTGAGCAAACTCATCTTTCAATGATTGCTCCCAATAAGCGCGATTAAATAAACCTGTTAAACCATCTTTGCGACTGATTTCCGACAAATGTTGATTTGTTTCTTTCAAATGAATGCGATTTCTCGCAGTTTCAGAAACATCATTGACTTGAATCGCTATGTGGCTGACCTCTCCTGAAAGCCCAATTAACGGCGTGATCACGATATCTTGATACATAAAATCACTGCTGTTTGAAACCGGAGAAAAATTGTTGAACTTAAAAAGGTACGGTCGGTTTTCCCAGCTAGAAAAAGAACGAGTTTCCAGATCGGCGGCAGCTTTTATCTTGGTTTCTAGCCAAGTTCTTGGCAGCTCTTCAAAATGCTCAAATAAACATTCACCAAGAATTTCTTGTGATAGAACGCCACTGTATGACTGCATAAAACTGTTCCACACACACACTTTATACTCTTGATCCAAAACAATAAGCCCTGAATCCATCGTATCGAGAATTTGTGTGACCCAATGAAAGTCTGCTATGTCCAGCGTGATATCGGACATTAGATTAGCTCCATGATTTCATAGATTATTTCTACGGATGGCTTATCAATTAAAAACAGTACCTCGCACTCGAAATCGAGCGCTTCTGCCATGTAGGTGTATTCGATAGTAAAGAGCTCACCCAACTCGCCTTGCTCTTCACAATAAGGTGTTAAGGTATCCACAATGCCTGGCTGACGAAGTGAGAACTGCTTGTCGAGTTGATCGCCCAATGATGTGAGAAATGACGAGACCAGTAGGTTAGAGATATTCAAGATGATTTCATTATGAGGCGTAAACTCAAGGAGGTAACCTAATTTTTCCCCAATCTGATTGATATCCCTACCACGTAAGCACACCAGTGCCTCTCCGTGAATACCACCACCGACAAACCTCTGCGCTACCGCAACGGAACTGTCACGCCCAACCACATCAACCAGTGTCATATGAAGCTCGCCGTAGGACAACGGTCCAACATGAGGAACAGGAAGTTGGATGAACTCATGTAAATGGTCAGCCATAATCGCAGCCCCTTTACCAAGGGCAATGTTCGCAATTTCACGGAATTTGGCTAGTAAGGAAAGCTCTTCGCAACCCTGGTTTTTAGAATCAACCGAATGACTAGGTTTGAACGCATAATGCAGCCCTAATTGTTCGTATAGTGGGAGCACCTGCTCTTCTGTCAGAGGCTTAGCGATAAAAGCTTGAGCACCAAGATCGAGACAGCGCTGTTTTGCCTCTTGTTGAACATCTCCAGAAATAATGACGATTTTGGTCGGGTACTGACTAACAGGTAATGATTCGAGGACCTCAAAACCATCCATTATGGGCATCGTTAAATCGAGAAACAAAATATCGATATTTTGCTCAGCAAGAATATTAAGCGCCTCATAACCATCTTGCGCTTCAATAAGATGCAATGATGTATCTTGTACGATAGAACGCGCAATAAGCTTTCTTGCAACAGCTGAGTCATCACATATCAGTATTTTCATGCCACCAATGGAACTAACGTCAAAAAAATCATAATACCTGTTGTAAACGTTCATCTCCATATGCTAAGCCAACAAATCAGAGGCTTATAAGCGATTTGATTCACATTTATACAAATTGACTACACTAAGAGGAAGGTTTCTTTACTAAGTATGCTCAACATAGCGCCAACTCCCTGCTATTTATCCTAAACTATTGGTGGTCAAATAGATTCGCGAGGTTTTGTATGTGGCAAGCAATATCGCAACAGCTTTCTGATACTTTATTGTTCGATTACCAGATCACGGAAAAAGTAAGGCTGTCTGGTGGGGATATCAGTGAAAGCTACATGATCAATGATGGCGAGCAACGTTATTTTGTGAAAATTAACGATCGCGAGTTTTTGTCGAAATTTGAGGTAGAAGCTGAAAGCCTGCATCTTTTGCGTGAAACATCCACCCTATTTGTACCTGAGGTGGTATTGGTTGGTAAAACCAAAAATGCCTCATTCTTAATTCTTAACTACCTTCCAACGAAACCATTAGAAGATGGTCCCAACAGCTTTAAATTTGGGCAGCAATTAGCTCACCTACACCAGTGGGGCGAGCAAAAAGAGTTTGGTTTTGATACCGACAACTATCTCGGTTCGACTCTACAGCCCAACAAATGGCACAAGAAATGGTGTGTATTCTTTGCTGAGCAACGCATAGGATGGCAATTACAGCTCCTTAAAGAAAAAGGCGTCACCTTGGTTGATATCGATGACTTTATCGATGTCGTAAAACAGCGGCTAGCAAACCATGCTCCGGAACCTTCTTTGTTGCATGGCGATTTATGGAATGGAAATGCGGCACTCACTGCATTCGGTCCTATCTGTTACGATCCTGCGTGCTATTGGGGGGACAGGGAGTGTGATATTGCGATGACGGAGCTTTTTGGTGGATTTCAACCAGAATTTTATCAAGGCTACGAATCGGTTATGCCACTTTCTTCAAGCTATGAAGAGCGTAAAGATATCTATAACCTTTACCATGTTCTCAACCATTGTAATTTGTTTGGCGGCCATTACTTGGAACAGGCTCAACTGGTTATTAATAAAATCATTTCTTATTAATTTGGAAGCCACTGCATATTTCAAGATGTAAAATCTCGAGGCACATCACTACAGAAGATCACCCTAAGCTCAAGGTTGAGTTTGGGGTCAAGTTTTGTACTTATTTCGACTCAATTAGCAACAACTCGACCTAATATCAAAGGAGACTTAACTTTGGATTGTGCCTATTTTCCTTGTAGGCAAAGTAAGTAAAGGGCTGTGCTTCCTTGATGAATAGTGTGTTTAAAAGCCCTGCGAGATTAGGAGTTGTTGTATGAAAAATTATACCGAAAGGTATGTAAAGTGCCCGCATTGCGGACACTCTATCGGCATTACATTGGATGCAAGCAATGGTGACCAAGAGTTTTATGATGATTGCCCAGCTTGTTGCCACGCTATCCACCTAAATATGCGAGTGGATGAGTTACAAGATAAGGTCGAACTATTTATCGATGACAATTACGAATAGCAGCTCGAGCATGTGAACATCAGAAATATAAAAACGCTTAAATGAAAAAGGAGCACTAGGCTCCTTTTTCTCATTCTAAAGCTGTTTTGCTGCAAGAACGCGCTCAACAGTATCAACAATTGCTTGAGTCTGAGGATCAAACTCAATATTAACACGCTCCCCTACTTGTCTCACTCCGAAAAGAGTTCGCTGCAAGGTTTCTGGAATTAGATGTACTGAAAAACGACACGCTTCAACTTCACCAATAGTTAGCGAGCAACCATCTAAACCGATGTAACCTTTCGCTAATACATATTTCATTGATTCTTGCGGCAGTTGGAACCAAATCGTGCGGTTATTGGGCGTATTGATGATATCGACAATATCTGCCGTCAAACTAATATGACCAGACATGCTATGCCCGCCTATTTCGTCACCAAACTTAGCCGCGCGCTCAATGTTTACGCTATCCCCTTCCACCAGCTGACCTAAATTAGTAAGAGCCAATGTCGCTTGCATTAAATCAAAACTGATAAGGTTGCCTTCGATCTTAGTCACAGTTAGACAACATCCGTTGTGTGCAACGGATGCACCAATTTCTAACCCTTTACAAAGTTCATCGCTTAACTCGACAACGTGCGTTTGAAAGCGTTCTTTTTTATCAATTTTAACGACCTTCGCCGTACCCTGAACTATTCCTGTAAACATTTCTTTTTACCTATTGATTTAATACCAACTGTAGTCGAAGACTAAGCCCTAAACACTGCGCTACAGGTCGGAAATAAAGACCGCAGACGATAAAGCAACGGCTTAATGAACACTGGTTTGTTCTCATGCATGCTTCAACATTACCATGATTCGCTGCTGTTCTCAGTAAAAGCGTATCCTTAGCGTGGAGAGCGTCCAGTCACTGTTATCGACTATTCACTACCTAGCTATGGAATATAAACATACAATTGTTTATCATTTGCGCGGAGTTTCTCCGAGGCATTTTTTCACCTTATCGTGACTAAAATCAACCATCAGATCCGTTCACCACATCTTTTGCCCTCGAGTACTCTCATTCTTTCAACTTATTGTTCCGCTCTGGAGTATTTTTCGTGCATCGCTATAAAGAAGAAGCATCAAGTCTTATCAAATTGGCGACCCCGGTATTGATCGCATCTGTCGCTCAAACTGGTATGGGGTTTGTTGATACCGTAATGGCTGGCGGCGTTAGCGCCACCGACATGGCTGCGGTTTCTGTCGCTTCAAGTATTTGGCTACCATCCATTTTGTTTGGGGTGGGTTTATTAATGGCATTGGTCCCTGTTGTCGCACAGTTAAATGGCTCTGGTCGTCGAGTGAAAATACCGTTTGAAATTCAGCAAGGCGTCGTTTTGGCATTGCTGATCAGTGTGCCGATAATTGCAGTCCTGCTTCAAACCCAGTTTATTCTCGGGCTGATGGATGTTGAAGCACTGATGGCTGAAAAAACGGTGGGATACATTCATGCCGTTATATTAGCAGTACCCGCTTTTTTACTTTTCCAAACGCTTAGAAGCTTTACGGATGGTATGTCATTGACGAAACCGGCAATGGTTATTGGCTTTATCGGTTTGCTGCTCAACATTCCTCTAAACTGGATTTTCGTGTACGGCAAGTTTGGTGCACCTGAATTAGGCGGTGTTGGCTGTGGTGTAGCAACCACGATTGTTTACTGGGTCATGTTTGCCATGCTATTGCTGTATGTGATGACATCAGAGCGATTGAAAAGCATCAACCTATTTGGAGAATGGCATCGCCCACAATGGAAAGCGCAAGTTCGTCTATTCAAGCTCGGCTTTCCTGTTGCAGCAGCGCTGTTTTTTGAAGTGACACTGTTTGCTGTTGTTGCACTGCTCGTTTCACCACTGGGTCCTATCATTGTGGCAGCGCATCAAGTCGCGATTAACTTCTCCTCGTTGGTATTTATGCTACCAATGAGTATTGGTGCAGCAGTAAGCATTCGTGTCGGCCATCGACTTGGTGAAGAAAACGTAGATGGCGCGCGCGTAGCGTCACGAGTCGGCATTATGGTTGGTCTAGCTTTGTCCGTTCTCACAGCGATTTTAACCGTCTTGTCTCGCGAGTGGATCGCCGAGCTTTATACTAGCAACCCAGAGGTCATCACTCTGGCGATGCACCTGCTCGTGTTTGCCGCTGTTTATCAATGTACGGATGCGGTTCAAGTGATCGCAGCTGGTGCATTACGCGGCTATAAAGACATGCGAGCCATCTTCAACCGTACTTTTATTGCTTATTGGATTCTTGGCTTGCCAATTGGTTACGTCCTTGGCCGTACAGACTGGATTGTTGAGCCAATGGGAGCACAAGGCTTCTGGCTTGGTTTTATCATCGGCCTATCTTCTGCGGCCTTTATGTTAGGCGTCAGAATGCGTTGGATGCATCGCCAAGAGCCAGAAGTGCAATTGAACTTTTCAGTTCAATAAAAAGTAAAAAAAGCCAGCATCCGCTGGCTTTTTTGATCGAATAATCACACGGTTGAGTATACTTATAACAAGATTACGAAGCGGTTGATTTTGCTCTCTAGACAACGGATACGAAGTTATAAAAAAGGATATTTGTGCGGTCTATTTTATTGTTCTTAATCTTGATTCTTAATGGTTGTGATAACTGGTTCAATCCAGAGAACGCCATGTTTGATAAGTATCATCAACGTGTAGCCAATGTATTGGACGTTCCTGCTATTCCAATAACATTACAGTCTACGGTAACGATTCCTGCGAAACGCGTTTTGTTCGAGCCATTGCCAAGGCTATCTATTGGCCTGCTAGAGAGCTATCAATTACGACAGTGCGGACTCTTCAATTTACTTGCTGAGAAAAACTCGCAACTTGGAAAGGTGCAGGATGCCTTTCATGATTTTGATTATCAAACTACCCTTTTAAGAGTCATGCATCGATGTTTATCCGAATTTCCACTTAGCGATGAAGAACGCGCGACATTGACAGAGCTTTACTCAACCAAGTGGCAACATTTAGACATTCATCTCGACAACTTACTACTCGTAAGTGACGCCATGCAAAAGCAACTAACTGCCTCTGATTGGCTATCTCAAAATACGACGAATGATATTGCACGCATTAACGATGTCTATCGTATTTTCAGCGAAATATATGATTTACCCCACCGCGCGGTCTCACGTCTACCCGATGTGGAAGTTACGCAATATCAAGAAGAGTTAGAGAAATCTCGTTTACTCGGACGACTTTACTATTCAATGGTAAACACATCCCTTTGGTTAAAAGCGACAACTCAACTACTTGAGCAGAACCAGAGCAATGTATTGTGCGGGCCGAACAGAGACACCACTCAGTTCCGCTACTTAAGAAATGTCTTTCAATCCATTTACGTTGAAGAAGTGCAACCTTATTTGGCTTATTTAGACAGTACCTATCAACAACTTAATGATGGTGCCACTTTGGTGGAGAACCGTATGCAACTCCATGGTCACCAGTATGGCATCATTGAGGCACATAGGACATTTAGGCAAGAAACCCTAAACCACGTTCAGTTTTGGCAGGGTCTCTTCAAACGATGTGGCGTAACCGTTGGCAACTAGTAAGTGCAGAGCGTTCTATTCCTTCAACCTTTCACGCAAGAATCGAGCAAAACGTGGTTTACCAGTATGTGTAAAACCGTTATATCTAAATGTAATGGTTGAACCAATTTTCGGAGGCTGGCGACGCACTTCATCGGTAAATCCGCTACCGATGTAAAACTCAATGCCATTTGGTAAGCGAACTAACATTGCTCCCATCATACCTAATAAGCGCCCTGTTCCTGGCTTATAACCCACAACTAACGCTTCATCATCTGCGTATCGTTTAAGTTTAAGCAAATCACTACCGCGTCCAGCCTGATAGCGGCTTGATACCTTCCGCAACATCACCCCTTCACCGTCGGATATTGAAATTTTATCCAACTGTGTAAACAGATGAGCTTCATTTTGAATGGCTCGGTGCTCGACATATTTGATATGAGGCTGGTCGACTTCAAGCACTAAGTCTTTGATGTTGTAATAACGCTTCCGATAATCACCAGCGGAATATGGCATATCAAAGATCATAAAGTCGATGTGTCGCCAAGCAGACTCTACAGGAGTTTTATCTAATACCGTTTGCTGAACAAGATGGAAGTTACCTCTCCCAGCCCAAAGTTCACCGTCCAACGGATAATCAGGCAAAGGTCCTGTAAACCAATCTGGGGCGTAGATTCGATTACCATTTCTCGTCACGAGATGTTGCCCAGTCCAATAAGCGCGAACACCATCAAGTTTTTCGCTATACCAATATTCAGACACATCAATGCCATCCTGATAGCTTTGTGCAAGAGAAACTGGTGGTGCGAAAGACGTATCCGCTTGAGGCTGTGAAGACGCTGCCATAACAGCCAGCGCAATTAATGTCATTTTTAATGGCATAAGAAGACCTTGTACAAAAAATCGCCTTTATTGAAACGTAAGTCCTCTCGATGACCTATTTATTACTAGTTATTCTTCGACTCATAACAATCAACATTAGTAATAATTTGCAAAGATAATCATAAACTTTAGACAGGTTTTGCATTTAGTCGTTACACATTATTCTCGTATGGCGGATGGTTCGTCAATCGAGTTGGAATCTAATCATGACGTGCCTCCCCCGGTCTAACGACTTCTTTCGGCTCAAAACCTCTTATAAGCAAACCATTTCTCTGTGCGTTTTTGATTCTCAATTTGAGAATCAGTCCTTTCTCAAATTGAACAATATAATTAACAATATTTAACTGTTTGATTTTTCATTAATTTCAAATTGGCACGTTACCTGCTCTATATCCAATTAGAAAAACAAACGGAGACAGAGTCATGGAATTACGCAAACTAGAAATCAATCAAGACAAGTTAGCCATTGAGTTTTTTGGTGACTTAGACGCAAGTGGCTGTCGACAAGCACAACATCACATTGATGAAGTAATTCACAACAATCATCACAAAGAAGTCGAAATTAACCTACAGCACGTCCAATTTCTTGATTCTTCAGGGATTGGTGCCATTGTTTACTTATATAAGCGTCTAGTTGAACGTGAAAGAAGCATGAGTATTGAAAACGTATCAGGCCAACCTTTAGAAATCATGAGCTTGCTTCGTATCAACCATGCCATTCCCGTTAACTCAAAAGGACACTAAAAATACCGGTTTAAACGGAGGTTGGCATGGTAAATCTTATACGACGATATGCAGTAAGCGGTCTTGTTGTCGGCATGTTTGGTTGTTCGTCGTTTGACTACCCAGAACACGGGAAAGGTGGCTTGGCGGAAAGCTATCAAGATATCTCGATCGAGAATTATCAGTTTTCCCCAGTAATGCCTGACGAGCCTTTAGGTCCAGAACATGGGTTAAGGTTTGATTGGCAATTGACCAAGTTACATCTAGACGCACTAATCCAAGAGGGCGCGCGCTGGTGTTTTCCTGCGGCAGTTGTTCAGGCCCTTGAAAAACAAAATAGAATTGCGCGCGAGTTAGAAGGTGGGCTTTTACTCGACGCTGCCAACGACCTTGTGATTCAGCGTCGACGCTTAAACCAGCTCGAACAACAACTCGACTACGTACTGAGCCAAACCACTTGCACACCGCCCGATGATATTGAAGCTCTACGTAGCGACCTAAACATAGTCTCGGATATCTATGCACTACTTAATATCGACAACCAGTTTGCTGTCGATTCAGCAGAAATCAACCCGAAGTACATGGGACATTTGGCAGAAGCAGCCTACATTTTACGTGACCACCCCAACCTATCTCTTGTAGTAACGGGGCATGCGGATGCAACTGGAACACCCGATTACAACCAGAAACTTGCTCAAGCGCGTGCGGAACAAGTAAAGCGTTACCTAACCGTATTTGGTATCACTTCAGAGAGAGTCACTACCAAATCTGTCGGAGATAACCTGCCACTCTATGAAGGTGAAACATCCGCCGTGCGTTTAACTAATCGTCGAGTAAGCATCGAGGTTATTAGCCCTAATTCAGATAGCGATAGCTCAATAAACCGCAACCCAACGGCAGGAGGCGCGCTATGAACACGATGAAACCATTTATCCTCTTAATGTTGTTGTGTCTGGTCGCGTGGGTACCTTCTTCCATAGCGGATGAGAGCAATACTGTTAAGGTCGGTGATTTAATACAGATTAACTTACCTGGAGAGGCGTCGTTAAACCAAGGGTTTCAGGTTGATCGTCGTGGACGAATTAATTTACCAGAAGTCGGCCCTGTATTAGTGGCCGGCTACAATGAAAAACAACTCCAAGACGTGATTATCGACAGGCTAAAGACCGTGTATCGTGACGTTAACAACGCTCGAGTTTTTATTAAACAGCAACAGTTGTTAGTGTCCGTTCAAGGCTACGTGGTCAAACCCGGTGAATATACCTTACCTTCTGGGTCCAACATTCAAATGTTTGTGTACGAAGCTGGCGGCCTGCGCGCTGGGGCTCAGCTTGATAAAATGATCGTGAAACGTGGAAATAAAAACATTGAATTTGACTACAAACGCTTCCTTGATACGGGTGACAATAGCCAACTGCCAAAACTAGAATCACTGGATGTCTTATTTGTCCCCGCTTCCCCACTCGTAGGGAATATTGAGCAAGAGTTTGATGCAGCAAAACTCGCGAATTCAGGTGACAGCGCAGATTCCGCTCGTGCAATCAAAGTCTTTGGTGAAGTCAACGCACCTGGCTCGTTCTCATACAAGCCAAACACCACGCTAGTTGATGTCGTAATGCGAGCTGGCGGCGTGACACGATATGCCAGTGTTGAGCAAATTCGCGTGATAACAAACAATAACCCAACCATGTTTAACCTGAAAAAGTACCTTGATACTGGAGACCAAAGCCTACTGCCAGAGATCCTGCCAGGTGCCACCATCTTTGTCCCAAAACAGGAAGAAGAAATCAAAGCAGGTGCAAATGTGGTTTACGTGATGGGTGAAGTCGCCCATCCTGGGGCATACGAAGGCAAGCAAGGCGCTAGCTTCATGGATATCCTCGCCAACGCTGGCGGGCCCACTCGCTACGCAGAATCTCGCCAAATTCGCGTTATAAAAGCCGATGGCAAAGTCATCAAATTCGATCTTACCGCGCATACAGAAGGACTATCTTCAACCAGACCACCAAATGTTGGACCAGGAGACGCGATTTTCGTACCGGAGAAAACCGATTTCAATGAGAAGTCTTGGTTAAAAGTAGCACCTAGTCGAGCGGTCGCAGTGATGGGAGAAGTTGTTCGCCCTGGACGCATCGAGTGGTCAGACGAAATGGATTTGATTGATCTGCTTGCACACGTTGGAGGCCCAACTCGACGAGCTGATACCACCAAAATTGAAGTCGCCAATAACGGTCAAATGACACAATTTGACTTAGACCAATACATTCTGGATGGCTCACCAACATCAAGCCTACCTCAAGTTTCCGCTGGTACAGTCGTAAGGGTACATGCATTGCCTGACGACCCATCCGATAATAAATCGCAATGGGTAAGCCAAAGCTCTGACGCATCGATATACGTTTTCGGGCAAATCAATGCACCTGGGCGCTATCGTTTCACTGAAGATATGCATTTTCTGGATATTTTGTCTGCCGCCGATGGACCGACAATGGATGCAGATATTCACAACATCCGTGTCACACACCGAGGCCTAGGTTATGCCAAAGTGAGTAAATTGAATTTATCGATGTACTTTGAAACAGGTGATGAATCAATTCTGCCCCACGTTCGTCCTGGTGATACCATTTACATTCCAGAAAAAAACAAAAACTGGTTAGATCGTTCAAAAGAGTCCACGGTACGCGTATTAGGTGAAGTAAGAGACCCAGGGCGATACGTATTCAATGACAACATGACTGTGCTTGATCTGTTAGCGGAAGCAGGAGGACCAACTGACAATGCCTACCTTGAAAAGATCAGTGTGGTCAATATGTCTTGCTGCCAGGGCCAAGCCCGAACATTTGATTTGGTGAACTTTAGTAAAACAGCCAACATTTATGAGCTGCCAGTCATTCGCGCAGGCGACACGATTTACATTCCCCATAAAGACGAAAGCTTTGTTGAAAAAGCGAGGGCCGGATTAAGAGATATTTTACAAATCACCACAACCATCGTGTTAATAGGAGCGTTGTAATGACTATTCCTGCAACTCACGCTGAGATTGAGCAAATTTATCTTCAGAGTGAACAGAAAGGCCACAAAACGATTTGTGTTGTGGGTTGTAAATCTGAAGATGGTGTCACTTCCGTGGCTTCATCTCTTGCAGAGCGCTTGGTTTTAGCAGGCCACAATACTTTGTATGTAGACCTTAACTTATTCAAACCCGCTTATCACACTGTTCACGAATTTGATGATGACGAGAAGGTTGGCCATTTGATCACACGAGAGAATACACACCAAACTTTAGTCGGCCTCCCTGCTCCGTCTCTCGCCAGTACTCAGTTAGCGTACCGAGACCCAACAACGCTGAAACAAAACATTGCACAATGGTTAACGCAGTACGAGCGCGTCGTGATAGATACATCACCACTTCTTAGTGTCAACCGAAGCAATATTGCGCCTCAAGTGATTGCTGGCGTATGTGATGCTACTTTGTTAGTAGCGCATTATGGCTCTACGACTGCAACCCAGCTCGAGCAAGCCAAAAAGCTACTCGATGCTAGCGATGCGAACTTGATTGGTTCTGTACTGAACATGAAGCACACTCCAAGCCTGAAAGATGAGTTAATCCGCCAAGTTTCCAAGCTGCGTTTCTTACCAAAAAAGTGGAAAGAAAAACTGTCTCAGCAAATTAAAAAAAGCGAACTGTTTATGTTATAGGGAGCGCTATTATGACGATAAATAATACATTGACTATCGAGCAAGAATTAGTGGATGAGCATATTCTTCAGCAAATAATCAAAGATACGTGCGCCGAAATCATCCCTACCTTGATTGATCACTATGTCGAAGAGTCACGCGATCGCATGGAGAAAATAGAGCAAGCATTAAGCACAAAAGACCTTCAAACATTAGAGTTCGAGGTTCACACACTGGGCAGTTCTGCTCTCGCTTTAGGCAATCGAACGCTTTCAAGACAAGCAAGAATGATTGAGAAGTACTGTGTCGAAGGAAAAATACCAAAAGCATTGGAGCTTTGTGAAACACTTCCGCAACTCGCCAATGAATCGTTTGATGCGTTAGAAAAGCGAAAAGCTCAAGGGTTTGAGTAGTATTAGTGTCTTACTCCCTAGCGAAGCATCGCGTTTGATAAAGCGCGATGCCGACATCATCTCAGAAATTTAGGCTCCAAATTCAATCACCCTCGCCAAGCCACACACCTTGAAATTATTTGGGCATAACTTAATCAATTAAAAAGTATGGATTTTTCGCAAATTTCCTACCTTGTGCTAATACTTAAATAACGCTTTTCTCAAATTGAGAATTTTCAGCACTAGAGAGCTATAAACCACTCATAATGCCAAATAGTAGTGCTGACAAAAATCATAAAAAATGAAACAAACTACGTTGGGATGGGACTATGAGACCAAGGGTGTTACTGGTAGAGGACTCTACTTCACTAGCCATACTTTATAAGCAGTATGTGAAAGACGAACCTTATGACATTTTTCATGTCGAGACAGGTCGCGAAGCGATTCAATTTATTGAAAGAAGCAAACCTCAGCTCATCATTCTCGATTTGAAACTGCCCGACATGTCTGGCGAAGACGTGTTGGATTGGATCAACCAGAATGACATTCCTACGTCCGTTATTATTGCTACGGCACACGGCAGCGTCGACTTAGCCGTTAATCTAATTCAAAAAGGTGCGGAAGATTTCTTAGAAAAGCCCATAAACGCTGATCGCCTAAAAACATCAGTCGCATTGCACCTCAAACGCGCCAAATTGGAAGATTTGGTGGAAAATATTCAGTCCAAGTTTGATCGCCACAACTATCACGGATTCATCGGTTCAAGCCTCCCGATGCAGGCGGTATACAAGACCATTGATGCTGTTGCGCCAACTTCTGCCAGTGTGTTTATTGTGGGAGAAAGCGGCACAGGTAAAGAAGTTTGTGCTGAAGCCGTCCACCGCCAGAGCGACCGTAAAGACAAGCCTTTTATTGCAATTAACTGTGGGGCTATTCCACGAGATTTGATGGAAAGTGAGATTTTTGGTCACGTTAAAGGGGCCTTTACTGGAGCAACAACAGATCGAAAAGGTGCGGCGACGCTGGCACATGGTGGTACGCTTTTTCTTGATGAGCTGTGTGAAATGGAACTTGAGATGCAAAAGAAGTTGCTCCGTTTTCTACAAACGGGCACTTACACCCCTCTTGGTGGCACTCGAGAAATGAAAGTAGATGTGAGAATCATTTGTGCCACTAACCGAGATCCATTAACAGAAGTAGAAGAAGGTCGTTTTCGTGAAGACTTATACTACCGTGTGCACGTTATACCTATCGATATGCCCCCATTACGTGAACGAGGAAGTGACATCGTCACGCTTGCCAAGCACTTCTTGACCACTTACGCCAAACAGGACAAAAAGAAATTCTCAACAATCGACAGTGAAGCTCAACATATCATCAAGCATTACGAATGGCCGGGTAATGTAAGGCAACTACAAAACATCATACGTAACATTGTGGTGCTTAATAACGACGAAAAAGTCACGGTGAGCCACCTACCCGCTCAACTTACTAAAAAGTCTAAAGTGACGAAAACAACGACGCCTGCGCATGTTGCTCAAGAGTCAACAAACATTGCACCAATCACACCACCACCTGTTTATACTGAGGAACTTTCACCTTCTGCGGTCGAACCGTCGATTACCGCAGCGGAGCTGCCTGGTACACCGTCCTCTGCTGCTACCTCACCGTACTTTAACGCTGATGGAACCATTCGTCCTATGTGGCAAGTAGAGCGTGAAGCAATTCAAAACGCAATCGCGTACTGTGATGGCAACGTCCTCAACGCCGCTGTCATGCTGGAGTTAAGCCCATCTACGGTTTACCGAAAAAAACAAGCGTGGGAAGCGGATGAAATTAATCTCGAACAATCTTGATAAACCTGCCATTGGTGAAATTTGGATCTTGCTTGATAGCCGTCTATTCGGCGGCATTGAAAGTCACGTTATCGAGCTAGCTCGGGGATTAATCGCCTTTGGAAACAAAGCTCGAGTTGTGCTAACCACTGAGTATTCGCCAGCCGCTCAGATTGTACAGAAGGCAAAAGAAGCCGCGATCCCTGTGAGTTACTTAAACTATTTGTCTGGCGAGCCCAATAAAGCTTTAAAAATTAAGCACCTAACAAGCGCCGTCGCCAATCACCAACCCTCAGTGGTTCACTCCCATGGTTATAAAGCGTCGATTTTGTCGCGCTGCGCCAAACTGCTCACCCGAACGTTTCCTCGTTTGATTTCAACTTATCATGCTGGTGAATCGTCCTCAGGGAAGCTATGGCTATACGATTGGCTTGATAGAAGCTCAGGCAGCCTATCTGACCATTGCTTTGCTGTCAGTCCAAGTATTCAGCGCAAAGTTTTTTGTTCTTCAGAACTGCTGAATAACTTTGTTTCGATTCCCAACAGTCAACTCAACTATCAGGAAATCGCTTTTGTCGGCCGATTGAGTCAGGAAAAAGGCGCCGATCAATTTATTGAGGTAGCGAGGCTCTGTCCAACATTACAGTTTAGTGTGTACGGTGATGGCCCAGAAAAAGAGTCGCTTAATCAAACTGCCCCTTCAAATGTGACTTTCCTAGGCCATCAAACCGATATGGAAGGTGTTTGGGAAAATATCAGCGTACTTATTATCTCTTCTCGTTATGAGGGTCTTCCAATGGCGGCGCTTGAAGCCATGTCGAGAGGCATTGCCGTGATGAGCTTACGTGTAGGTCGTCTTCCAGATATTATCCAAACGGGTAAAAATGGTTTTATCGTCGAAGACATTCCCTCTCTTGCTAAATGTCTTCATGACTGGATGTCGATTGGTGAAGCGCAACAATCACTCATTCGCCAGAATGCTCGACAAACCATCATTGATGATTTCTCAGCGCAAAGTGTGATTCCCGTATTGCTACAAAAATATCAAATTGAAACGGATCACTAATCCATATTGGTTCTCAATATGAGAATGATGAGTTCCAAACATAAATATCATATAAGATTCAATCACATAAACTAATGGCATATTTTGGCATCTCTATTGCAGCTCAGCAGTTAACGCAGATTAATGATGAGACAGAGGTGACTTATGACTACGCCAAAACGCATTCTATATGTTCATTATGGTGATAATTGGATTCGCGGCAGTGAAGTAGTGCTTCTGGATCTCATTTCTGGAATCGACCGCAATAAGTTTGAGCCATTCGTATGGTCAAACTGCCAACCACTAATCGATAAGTGCCAATCGCTCGGAATTGAAGCGGAACATTCATCCTTCAATTTGGTTGGTGGTTGGAGCGCTCCACGCTGGGATATTAGCGGGTGGAATAGCCTTATCAAACAAGGCTCAGCTTTGATCGAAAAGCACAGCATCGACTTGGTACACGTCAATAGCGGCGGCCCTTGTCAATGGATGTGTTTGGCTGCTCGCATGAATCATATACCACTTGTCACGCAACTTCATTGCCATTATACATTGCGCGATCGCTTCTCTCTCGGACTTCACCTCTCTCCAAAATTGATTTGCGTTAGCAAAGATGTTGGACGCGAAATTCTTCAGGACGGCTACCCGCAAAACCAACTTCATGTCGTACACAACGGCGTGTCACTTCAAGGCGTGGATACACCCATCGAAATTAAAGATCGCCTCGGAATCCCATCACAGGCCTTTACCTTTCTGTCGGTGGGTTCGCTGATTAAGCGCAAAGGGTTTGACCGCCTTATTCGGGCAATGCGCATGCACAACTACCACCACCACAACCCTCACCTTGTTATTGTTGGTGACGGCGAAGAAAGAGAAGCATTGCAACAGCTTGCCGCAGATCTTGGTATCCAAGAACGAGTGCACTTTGTCGGAGAGCAACACAATGCTGGAGCGTGGATGTGTGGTAATGCAGACGCTTTTATTAGCGGCGCCTATGAAGAGGCCTTTGGTCTCGTGCTCGGGGAAGCGGCTTTAGCTCAACTGCCTATCGTGGCTCCTAAAACGGGAGGCATTCCTGAGTTGTTCGAGCATAATCACTCTGCATTGCTGTACCAGAACAGTGGAATGGCGAGCCTGTTAAACGCGATTCAACAAGTCATGCAAGACGCGGCATTAAGAAACAAGCTGGCGGAAAACGCTTACCTACATGCTAGCCAGCACTTAACGACGACTGCATCTATCAACGCTATTGAACGTATTTACGAAGGTGAACTTAATAACAACGCCATTACACCAATGCCAATGACTCACTGCATGAAGCCTCTTTCACGCTGGTTGAGCATCAATTGAGGAGCCCGGTCATGAAACGTGTATTGATGTTCGACGCCATCCCAATGCAAGGTGGATCCAAAATCGCGAATGCAGAGCTCCTTAAGCAGTGCGATAAGCTGAACGTGATTGGTTATCTACTCACTACAAATCCAGAGCATTGGGCGTCACTGCTTAGTGGTACACCGCATGTGCAAGTTATAAAAATAAAACCGTCACCATTTAACTCGACTCATGGCCTGACCTACTGGTTGATGAACGCTTACTACTTTCTCCAACTTCTCTACGCGTGCATGAAGCTTCCAAAGATAGATAGCTTTTTGGGCCTATCTTGCCCAAGTAATGATATGCCTTTGTACTTACTACGATTAATTAGCAAAAAGCCTGTGGTACAGATGGTTCATGGCCCTATTGGACGATCGAGATCTGCTGGCTACTGCTTAGTAAAAGCATCGGCAATTTACTACTTGGCAAACACCCGCGAATCAATGGTAGAAGCATTACAGGCCTACCTCAAAACAGAGAAGCCAGCCACCGAACGCTATTGGTGTGGTTTGAATACATCTACGTTTGTTAATGGATTATCGAAAGATCGCTGGCCAAAACAAGCGAATCCGATTTCAAGCCGCGTTTTCTGGGCAGCTAGCTTACTAAAATGGAAGAACATCGATCTTTTGCTTGATGCTTTAACACTTGATGAGTCGAAAAAGATCAAATCCACCGTGTGTTACATCAAACCTAACGTGGCAGGTGTGGAATATTCAACACCGGACTTCAACACACAAGGTGTTGAATGGCATGAGTGCCCAAACAACTTAGATGAATTGCGTTCACAGTGTGGTGTGTTTGTTTCCACCAGTATCAACGAACCTTTTGGGTTATCTATTTTGGAGGCTCTCGCTGCAGGTATGTGTGTCGTCATTCCACATGATGATAGTTATTGGGACCGCGTGTTAACTCACGGCCGAAATTGTATTAAATACACGCCTAACAATGTGGCTTCGCTACACAACGCAATTCGCCTTTTGAATGAATCGCCGTGGATGAAAGTAACGATGGGTATCGAAGCACTCAATGTTTCTCAACTATACACAGCCGAACGTTGTTATTTGCCAATCGCCCAGCACCTTGCTGCCGAAATTGCTACCAACAATGATTGCACACTCAAGACACCGCGAGACATCAAAGGATATGATCATGTCTAAAGCAATGACCAACATGACGCTATTTGCTATCGCCTTAGTGATCAATAAAAGCATCAGCCTAATCATGCTGCCTGTATTGCCCCACTTTCTCTCACCAGAGCAAATGGGCAAGCTTGAGCTTCTAACAACCTTTGGTGTTGTTACGACCTTGTTTGTCAGTTTCGCTTTGCATGAAGCGCTTTATCGATTCGTCGGCGTTGAAAAGGATCAAAATACGCGCACAAGCCTACTAAACCAGCTGTACTCACTTGCTTTACTCATCGCTGGCGTCGTCGCTCTTAGCTTGCTCACTATCATTTTAATCGCCCCCATTCCCGCGCCTTTTACGCGAGTCGAATTTGCTATTGTTATGTTTGCCATCGTTCTAGAGGGCAGTATTGCAATCGGCACTGCCTGGTTAAGAACACAAGACGACAAAGCAAGAACACTGCTTAACGTCATGGTCACTACCACCATTTTTCAGGTCATTTTTATCGTCGCGGCGCTGTCTGTTCATCCCCATGTTATTTCTGTTTTGTGGGGGGGCTTGTTGGCTGCTATTACTCAATTTGTTTGGCTGCACATCGTTAACCGTTACAATGTCACCCTTCCTAAGCTGACATTGGCAAAACAATACCTAAACTACTGCCTACCAATGATGATGGCTGGATTGGTTGCGTTCTGCCTCAATGGCGCTGAGCGCTGGTTCATTGGTGCCAACACTTCTCTTGCGACGTTAGGGATTTACGCGATAGCGGTAAAATTTGCAGTGGGCATGTGTATTTTAGTGCAGCCATTTGGCATGTGGTGGATGCCACGTCGATTTAATTACTTAGAAGGGCGCAAGAACACTGAAGCAGTGCGCATCACACACTTAGGTATGATTTACATTACAGGTTTGAGTGTAGTGGTCGGCACATTAGCAATGGTGATGATCACCTACTTACTGCCAGAAACCTATCATGAGGCGGTACTATTCAGCTTATTCTTGCTGCCTATCGCCATGTTAAAAGAATGGAGCGAACTCATTAATATTTCCATTTTGTACAAGCGTCGTACTCGCTGGCTACTGGGTATAAATGTCGTCTCTGCGTGCGTTGCGATTGCTTTGCTGTTTGGCTTATCTTCTCTGGGTATTTATGGGGGGTTCATTGCGCTTTATTACGCACAACTGTGTAAGCTGGGCCTGACTTATGTAGTAGGCCAACAATGTATGGCGTTGCCTTTCCACCTAAGTCTGATGGTTTTATTACAGATTATATCCGGTGTGGCACTGTTCCTGCTTCACTCTTCACAATCAATAGGCATCGCCATCGCAATTTGCATTTTGACATGCAGTTTGCTGGCAGGGATAGCCACTCGCTACATGAGTAAAGAGACGCTAAATGCTCTCACTCGATACATAGTGAAAAGGCGTGGACAGGTGAAGAGATACTCGTTATGAATGAAACCAAGGTGAGAACAAAACAGTCCATCGCAGCACTGACGATTACAGTCTGTATCGGCCTGCTTTGGATTGTTATGCCTCATCCCATTTTGATTGTTGCGTTGTGTTTCGCACCACTCGCGTTACTGTTTGTTCTCAATCAAACGTTTTGGCTTGTCACACTGTTCGTTATTTTTTCATTCTTTCGTATTCACGAAGCCTTTCCTGTTATCTATAACTTCAAGATCCCATTACTGTTATCACTGGGGGCACTCGCCGCACTCGCCTTTCACCTTCTTATAAGCCGCCAGATTACAGCTTTTTGGCACCCTTCATTAAAGTGGCTGTGTATATTTTGGGGTCTGGTGATCATCGGAATAATATTCGCTTCCAGTCGTGATATCGCAATAACGGTGTTCAAAAATACCTATTGGAAAATCATCATTATGACGTTGGCCATCACCTGGCTTATTACTAAACCTTCACAGCTCGCTCAGATGTCAAAAGCAATTATTTTCGCCGGATTATTGATTGGCTTAGTGGCATTACAAAACGCTGCGAATGGCATTGATTTAGTCGAAGGAACGCGCGTGTCAATAGGACGATCCATAGGTTCAGTACTTGGCGATCCTAACGATTTGGCACTAGTGCTGATGTTTCCCCTTGCCTTTACTGTTAGTCAATTGATGGAGAAGCATTCCCCCAAGCATCTCAGACTCTTTGCCCTTATCACCTGTTTGGTTTTGTTCTTTGCGATCATTGAGACGCAGAGCCGCGGGGGGTTACTAGGTTCACTGTCTGTATTTGCCTACTTTGCTTTTAAACACATCAAAAGCAAAACATTAGTCTTGGTATTAGGCGCTATCGCAGCGATCGTACTCTACGCATTCGCTGGTATTTCAGGACGAGAATCGGGGGGAGCCGCTGAGGATGGTATAGATGCCTCTGCGATGGGGCGACTTTATGCGTGGGAAGCGGCATTTAAAATGGCGCTGCATCATCCGTTGACTGGCGTAGGTCTAGATAACTTCTATTTTAATTACTATTTCTACAGCCCACACTGGGATGGTATCAACCACGCCGTCCATAGCACTTGGTTTGGCGTGTTAGCAGAAACGGGTTTTGTCGGGCTCGCGGTGTTCATTACTTTAATTGTGTCATTGATCCGCACCTCTTTGCATTCCATCTCATTGTTGACACCAAAATCAGATTACACCCTCTCTGTAGGAGCAAACGCCGTGTTAAGTGGGCTTATCGGTACCATCGTATCAGGCACTTTTCTGACTCAAGGTTTCACTTGGCCAATTTACATTCTAGCGGCGTTAACAGTTGTCGTTAGCCGAATTGTTCAAAGTGACTGTCAAAATGAGAAATCCTAGTTTCAAACATAAACAAAACCCATAACTCACTGTTTTAAGATGGCTAATTCCTTGGCACGCATTGTGATTACTCACTTAATTAGTAATCAAATAACCAAGACTCAAGGAGAGCCACATGACGGACATCGTAGTATTTGGAGAAGATTTTGGTGGGTTACCCTCTTCCACTCAGCATATTGTCAAGCGACTAGCAGCGAACCATCGAATCCTTTGGGTGAACTCCATTGGCCTTCGTCAACCTAAGCTGGATTCTAAAGACATACAGCGTGCGTTAAACAAACTCACTCGTGTATTTCATAACGTAGGCTCACACAAGCCAACATTGGACTCTGAAACAAACCCAAACATTCACATCATCAACTTGCTCACCATTCCTGCCCCTAATTCTGCATTAGCAAGAAAAGTGGCCGCTAAGATGATGAAACACCAACTCAACAAACAATTACAAGCTCTTGGTTTTGATAAGCCTGTATTTTGGACGTCGCTCCCGACTGCTGCCGATGTTTGTGCAGAAATGAACCCACGTGGACTGATTTACTATTGTGGCGATGACTTTAGCGCTTTAGCTGGTGTTGACCACTACACGGTAACAAAGCACGAACGTACTCTTGTTAATGCGGCCAACGTTATCTTTACGGCAAGCGAAACACTCTCCACCAAGTTTCCATCACATAAAACCGTCACTTTGCCTCATGGTGTCAACGTTAGTCTGTTTTCTGAGCCAGCACCGAAGGCCAAAGACTTGCCTGATAACGGCCGCAAAGTGCTGGGCTTTTATGGTAGTTTGTCTGAATGGTTAGATTACGACTTAATTGCCCAAGTCGCAGACCAAGCGCCTGACTGGGATCTCGTGTTCATCGGCCCTAACGAGTTCAGTGATAATCCACTTCCACAAAGATGCAACGTATACTACCTGGGCCCGAGAGCGCATCACACTCTGCCACGTTACTCCCAACACTGGGATGCCAGTTGGTTGCCCTTTGTTGATAACGCTCAAATCAAGGCATGTAATCCGCTTAAACTTCTTGAGTATTTGGCAACAGGAACCCCTGTTATCAGCACACCATTTCCTGCATTAATGCCCTACAAACATATGCTTCATGTGGTTCAAGATGTCGAAGACGTGCGTGCCAGTCTCGATCACCTGATCCCACCCCCGGCAAACTCAAAGCAATATGTTCAACAGCAAAGCTGGGAAGCAAGAGCCAACCAAGTTGATAAATTAGTGAGGGCGCTATGAACGATTTAAGAGAAAACCTCAGCGTACTGTTACATGGAGCTTGGAGACGTCGCTACATGATCGTTATTCCTATGCTTGTATTGCCTGTGCTGGGTTTCATCGTAAGTAAACTGGTTCCGACGACTTATGTTGCTCATACCAGCATGCTTATTCAAGAGACAGCGAAAATGAACCCGTTCCTTCAAGACCTTGCCGTCTCAACAATGCTTAAAGACCGATTGAGCGCACTCAGTACTCTGCTAAAAAGCCGACACGTTTTGTATTCTGTCGCAAAAGAACAATCGCTGATCAATGACGAGATGAGTGCAAAAGAGCAAGAGTTCATCATAAAAGATCTTGCGTCGCGCCTGTCTGTTCAGCCACTCGGTAAAGACTTCATTCAAATTCAATTGCAAAGTGGTAAATCAGAAGGAATGGAGTCGATGCTGCTGTCTGTCAGAGAGCATTTTGTCGAACAGCTTTTGGCTCCTGAGCGTTCTTCGATTAAAGATTCGAGTCATTTTTTGACTATCCATATCAACAAACGCAGGGAAGAACTAGACAAGGCTGAACAAGCTTTTGCAGAGTATAAAAATACTTACTCAGACGCGACACCCGAAATGCAAGCTCAAAGCCTTACTCGCCTTGCTAGCCTCAAACAAACGCTAGCCGAAAAGGAGGCGGAGCTTGCTGGTGTTTCACGAAGTCTAGGCAGTTTGGATCAACAACTATCCAAAACGAACCCGGTTATCGGTAAACTGGAAGAGCAAATCATCGACATTCGTAGTGAACTTACCCTGCTTCGCGCTAAATACACAGAGGCGCATAGTTTAGTGCAAGGTAAGTTGCGAGAATTAAACCGGTTGGAGCAGGAACGCTCGGTACTCTTGAACTCTAAACAACAAGAACTAAACAGTGCTCAACTATGGGATATCGCGAGCAATACCACAGTAAACAGTCTTGGCGAAGCACAGCCTCTACTTGTCTCCCAACTACATCAATTACAAATGATGCGCGGACGTTTTGAAGCACTTACGGAAGAAACCAACAGCTTGCGAGACATGATCCAAGAATTAGAGCGAAATGCGCACCAATTTGGGAGCACAGCAACAGAAATCAACCGCTTAGCTCGTGACGTCGCAGTGAAGAGAGAAATGTATGATGAACTCGTCGAGCGCTATGAGATGGCCCAACTAACGGGTTCTTTGGGAGAGTTTGAAGAGAATAAGCGCGTAAAAATCATTGATGAGCCGTTCACGCCAACGATTCCAACTAACTTACCTAGTTTTGTATTTGTCATTTTAGGATTTATTGGTGGCGCTGGTTTAGGCATTGGATTAGCGACGATACTAGAGTTAGCCGATAACTCTATCCGCTCTAAAAGAGCATTAGAAAAACACCTTGGTGTTCCTGTCATCACCACTTTACCTAACGTAGTGTACGGAAACTAACCGCCATAAGAACTCATTTACAAGCACTCGGTCGGCGAGTGCTTTTCTTTTACTACTGCCTTATACAGTCTCATAGCATGTCCACTAATATGAATCTCAAATTGAGAATAAACATAAAGCCTCACAAACATCAATATTAACTTATTGTTTTTAAATGATTAATTTTTTGGCACGCAGTCTGCAATTCCTAAATAAACAAAGAACTAAACGAGGGTTTGAAAATGGAATTCAGACAAAAACACAATAACACTAAGCACAGCAAAAAAGTGATATTACACGTCGTGCAACACTTAGCTCCTGGTGGTTTAGAAACGCTCGTACTAGAAATGCTTCGTTTTGCGCAGCCCAACCATTCCGTTTTTGTCGTGAGCTTAGAAGGAAGCAAAGAACATGCACTACAAGGCTGGCAAAAACTATTGTCCTACCAAGGCCAACTGCACTTTCTTAATAAGAAACCTGGATTCAGCGGAAAAACCATCAGTACGCTGACTTCCATGCTCAAAGGACTTAAGCCTGATGTGGTCCACACTCACCATATCGGACCACTCTTATATGGTGGGATTGCGGCACGTTTAGCGCACGTACCTGTAGTTATTCATACCGAACACGACGCATGGCACCTTAATAACAAAAAATCAGCTCGACTGCAGTCCCTACTGCTAAAAATGATTCGTCCACATGTGGTTGCCGATGCGAACTTTGTCGCCGAACAAATCCAGACAAAACTGAATTACCGCAAAGTCTGCACCATTCACAATGGAATCGATTGCCAGAAGTTTAAAAGCGGTGACCAAACGGCAACAAGACACTTGTTTGAACTTCCAACCGACAAAATCGTGATTGGCGTTGCCGGGCGTCTAGAAGCAGTTAAAGGCCATAAAGTGCTTATCGAAGCCTTCTCTCATCTTACGCCAAACACACACCTAGCAATAGCCGGTGATGGTTCTCAGCGAACTCAATTGGAAGCACAAGTTAGAACGTTAAAACTTGAAGATCGAGTAACCTTTTTAGGTTTGGTGGACGATATGCCCAGCTTTTACCAAAGCCTAGACTTGTTTTGCTTACCATCACTTCAAGAGGGCTTTCCTCTCTCAACCCTCGAGGCTCAAGCATGTGACATTCCTTGCGTCGCGACGGATGTTGGCGGCGTGAAAGAGACGCTCTGTCCGAACAACAGCACTCTGGTTGAAGCAAATCGCGTGTTTTCGTTGGCCGAAGCGTTATCACAACAACTGGAATCATCACACCGCTCTCCTCGAACTTTTATTCTCAAACACTTTGATATCAGAGACATGGTGAGTCGCTACTCACGTTTGGCCAAGGAGGCTAGCTATGAATGATTTACTTTGGATTATAGGGTTTGGTTTATCCGCATTTTTGATTGTCTATCATCACGTTGGGTACCCACTGCTCCTTAAATGGCTTCCTTTAAAACAGCAAGACGAAACCAAAGCACCATTTGTAGAGCGAGCTTACAAAGCCTCCAAAGCAGATAACCAGCTACCCTCTATTACTGTCATCGTGCCCGCCTACAATGAAGAACAATGGATAGCAGAGAAGATCCGTAACCTTGCGAGCCTAGATTACCCGAGGGATAAATTAAGGGTAGTGATCGCATGTGATGGCTGCACAGATAACACAGCCGAGATTGCTCAAGCGACAATTCAAGAAGCAATCTGCTCTGATACTCTGTTCATTATTAATGATCACCAAGTCAATCGCGGTAAAGTTGCCCTACTCAACGAAGAAATGCGTCATGTTAGCTCGGACATTACCGCACTGAGTGACACGTCGGCATTGATTTCTTGCGATTCTCTGTTGCTAGCTAGTCAGCATTATCAAAATGAGAACGTTGGAGTGGTTAACGCAACATATCAAATAATGAGCACTGATAACCAAGGTGAAGCGGCGTATTGGCAATACCAGTCTCGAGTAAAGCACCAAGAATCCTTGTTAGGTTCAACGATTGGTTCCCACGGTGCGTTTTACACTTTCAGAACTCACTTATTTGAACCACTGGAAGTTAGCACCATTAATGACGACTTTATTCTCCCTATGAAAATCGTTTTGCGAGGCTATAGCGCTATTTACGAGCCAAACATGCTGGCGCTTGAGCTCGAACAAAGCTCAGATGACGCAGATTTCAAACGACGCCTAAGAATTTCAGCAGGTAACATGCAGCAGCTCATGCAATTAAAGAAATTACTGCTACCTCGCTATCGTGGCACTGCCTTTGCATTTCTATCGGGAAAGGTACTGCGCTTAGCAACACCCTATTTGATGATTGTTTGCTTTATTTGCTCACTACTACTGGCACACAATCCGCTGTTTCAAGTAATGCTGTTCGCACAAGTTGGTATTTATAGCATCGCGCTTATCACTTACTTGATGCCAGCACTTAACACAATTAAACCTTTTAAGCTGATTAGTTACATCGTCATTGGTCATCTCGCCAACTTTATCGGCGGTATGAAATATTTACTCGGAATGGAAAATGGACGTTGGAAACGCGTCAACCAATAAGGAAAGCATCATGAAAAACTCACGCTACGATTCAAATGTATGCCACGCGAAAAGAACGTTTGATGTACTGGTTGCAATGCTTATTTTGGTCGTCACTGCACCACTTTTCCCATTTATCGCGCTAGCGATCAAAACCACATCGAAAGGCCCTGTGATTTATCGCCAATTGCGAGTAGGACGCTGCACACCAGAAAAAATGGATCTTTTTCAAATCATGAAGTTTCGCACCATGTATATTGATGCAGAGCAACGCTCTGGCGCAGTATGGGCAACTGAAAATGATCCCCGCATCACGCCAGTAGGACGCTTTTTACGCAAAACACGTTTAGATGAACTACCTCAACTGTTTAATGTGTTGAGAGGTGAAATGTCGATGATTGGGCCGCGCCCAGAACGCCCAGCTTTCTACCAGAAATTAGAAGATGAAATCCCCTATTTTGTAGAGCGCACATATGGCGTGTTACCGGGTATCACAGGCTTAGCTCAGGTTAACCAAGGCTATGATGCATGCATTGAAGATGTAAGACGCAAAGTTGGGTTTGACCACAGTTACGCACTAAGCTTAGGTTCGTTTTACTCTTGGATTTCAATGGACCTTTCAATCATGAGCAAAACATTCGTTGTGATGATTGACGGACGAGGTCAATAACTTCCGGTTCTGGTAACGGTCACTCTTGCCACTGGCGTCGCATCTTTTCTATCGTCGCTGGTGGCACATCATGAATGCTTTGATACGCTCCGTGGCACACTTTAATTTCCACCTCGATGCGCTTCTTCATGCAGTAGTCCATGTAACGCTTCATCTCCCAATGTCGAACAAACGTATTGCTCACAATCACGACTCTCCCTTTGTTCAACCACTTTCTAGTTTGCTGAAAACACCACTCATGCGCTTGAGGTAATTGAACTGGTTCAAAGTGATAATCACCTTCATCATTTTCAAAATACATGTCAGCTTCAAAATGCTTAGCACCAAGCTCTATCGCTAGTTGTTTTGCTAAGGTTGTTTTACCTGAACCCGGAAGTCCACGAATAAGAATGAGTCTAGCCAGTGACATAATGCAGTTTAATGAGGTGGGAATAAGCCTAAACTGTAACGAAATTATTGGAAAAGAAAAGTAGAAATAAAAAATGCCGAGCACATTAGGCTCGGCATTTAAACTCAATCATGGATCGTGTTGTATTTATTTGTAAGCTGGCAGTTCTGTTCTTAACCCTTTCACCAAACTTACGCACATCAACAGCAGAACAAAAGTAAACGGTAATCCTGTTGCAACAACGCCTGATTGCAATGCTTGCAAGGCTTCTTTACCACCAACCCAAAGCATTACGGCTGCAATTGCGCCTTCAATACACGCCCAGAAAATGCGTTGCGGTACTGGTGCATCAATCTTACCACCGGCGGTAATACTATCGATAACCAGCGAGCCAGAGTCTGACGATGTAATAAAGAATACCAGAATCAGCACGATAGAAAGCATTGAAATCACTGAGCTATACGGAAGCGCATCGTAAACATGGAACAGAGTCAATGAAATATCAGTGAGACCATTTGCACCTAGCTCACCAACTTTATTCACCACTTGGTCAAGCGCGATACCACCAAACACAGACATCCAAATCAAAGTAACAACTGTAGGAATAACGATGACTGCGAATAAGAATTCTCGAACCGTACGACCTTTAGACACACGCGCGATAAACATACCAACAAACGGTGACCAAGATACCCACCAAGCCCAGTAGAATACCGTCCAGCCGTGCATCCAAGTTTCATCTTCACGACCGTGAGGGTTACTCAATGGAATAATATTTTCAATGTAAGCCATTGTTGTGTCGCGTAGCGAGCTCCACGCCGTATCAAACGTGATGAAGGTAATGAAAATAAGCAGCGCAAACGCAACCACCATATTGACGTTACTCAGTAGCTTAACACCACCATCAATACCACGAATCACTGATAACACCGCGATAAAGGTAACGAAGGTGATCACAATCATTTGTGTACCAATGCCGCCTTCTAGACCAAAGACATGATTAATACCACTGGTCGCCTGCTGAGCACCCAGACCTAGCGACGTTGCAAGACCAAATAGCGTCGACAAAACGGCAAGGATATCAATAACGTGACCTAACCAGCCCCATGCACGGTCACCAAAAATTGGATAGAACGCCGCGCGCAATGAAAGTGGTAAACCTTTGTTAAAGGCAAAAAACGCTAATGCTAGCGCAACGAGTGCGTAAATACTCCAACCATGTACACCCCAGTGGAACATAGTGGCACCCATCGCGAGGGATTTTGCTTCTTCGGTGTATGGTACTGCGTTAAGTGGCATTCCCCACCAATCAGTGAAATACGCGGTCGGCTCAGCCACACTCCAGAACAGAAGACCAATACCCATACCCGCGGCGAAAAGCATCGACAACCAAGAAACGGTTGAGTGATCCGGCGTTGCTTCTTTGCCTCCTAAGCGGATTTTACCTAGCGGAGAAAAAAGAAGAGCAACGGCGAACAATAAGAAGAAGTTTGTCGACCACATAAAGAACGCATCAAACTGTTCGATAATTCCGTTTTTTAGACCGTTTAATACGTCTCGAGCAGTGGTTGGCTCAACAAGAAGAAGTGAGATCAGACAGAAAACAACGAGCCCCGCACTAATGCCAAAAACCGGGTTATGTATATCGAATCCCCACTTTTGAACGTTATCCTGTCCAACCTGATAATCGGTTGTATCAATACTATATTTTTTAAATGCATTATCCATAAATACAAATTTAACGTGAATTTGAAACGCCCCTCAGGTGAGAAGAACTCCAATACCGCCCTCCATTAATTTGAACTCTAAAGTTTTAAAGCGGGACGAATTCTAGCAGTAATCACACATTTTTGCAAAAAGTCGTGATTTATTGCACTTTAAGCTCAATTCGAAGCATATGCGAGAGAAATAATATTAATATAAAAATTAAGAGGTCTAATGATTGACTCTATCGTAGTTTGAAAACTAGAAGGGGCATAAGGAGTACTTGAGTTCATAGGCTGTCACCGCGCAAATAGAGAAGACCTGCGCTGATTTGGTTTCACAATTAACGACGAAACCAAATCAGCAAACCTTTCATCCAGCGAGCGTTATAAGAAATGGAAGGTGATGTTCCCTGTTACGCTGCTAACGGTATCGCTATCGCCTTCAATATCCACGCCAAACGCTTGATAACTCGCGCCCACAGAGACATTGTCAAGCAAGAAGTATTCGGCACCAATACCATACATGTAAGAGACGCCATCATCTTTGTCTAAGTTTCTCAATCCGCCGTCATAATCAACGTTGAATGCATTGATGCCGCCTTTCGCGTAAACGTGTAACGGGCCGAAGTCGATACTAGGTTTCGCCGCTAAATAGAATGAATCAAAATCAGCACTACCCCTGCTGCCACTCAAAGATAAATCCACTTTGCCGTGGTTAAAGTAGCCAGCCTCAATGCCAATGAATGGCAAAATACCAGTACCGACATGAATACCATAAGTTGTATCATTTTCGCTGTCGATATCGGACTGACCAATTTGGCCACCAGCGTAAATCCAAGAGTCAGCCATTGCTGACGTTGAGCACAACGTTAGAGCGAATAACGAGAGTGTTTTTTTCATACTATCCCTTCCTGATCGATTCCTAAGCGAAACATTACGCAAACATGCGCATTTAATCGCCACTATATATTGGAAAGCATAGGCATTTTAAGACTCTAAAAGTGAATAATTTATGTTCAACTTTTGTTTTGTGACTTCCAGACAAAAAAACACCGACATAAAGCCGGTGTGTTTCATATGGTGTTAGAAAGCTTGACGCTTATAGGAAATGTAGTGTTGCGTTAACAGAGAACGTGCTGATATCGTCTTTACCAGCAGTGTAGTTCATGTAGCTAGCACCAACAGACATTGGGCCAAAAATGAAGTACTCAGCACCCACACCGTACATTAGGTCCAAATCGTCATCGTCTTTGCCGCCTTTCACTTTTTTGTCCCACTGATGGAAACCACCTTTTGCGTACACGTGTAGCGGACCGAAGTCGATACTTGGCTTAAGTGCTGCGTAGTAAGAAGTTAGCTTAGTGTCTTGACCATTTACGTTGAACTCACCGTGTTGTGTTACACCAGCTTCAACACCAATGATAGGTAGAATGCCTGTACCAACGTGAACAGAGTATGATGTGTCCGTCTCACCTTTGTAGTCAGACTGACCTACTGTTGCACCACCGTAAATCCAAGAATCCGCCATTGCCGCAGAAGATGCGCCAAGTAGCGCCACTGCTAATAGAGTTTTTTTCATCATCTACCTTTACTCTTTATTATTCCCACGTCTGCATAACTCAGTCGTTGGTACTACAAATAAAGGGAGGCGAACTATTGCCTCCCAGAACTAAAAAATAATGCTTATTGAGTTACTAGCAATTAGTGTACCAGCAACTTCTTAAGCGATAATTACAAATCTGACACTATTTTACTGGTTGATTAGCAAGCATCAATCGCGTTTTTGACTCGTTTATCAGAAACAGGATAAGGAGTGCCTAATTGTTGAGCAAAGTAACTCACGCGAAGTTCTTCAATCATCCAACGCACTTCTTTTACATTTTCAGGAATGGCCACACCTTTCGGGATCTTGTTCAGCAACTCTTTATAGTCTTGAGTCACAGATTCAATCTTCAGCATATGTAAACGATCTTTGTTTGGATCGATTGGCAACTTCTCCATACGACGCTCTATCGCGCGCATGTAGCGAAGAATATCCGGCAAGCGTTTCCAGCCACATTCCGTTGCAAAGCCTTTGAAGATCAAGCCTTCAATTTGTGCTTTGATATCGGACAGAGCAAACGCCATTGTGAAGTCGATCTTGCCTTTTAGCTTCTTATTGATGCTAAACGCCGTGGTCAGAATAGTCTCAACCTGTTGAGCGATCTCTACAACGGTGTCACCCAATTCAGCACGAACGTGTTCTTTCAACGCTTCGAACTTCTCTGGCTCCCAAACTAAACCACCCTGCTCTTCAATAAGCTTATCGACACCACAGGCAATGCAGTCATCTATCAGATCAAGCACTTTGCCGTATGGATTAAAGTACAGACCCAGCTTCGATTTGTTCGGTAAGTTGGCGTGCAAATATTTAATTGGCGATGGTACGTTCAATAAAATTAAGCGACGCTGACCAGCACGCATTGCCGTTATCTGCTCGTACTCCGTTTCGTAGAGTTTGATTTCAACGCTGTCTTTGGTATCAACAAGCGCCGGATACGCTTTTACATCGTAGCCGCCACGTTTTTGTTGATACACTTTCGGCAATTCGCCAAAACTCCACGTATGCAGACCTTGCTGTTCGATATCGTCATCCGCAACTTTGGAAAGCGTTTCTTGAACTTTGTCTTTCAAACTTTCTTTCAGTTCATGAAGGTCTTTGTTTTCCTTCAGTTTACGATTTCGGTGATCAACCGCACGAAACGTGACTTTCAAGTGCTCAGGTACTTGTTCCAAGTTCCAGTCTTCACGCAGCACTTCTACGCCCGTCATGCGTCGCAACTCTTTCTCCAATGAATCTAACAGCGGCGCTTCCATTGGCGTAACGCGCGCTAAGAATGCATCGGCATAGTTCGGCGCAGGCACAAAGTTCTTACGAATTGTCTTTGGCAACGATTTAATCAAGCTAACCACAAGCTCATGGCGTAAACCTGGGATCTGCCAGTCAAAGCCCGCTGGTTCAACTTGGTTTAAAATCGGCAACGGCAAATGCACTGTGACACCGTCACTATCATCGCCTGGTTCAAATTGGTAGCTCAATTTGAGCTTCAAACCATTTTGATGCCAGAAGTTCGGGTAATCCAAATCGGTCACATGGCTAGCATCACCCTTGAACAGCATCTCTTTTTCAAAGTTCAGCAGTTCCGGATTTTCTTTAGATGCCTTTTTCCACCACGTATCGAAATGCTTACCAGACACCACTTCGGTGCCAACGCGTTGATCATAGAAATCAAACAGCTCATCATCATCCACCAAGATGTCACGACGACGAGATTTATGCTCAAGCTCTTCCACTTCTTGCAGAAGCTTACGGTTTTGCTTAAAGAACGCGTGTTTGGTTTCCCATTGACCCTCAACCAATGCACTACGAATGAAGATTTCGCGACTTACGGTCGAATCGATACTGCCGTAGTTGACCAAGCGTTTCGGTACGATTGGTACGCCGTAAAGCATCACTTTTTCGTGCGCCATCACCGCAGCGCGTTTCTTCGACCAATGTGGTTCGCTGTAACTACGTTTAATAAGGTGTTTAGCTAACGGCTCAATCCATTCTGGCTGAATCTTTGCGATGATACGACCCCAAAGTTTTGAGGTTTCCACCAACTCAGCAGACATGATCCACTTAGGCTGTTTCTTGAATAGACCTGATGCAGGGAAGATATGGAAACGAGCATTACGCGCGCCTTGATATTCATTCTTTTCTTGGTCTTTCATGCCGATGTGCGACAGCAAACCAACCAAAATGGCACTGTGTACGCCATGGTAAGAAGCGGGCTCATCGTTAAGCTTGAACTCCATCTCACGCATCGACTGATGAATTTGGAAGTACACGTCTTGCCACTCGCGAACGCGCAAGTAGTTCAAATAGTCTTGCTTACACTGTTTGCGGAACTGATTGCTAGACAAGGCTTTTTGCTGCTTTTGGATGTATTCCCACAAATTCACAAATGTCAGGAAGTCCGACTCTTCATGGAAGAAGCGACGATGTTTATCGTCTGAAGATTGTTGTTTGTCGGAAGGACGTTCGCGTGGATCTTGAATCGACAAGGCAGCTGCGATGATCATCACTTCTTTAAGCGCACCATATTTTGGCGCTTCCAATACCATACGCGCCAAGCGCGGATCGATTGGCAAACGCGCTAATTGGCGACCAATGGAAGTCAGGCGTTTTTTCGGATCTTTTACCTCAGAGTTAATCGCACCAAGCTCTTCCAGCAAACGCACGCCGTCTTGGATGTTACGTTTATCCGGTGCTTCCACAAACGGAAACGCTTGAATATCACCCAAACCAAGTGCCGTCATTTGCAAGATAACCGACGCTAGATTGGTACGTAGGATTTCAGGATCAGTAAACTCTGGGCGTGACTCAAAATCTTCCTCTGAGTACAGACGAATACAGATACCCTCTTCCACACGACCACAACGACCTTTACGCTGGTTCGCACTCGCCTGAGAAACTGGCTCGATTGGAAGACGCTGAACCTTAGTACGGTAACTGTATCGACTGATACGCGCCGTACCCGGGTCGATAACGTACTTAATGCCCGGAACAGTTAGCGAGGTTTCTGCCACGTTGGTTGCCAGTACAATTCGGCGACCAGTGTGAGGTTGGAAAATCTTATTCTGCTCACCTGCCGACAAACGCGCGTAAAGCGGCACAATTTCCGTGCTCTTCAGATTACGTTTGGACAATGCATCTGCGGTATCACGGATTTCACGTTCACCGTTCATGAAAATCAGGATGTCACCTAAACCTTCATCGCACAGTTCATCTACCGCTTCGAAGATGCCTTCAAGCTGGTCACGATCATTGTCGTCATCACCGCTTAGTGGGCGGTAACGTGTTTCTACTGGGTAAGTACGACCCGATACTTCAATGATTGGTGCATTGTTGAAGTGTTTTGAAAAACGCTCAGGGTCGATGGTTGCCGACGTGATGATCACTTTCAAGTCAGGACGACGTGGTAGCAACTCTTTCAAGTAACCCAAGATGAAATCGATGTTCAGGCTGCGCTCGTGCGCTTCATCGATAATGATGGTGTCGTATTGATTCAAGAAACGGTCATGCTGAATTTCAGCCAACAAGATACCATCCGTCATCAATTTGATTTGGGTATTTTCAGAGATCTGATCGTTGAATCGAACCTTGTAACCAACAAACTCACCAAGCTTGGTTTCCATCTCTTCGGCAATACGGTTAGCAACCGAACGCGCTGCAAGACGACGAGGCTGAGTATGACCAATCAGACCAAATTTACCGCGACCAAGCTCAGCACAGATTTTTGGTAGCTGAGTGGTTTTACCAGAACCAGTTTCACCCGCGACGATAACCACTTGGTTTTCTTCGATCGCTTTCGCAATATCGTCGCGTTTTTGGCTTACAGGCAGGATTTCTGGGTATTCAATCGTTGGTTTGTAGTTGCTGCGCTGCTCTGCAACCATCATGGATTTTGCGATGTCTAATGCGATTTCGTCGAACACAGCATTACGCGCTGCGTCCTTCTTAATTTTGCTTGCACCAGAAATACGTTTACTCAAGCGGAAACGGTCGCGCATCATGCACTGATTCAGCGCTTTACGCAGAGATGCCGCGCTATTCACTTGAGCCTGAGGTGTTTGAGCTTGTTTCGCTGTCGCTTTTTGCGCACCATTTGACGGTGTCGCTTGCTCTTCAGCTAGATTCTTTTTTGGGGGCTGTGACGAAGTCAAAGCGTTTCCTATTCTTTTCATTACAAAAACTGCGCGGATTGTATCACACAAGATCTGTAACAAGATAACCGAAAGCTCATTCAATTTTTTCGAACATGTTCAGCGAATCGCTAGGCTTTTGAACTCACTTACGTTGCTTATAATGGCTCCCATAGTCGAAAGCACTTATTTAAGGAATAACCATTATGTCTCGTGTACTAGCTCTAAAATCAAGCATCCTTGGCGATTACTCTCAATCAAACAAATTGGTTGAAGACTTCATCAAAAATGTAGACCAAGACAAGCTTACTGTTCGTGATTTGGCTGCAAACCCGCTACCTGTTTTGGACTTCGCCGTTGCGACTGCACTGCGCGCTACGGAAGACCTTTCACAAGAACAGCAAGCGGTGGTCGACTTGTCTGACACCCTTATTGAAGAAGTAAAGGCCGCAGACACTTTGGTTATTGCCGCTCCAATGTACAACTTTACCATCCCAACTCAGCTTAAAAACTGGATTGATTTGATTGCTCGTGCAGGCGTGACATTCAAATACACAGAAAACGGCGTTCAAGGTTTGATTGAAGGTAAAAAGGCGATTGTAATAACGACTCGTGGTGGTATTCATAAAGATTCACCAACTGACAACGTTACGCCATACCTACGCACTGTGCTGGGTTTTGTAGGAATCACTGATGTGGAATTTGTTTACGCAGAAGCGCTAAACATGGGTGAAGATGCGGCTGCAAAAGGCATTTCAGAAGCGCAAAGCCAACTTGCAACAATGGCGTAAGTTAGAAGAAACCAGAATACAAAAGGGATTGGTTCGCGCCAATCCCTTTTTGGATCCTTATGCCTTGATCGTATTTATAGGGTCTCTTACATCGTCAAAAACGATTCACTTTCTCCAAGTTGCGTATTGCATCGAGGTAGACTTTTTCTAAAGACCGCTCAGCTTCGCTTATCATATTCTCGATCATCGCATTAAACGCGACATCGCTACGGATTTCTATATTGTCTCCCGCCTTAACGTCAAGAGAGTTGACGTACAGCACCAACCATTCATCGCCCTCCAAGTGCCCTTCTCCGTGAATTGCAAAAAAGCGTTTGGCAAATTCAGCGTTGGTACAATTTATCGCTTCAATTTGAAGATTGAATGAGGAGTCGATACTCATGGTGCTTATGCCATCCGATTCATCAGATGCATCACAAACAGCCTTAACTCTGGCACGATATACGAAATTTCTCGTTGAAAGCAGCATAGTATTATTCATCATTACTCATAATGGGCGATAAATAAGTCAGTTGCAAATCCGACCTATATGCATCTCGTGATGCGCTAAAACTCGAACTGGAAATAAATAGTATTGTAGTTGCTCCCACCTTTAATTCGCCCAAACTGCGAAGCGCTTTCAAAAATCGCCGAGCGGTGATGCAATGAATAGCCCACCCACATATTGTTCCAGCTCTTTTGGTTGAAGAGATCGCCTACATTGACATCAAACGAGAAATCTAGGTAGTTGAGCAACTTGCTTGGTGTATAACCCTTGTCTTCCATTTCTGTGCCTTCAATATAGGTAATGCTATCAATGTATGACACACCTTCCGCTACACCAAATCGCCAAGTCGTAGGCCAATTAACCGTATAATAAGCCTTAATCGCCATGACGTATTCTGTGCTCGCAGACTGAACACTGGACGACCAGTGATGAACCAACCCTGGCGTTAAATAAATATCAAGAGGAAAACCAAACAGCTCATCCGTTAATGGATGCCCATAAAACAATGAAGTAAGTTGATTGTCGTATGGGTCTTTTTCTCTCTCAAAGCTAAATATTTCACCGATGTTCGAAGGCGTCGCCCAACCATGCGCAATACGTAGATATGCTTTATTGCTCAGTGTCGGTTTCGGAGCTTTGCTTTTATCGTTGAAAAAGCCAAAACCGACAAACACTTCTCCCTGATATCGATCTTCTACAAGCTGACTGTTGTAGGCGTTATCATCTAAGCGAGTAACACTCGTCTCACCCAATAAATACAAATTTGAAGTTACATGGTAACGCGCTTTAATACCAAGATTGGTGTCAAGCCCAGCTCCAATTCTCTCGCCAGTAATATCCTTAAAGGAATAATATTCACTATTGAAATCAGCGTCTTTGTATCGAATCGTAATCGATGGCTCTAATTCCCAATCACCAAATACATAATTGGCAGCAAGGCGGTAATTAGAGTGAAACTGGAGTTCGTCGTCCGTCATCAACTCTACTTCTGCGCGCCAAGTGTCGTTAATGCTATAACGCACTTGCCCACCGAAATCGACTCTGTCCCCTTCATTAGCATTTTGTAGCGACATGGGAATATCGACAAATCTCAATCGCATGAGTGCGCTCGCGCGCCAGTCGGAATCACTCTCGTTATACAAAAAAGCGCCACCTTCAATGCCATTGATATACACATGTTCGTTTTCAAAGAACATCATTGGTACAAATGTACTCACCGTAGAGTCATTATCGGCGGTATAAAACGGAATCGATGCTGTGCGATACATCGCAGCAATCCCCCACGTTTGTTCTTCTGAACCATGCGCAGAAGAAACTGCCGCAGCTAAAGGTAAAGCGAGTGTTGTTAGAATTAATCTCTTCATGAGTTCGAAAAATGTTGGTTGAGAAGCAGGCAAACATCAATGATTTGCCATTAAAAGCTTATGTTCTGCTGATGATAGCCGTTACAATGGCAAATGTTGTCATCCTCGTGACAGTTTGAGTCCCAAGATCATATTAATATTGCACGACTAGGTGAGCTTGTTTGCGAATATTTTACCATCACAACAAGCGCTTAAACTCTAGCTTAGTTCTAAATCAAACATAATGAAGTAAAAAGTGAAAGCATCAGAACTCATCTCTACCTTGAATCATTTACCCGCAGATACAGACCCAGACATTGTGATGGGAGAAGCATGGCTGCCAGAGAGGTTGATAGGGACTCAACTCGATGGTGACATGTTGTTTTTGCACTTTGATAATGCACCAGAAGATGGTCAAGGTGACGAAGAAGGGCGTGGCTTCGTCGAACACGAAATCGACCTAATTAGAACTCGGCTTCAGCAAATTTTGGATGAAGACAGTGATAACGCGTCAAAAGCCGATGCGATGCTTGGTTTGTTCCTTATGGGACATGAACTTAGTAGCTCGCAAGTTATCGAAATATTAGAAGAAGAAGCTGACACATAAGGAGCCGTTTTGCCAGCATTGATGAACACGACTGAAATTTCTTCACTTCCTCTTGTCGTTGCAGGTCCGATCCTACGTAAAGTGACCGCAACTGAAATCAATATTTGGCTAGTCACCACCCAACGCTTGGAGGGTATGGTGCAAATTACGGATGAAAATGCCTCCATCCTTTATCAAGCCCCTTTAAGTGAACAAAAAGAACAGCTTCAAATCGGCCTCAATGCGTGGTGTTGCTTACTTAAATTAGAAGGCGAGTTTCCAACCCATCAAGCGTTACGCTATCAAATAAAAACGCAATATGGCTTAGTGACGGAACTGCTCCCTCACCTAACTTATGAGCGAGATAATACGCCAAACTTGGGTATTGAGTTCCTCGTTAGTGAAAAAGCGGATTATCTCTTACATGGCTCTTGCCGTAATCCCCATCACTTCAGTGATGATACATTGGTCGCTGCGGATCATAAAATCGCGTCTCAATCCATTGAAGAGAGACCAGATATGCTCATCATGAGTGGTGATCAAATCTATGCAGACCATGTTGCAGGCCCCACTCTCGATGCCATTGAGCAAGTCATAGCTTTATTGGGTTTGCCAGGCGAAGAATTCGATCAAGCTCCGATAAAAAATACCAATGAGCTCTACCAACACCCTGCTTGCTATTATGGTCGAGATAAATTGTTGCCTCATTATGTGAGTGATGACAGTTTACTAAGTAAGTTTTTTCCACACCGAGGGACACCAATATTCAGCGCCAAAGAGTGTGAGAATCACCTAATAAGCTTTGCTGAGTGCTTTGCAATGTACTTATTGGTTTGGTCTCCGACCTTGTGGAAGCTTGTTCGAACGGATCGTTTGTTAGAAAACGAATTTACTGTCGGCGGAGAAGTTCTTGAACCCAAATGGCAGCAGCAATGGCGCGAAGAAAAAAAGCAAATTGATAAATTCGTCGCAGGTCTGGACAAGGTTCAACGCTTACTCGCTCACATTCCAACCTATATGATTTTTGATGATCACGATGTCACCGACGATTGGAATCTCACCATAGGCTGGGAACAAGCCGCATACAGCAACACGTTTGCAAAACGCATTATCGGTAATAGCTTGATTGCTTACTGGCTTTGCCAAGGTTGGGGAAATGCGCCAGAAAAATTCAATGATGAATTTATGAGCCTCGCTCAACGCTTTATCGATGAGCGAACCTCGCAAACCCAAGATGCATTTATTCAATATTTGTATCGCTTTGAGAATTGGCACTACACCATTCCTACGACACCAAAAGTTGTCGTGCTAGATACACGAACCAGACGCTGGCGTTCTGAGTCTAAAATGAACAAACCTTCTGGCTTAATGGACTGGGAAGCGATGATTGAGTTCCATCAGGAGCTCGTGCATCAAGACAAGGTTGTTATTGTTTCTGCCGCGCCAATGTTTGGTGTGAAATTTATCGAAGCACTACAACGTGTGGTGACCATGCTTGGTAAACCATTGATGGTTGATGCTGAAAACTGGATGGCTCACCCCGGAAGTGCGAATACTCTTATTAGTATTTTCACACACACAAAGACACCAACTAACTTTGTTATTCTCTCTGGCGACGTGCACTACTCTTTTGCATACGATATTAAGCTCCGCTATCGAAAAAACAGTCCGAATATCTATCAAATCACCTGTAGTGGAATTAAAAATCAGTTCCCTACACAACTGCTCAATATGTGTGATGGCCTAGATAGACTGCTATACAGCCCTCGCTCACCTTTAAACTGGTTCACAAAACGTAAACGACTCAAGATTTACAAACGCGCACCAAGTACGCACAACTTTTATCGCTTGGTTAACCATAGTGCCATTGGTGAGCTACGCCTTGATGATGAAGGCAAACCAAGTCAAATTAGTATTCTGACGAGTGATGGTGACGAAGTTCATTTTCCACCGACACGTGCTGAAAGCTGAGTATCAATCCCAAAATGACTTGCCCTTTGTAAGAGGCAAGTCACCTTGAACTAACTCAGGAGTTTAGGTTTTTTTGGGGAGAAAGTGGCCGTTCTTAAATGTCAACGGCGTGCTAAATTTGGTATCGCACCTTGAGATCTTCCGTATTTATTACCATGTTAACCAAATAAACAATAGCTCGGTGTTCATTATGTTTAATTCTCTCACATCATTATTTAAACAACTCATTGATGGCTCTGATTTAAGCCAAACCAACACACTTTCCCCTAACATGGCTATCGCGTGTTTGCTTTGTGAAGTTTCTGGTGCAGACCATAGTGTCGATGATAGAGAACAAGAAACAAAGCGCTCTTTATTGATGAAACTGCTGTCGTTAAATGAAGAAGAATCAAATACTTTGTTAGAGCAAGCGCAACAGAAAATAAAAGATTCCGCTTCGCTGTACGACTTTACCTCTCAACTAAGAGAACTGACTCAAGAAACTCGTTACAACTTAATCAAAAGCATGTGGGAAGTCGCTTACGCAGACGGCGAAATTGACCCGCTAGAAGACGCGGTGATCCGTAAAACAGCAGAGCTACTCTATGTTGATCACAGCGAGTTCATTCGAGCGAAGTTACAGTCTCAGTAAAGTGACGAGATGAGTATATAAGTCGCTGGCTAACTCTAAGCTACCCCTAGGATGACAACAGATATCGCTTCTGTAGCCATAAAAAAACGCGCACTCTGCGCGTTTTTCAATAAGCCAACGACATTGTTATTAAAATACTGGTCAAGGTATGTGTTTAGCTCTTTCCACACTAAACAGACTGCATGACAAAACAACAATGGTTGGATGATTATTTAATTACAAGCTAGCTAGGTTCGAATAACTAAAACATGGTCAAAGCAAGCTTAGCTAAGTTATATGCATCTACATAGCCAGAGTGTTGACGCCCTTCCCAGTCTATTCCTTTTGCTTCTTGAGCGGCTCGATGGCCTATACGTTTATCTTTAAGACGATTTTGAATACGGTAGAGTGTCGCTAAGTTGATGAACTCTGTGAACGGTGCTTCAATACCTTTTTGCTTACACTCTTCTAGAAGAATGAGGTCATCTCGCCCCCAAGATGCAAAGATTTTGTTGCGACCACCGAAGTTCTTAACCATGGATTTAAGCACTTCTTCTAGTGGGCGTCCTTGTTTTTCAATCTTACGTGGTGTGATGCCCGTTAACTCAGCGCAAAACAGAGACACTTCATCGTGTTCTGGTTTCACGTAGTATTGAGCACGCTTGACTATCTCACCTTTAGACAAATCTATTTCAGCTAACCCCACTTCGATAATTTCACCCGTGCTGCCGACGCCATTTTCGTTCCAGCAACACATTTCTAAATCGAAGCATACAATACGGTTATGGTTCATAGTTTGCCTTGGTTCCTAACATAAAAATTTAAAGCGTGCGATTCTATCGTAACACGGCGTAAAACTCGAATTTGTGCGCCCATTTAATCGCCGATCGACACATTATTACGGCCGTTTTTTTTACTCAAATAGAGTTGACTATCCATTTTGTGATACAAGCTCTCAGGATCTTCTTCTTTATGGATAACCGCACCGATACTCAACGTACAGATGATTGACGCATCACCATAATCAAAAGCCGTACTTGCCACAACACTCCGTAATTTTTCTAGGTAAGCTTCTAGCACTGCTCTATCAATGACTTTAGAAATAATACAAAACTCGTCACCACCAGCTCGGTAAAACTTATCTCCCGGTTTTAAATTAGCACTGACCAGCTTAGTGACATGTTGTAACGCTTCATCTCCACCTAAATGGCCGTGTTTGTCATTAATCACTTTGAAGTGGTCGATATCAAAACCAACCAAGGCGAAGTTAACACCTTTGTTTATCTGATTAAGCAAATGATCGTTGAATGCTCGGCGATTCAGTAGTTGAGTTAGAGGGTCTCGCTCTGCCATTCTTTTTAATTCAACGGTTTTGAGCTCCAACATGACCGCTAAGCGCTCTTTTTCTCGAGACTGTAAATTCACAATCCAACTGATCAAAAAGGCGATTACCAATCCGGCTAGTGTCGTGCCCGCTAAAATAGAACGTTCCCAAGCTGAGACTGCGTCAGAAAGCTTAAAGTCAATACGCCATTCACGGTTAGGCAGTTGAATGGTCCGGCTTATAACCGTTCCTCGAATGTTGTCCCAGCTCGCACTTTGAAAGAGAACAGGGTCATCTGCTGCGTCGAATCCCAAATCTTCTACGCGCACCGACATATCGAGCTCCGTCGCGGTTTTCGTAATCAAATCCTCAAAGTAGACCGTACTTCGGATAACACCGGTCA
Organism: Vibrio sp. Vb1554; assembly: GCF_033344235.1. Classification (NCBI taxonomy): domain Bacteria; kingdom Pseudomonadati; phylum Pseudomonadota; class Gammaproteobacteria; order Vibrionales; family Vibrionaceae; genus Vibrio; species Vibrio sp. Vb1554. The sequence goes on along the minus strand of NZ_JAWPOJ010000009.1, from coordinate 36,051 downwards.
CTACTCCTAATAAATATTTGTTCTCGAAGTCGAACACTGGATGGAACACCAGCAACCCAGTCTTAGGTATGGACTTGTCATAACCATCTTGCAGCAAGCGAACTTTATCCGAGACATTCGCTCGCCCATTTTCGGAAATATCATCCAAGATTAAATCGAAGCGTTTGCGCGAAAAATAGAAACCCAATAGAGAAAGGTTTTCCGGTGTTCTTGGGTAGATATCCGACGCGATGAAAATTGGCTCATTGTGTTCAAAAATGTACCCGTAGGTTTTGGGACCATCTTTAGGAACGGTAAACGGTTGGAAGTTTGGAAATTTTTGACGGGTCTTTAAAATATGTTCATCAAGATCTTCAAATTCGACCTTTTGCATCCATTGAAGTCCAATGAGACTTCGCGAGCTGTTAATCACTTGTTCTGCATACATCGGAAACGATGGCCAATAGCTTCGCTCAATCGAATGGAAAAAGTTTGCGCCCGCACCAATGAACTTTAGATCATTCTCGACGTTTGCTTTAAGTGATTCTGCTTGTCGGTCGGCTAAAGTATCAAACGTCGTCTGTGTATACCGTTGCTGCATTGTATAAGCAGCACCAACTACACCAGCAGTGACACATAAAGTCGCCAAAAAAGCTAAAATAGAGTCTGAATGTCGTTTTATAAAGCTCTTATGAGCGGTGCTTTGTGTCATATCGTAATTTTTGATACTTCCGTAAGTTAAACTTCGGGATCTATTGAAATACTGCGTTAGCAATGCACAAACATCAAGCAACAACCTATATTGGGGAGTCTGATCGTCGATTTTTCACGCTGTTCGTACGGTATAGTCACGAATTATTACAGCCTTAAGCCTTGAATATGCTACCATCCGTCATCATTTTAATGTCTAAACTTGGTGCAAGATCGCAAAGACGATCGTTTTAGTGAACAAATATGAGCCAATACTGAGCACCAATAAATCAATAGAAAGAGAAAAAACGTCATGAACATTGATTTGAACCTAATTCCTCAAACGTTCGATATGCTTCACGCTGGCCTAACCGCATCGAGCGTTTTGCTTCTTCTAGTTGCAGTGTCGCGCAAATCAAAAGTGGTCGAGAAAGTGGTAGAAAAACCAGTCGAGAAAATCGTCGAGGTTGAGAAACCAGTTGAGAAGATCGTTGAAGTAGAAAAAGTAGTGGAAGTAGAGAAAGTCGTTGAAAAAGTGGTGGAAGTTGAATCAAAACTTGCAACCGCGTCAACGGACTCTGCAATGCAGCTGCTTTCTATCATGCAACAAGAAGCTCGCCTGATTGACTTCCTAAAAGAAGACCTAACGTCATTCTCTGATGAAGAAGTAGGCGCAGCCGCTCGCGTAATCCACACTGGCGGTCAGAAAGTACTGAACGACTACGTGACGCTAGCGCATGTTCGTAACGAAGACGAAGAAACTCGCATTACGGTTGAAGAAGGCTTCAACCCACAAGAAATCCGCCTAACTGGCAACGTAACAGGCAGCGCGCCATTCAACGGCACGCTAGTTCACAAAGGCTGGAAAGCAACATCAATGACGTTGCCTAAACTTGCTGAGAACTACGATGCTTCTGTGATCGCTCCAGCTGAGGTTGAGCTGTAATGGAACACATGAACCAAGAAAACCATTCTCAAGAAGCGTCTGTTGAAACTCAACAGACACCTAAATTCAGTGTTGGTATCGACTTAGGTACAACACACTGTGTCATGTCTTTTGTTGATACACACAACGAAGACGCTCGCGTTGAAGTGATGCCAATCCCGCAGTTGACTGCGCCGGGTACGGTAGAGACTCGCAGTCAATTAGGCTCTTTCCTTTACCAGCCGCACGAACACGAAATGAACCCGCAATCACGCGTTCTTCCGTGGTCGAGCGAGCCAAAAGCTCTAGTTGGTGCAATTGCACGTAACCTAGGTTCAAAAACACCAATTCGTCTTGTTGCAAGTGCGAAATCTTGGCTTTGCCACGCAGGTGTGAACCGTCGTGATGCTTTCCTGCCAGCAGGTAGCCCAGAAGAAGTGGAAAAAGTATCCCCTCTTCGTGCGACAGAGCTTTACCTAGAGCACCTAAAAGACGCTTGGAATCACGCGAACCCAAATCACAACCTTGCCGATCAAGACGTAACCATTACGGTTCCTGCTTCTTTTGATCCTGCTGCTCGCGATCTAACTGCAGAAGCAGCACGCAACGTTGGTTTTGTGCACCTAACACTTCTAGAAGAGCCACAAGCTGCACTTTACAACTGGATCGATAACAGCAACGACAAATGGCGCGACGAAGTTGAAGTTGGCGACATCGTGCTTGTGGTCGATATCGGTGGTGGTACAACCGACCTTTCTTTGGTTGAAGTAACTGAAGACGACGGCAACCTAACTCTGAACCGCATCGCGGTAGGTGAACACATCCTACTTGGCGGTGACAACATGGATCTTGCACTTGCGTACCGCTTGAAAATGAAGCTAGCGCAAGAAGGCAAAGAGCTACAGCCATGGCAAGTTCAGGCAATGACACACGCATGTCGTGACGCGAAAGAAGCGCTATTGAACGACAGCGAGCTTCAGTCAGTGCCAATTGTAGTACCAAGTCGTGGTTCTAAACTGCTTGGCGCAACGCTGAAAACAGAACTGACTCAAGAAGAAGTACAACAAACACTGGTTGACGGCTTCTTCCCTCAAGTTGCGATTACGGACCACCCTGTTCAACGTAACCGTGGTGCACTAACGCAAATGGGTCTGCCTTACGCACAAGATGCAGGCATCACTCGTCACATTGCTGCATTCTTGTCTAAGCAAGCTAATGCCCTTTCTGCTTCAGGAAATGGCGCAGAAGCAGCAGCTCAAGATTTCAATCCATTCGCGAACATGCCTGGTATGCCAGGTGCGGATGCAGCCCAATCAGCTGACTTCATCAAGCCAACCGCAATCCTATTCAACGGTGGTGTTCTGAAATCGAAACTTCTAGCAACTCGTCTAGAAGACACGATCAACGAATGGCTAATTGAAGCAGATGCTGAAATGGCAAAACGCCTAACAGGTGTGGATCTAGACCTTGCAGTTGCTAGCGGTGCGGCTTACTACGGCTCTGTGCGTCGTGGACAAGGCGTTCGTATTCGTGGTGGTATTGCTTCGGCGTACTACGTGGGTATCGAAAGTGCGATGCCAGCGATTCCCGGCATGGCGCCTCCAATGGAAGCACTGTGTGTTGCACCATTTGGTATGGAAGAAGGTTCAAGCGTTGACGTACCAAGCCAAGAGTTTGGTTTGATCATCGGTCAGCCGGTTAACTTCCAATTCTTCGGCTCAACCGTTCGTCGTGATGACCTAGCGGGTACTCACCTAGACTACTGGGCACCAGAAGAGCTTGAAGAGCTACCAGAAATTCAAGTAACGCTGCCTGTATCTGAAGGTCGCCGTGAAGGTGAAGTGGTTCCGGTAACCCTAGCCTCTCGCGTGACAGAGCTTGGTACGCTTTACTTAGAAGCCATTGCCGCTGATAACGGTCAAAAATGGCATGTTGAGTTCGATGTGCGCGAAGACGCGAAAAGCAACTCAAACAAAGAAGAATAAATAGAAATCAAACGGCATCCAATCGGGTGCCGTTTTTAAATACACGAAGGTTTGTATGGCATCTCCTCGTTTTCTTGTTGGTATTGACCTTGGCACCACAAACACTGTGGTGGCGTATTGTGAAATCACCGACAACCTTGAACAATCCGAAGTATCCCTATTCGACATCGACCAATTGATTGGTCCGGGTGAAGTGGTTCGTAAACCATTGCTGCCCTCTTTCCGCTATCACCCTGCAGTTGGTCAAATCTCCCCTTCTGACCTAACACTTCCTTGGGAAAACGAACCGGTATCTGGCGACATTAGTAATGTGATCGTGGGTGAATGGGCTCGTGAATTAGGCGCTAAGGTGGAAGGACGTCAGGTATCCAGTGCTAAAAGCTGGCTATCACACCAAGCAGTGGATCGTAGCTCAGACATTCTTCCTTGGGCTGGTGCGCAAGACGTAGATAAAGTCTCACCCGTTATTGCCAGCGCAAGCTACCTCAACCACATTCGTCAAGCATGGAACTACCGTCACCCTAGCAATAAGCTAGAAGACCAAGATGTGGTTGTGACTGTTCCAGCGTCGTTCGATGAAACCGCTCGTAAGCTCACGCTTGAAGCCGCTGAGTTGGCAGGTTTGAAAAAAATCGTCCTGCTCGAAGAACCACAAGCCGTATGTTACGACTGGTACGCACGCCACCAGCAAACCGCAGCTGATGAACTCAAAGAGTTACCGCTGATTCTGGTGTGTGATGTGGGCGGTGGTACTACCGACTTGAGCTTGATTGAAGCCAGTTTCTCTTCTCAAGATGAACTAGCCCTTGATCGTATTGGTGTTGGCGAACACTTGATGCTGGGTGGTGATAACCTCGACCTAGCATTAGCACACCTTGCGGAGAGCCGCTTCAACCAAAGTAAGAAGCTCACTGCAGCAAGCCTGACTAAGCTGATTCAGCAAACTCGCAAGGCGAAAGAAAACCTGCTTTCAGCGAATGCACCTGAAGAAGTGAAAATCACCATGCTGGGCAGCGGCTCGAAACTTCTTGGCGGAACAAAGAGTATTGGGCTGAGCAAACAAGAAGTGCACCAAATCGCTTTGGATGGCTTCTTCCCACTTTCTGATTTCAGTGAAGTACCAGACAAACGTCGCAGCGCGGTTGTCGAGTTTGGTCTTCCATACGTTGCTGACCCAGCAGTGAGCAAACACGTTGCTGAGTTCTTAACTCAGCACCAACAAGTTGCTCGTGCCGCTCTCGGCTTTGAAGACGACAAACAAAATGCCATTCCGGTAGGTTTGCTACTTAACGGTGGTGTGTTCAATAGTGAACTTGTGACTGAGCGTGTCACTACCCTACTGTCCGATTGGCGCGGCGCTCCGGTTACGGTATTAGATAACCCACATCCAGATTGGTCTGTTGCATTAGGTGCTGTTGCGTTTGGTAAAGCACGTCGTGGTGCACAGCTAAAAATTGGTGGTGGTGCAGCGCGTTCTTACTTCTTGCACCTTCAAGAGAAGAACAAGATGGGCAAAGCGCTCTGTTTGCTTGCAAAAGGTACAGAAGAAGGACACGAGATCCGCTTAAGTGGTCGTCGTTTCTCGCTTACCCTAGGTGAACCCGTTCGCTTTAACCTGCTGACGTCTACCCACGACACCTTAACCAATAACACCGCTATTCAAAACGGTGTGATGGTGGACGTTGATCCTGACTTATTTGCCCCTCTTCCGCCTTATATCACCACCCTTGAAGGTGAAGGTGCCGAACTGCAAGCCAACCAGAAAGAGCGTGTAGAAGTACAACTGGCATGTCAGTTGACTGAAGTCGGCACACTTAAGATGGAATGTGTCAGCGCAGAAGATGACAGCAAACGTTGGGAACTGGAGTTCGAAGTTCGTAACAAGCAAACCGACGACAGCGAGCAAGTTAAGCTCCACCCTAAACTGAACGAATGTAAGGAGCTGATCGCTCGCCTTTACAGCGGTAATAAGAAAAGCGCGGAAAGCAAAGAGATCAAAACCTTAGCCAAAGATCTTGAGAAGAAACTGGGCAAACGTGACGAGTGGGATTTCACTACCCTACGTCAACTGTTCGATACCTTTGCACAAGGTCGTAAGCGTCGTCGCCGTTCTGAACAACACGAGAAAAACTGGCTTCGTTTGGCAGGTTTTGCACTGCGTCCGGGTTTTGGCGATCCAACCGACTCATGGCGTATTGAGCAAGTTTGGGGTCTCTACCAACAAAACATTCAGTTTAAGAACCATCAAGGTTGGACCGACTGGTGGGTGTTCTGGCGCCGTATCGCAGGTGGCTTGAGCCAAGAGCAACAAGAAACCATCTTGGCGGACATCGCGAAATATCTGCACCCTGGCGCGATGAAAAACCCACAATCCGCTAAAGCGGCGCAAGACATGGGTTACGAGTCGATGGTACGTTTGTCAGCCTCTCTGGAGCATTTAGAAGTCGAAGACAAAGTTCTATTGGCAACGTGGTTCTTGAGCAAAGCCATCAACCATAACCAGTTCGAACAAGCGCACTGGTGGGCTATGGGTCGCTTGGCATCGCGTACGCCTTTATATGGCAGTCAGCATAACGTTGTTCCTCGTGAACAAGCGGAACAATGGTTGCCTAAGCTGTTAGAGCAGAACTGGCAGAAAGAGCCAATGATCGCGTTTGCAGCCGTAATGATTTGTCGTAAGACGGGCGACCGACTATTCGATATCTCGGACGACTACCGTGAGCAGGTATTGGCTAAGTTGAAGCAAAGCAAGGTGCCTGAATCTTGGGTATCACTGGTTGAAGAAGTCAAAGAGCTATCTGAGAGCGAATCGAAGCGTATCTTTGGTGATGCACTCCCAAGCGGTCTGACGCTGGTAAATAACTAAGCTCTCATGCTTATAAGCGCAACAAAGCCCTTCGAGTGAAGGGCTTTGTTTTATCTGATTCTACTTGCTGACGAACGACGACTCGTTAGTTCATTTCCGTATTGATCACCACATCACGCGTTTCATTATCCATATCACTGATGCCGACCACTGAGATTTCACGGTCAGATAAATTCTCAATCATGCTGTCTTCTAACCCACCGTCCGTCATCCACGCATAGAATTTTTCTGCAATACGATCCGAACCTTCCCCGACAAACGTTAATGTGACCTTCTTCATTTGTGACACTCCATCAATTTACGATTCAGTCACTTAAGCGTAGTATGTTTCACAAATATCGACATAAACTAGGACTAACTTCTTTTATGAGTATCGAAAAATTTGACGCGATTTATCAGCGCGCTGCTGAGCGTAAAGGTGGTGAAGATCAACTTGAAGCGCTTTTGTCTCATCCACTAAGCAAAGAGGAACTCGCTGCGATTCCAGATGACCGTTGGTTGGCCGCTTTTTCGATGAAGGTATTCCAAAGTGGGATTTCATGGAGCGTGGTTCGCAACAAATGGCCGAACTTCGAAGAAGTGTTCTTCGGATTTAAGATTGAGCCGCTGTTGATGCTGTCAGACGAGCAATGGGAAACCAAAGCAACCGACAAACGCATCATTCGCCACCTCACTAAAGTCATGTCGATTCCAGCCAACGCTCGTATGATCCACGAAGCAAAAATCGAATACGGCTCGTTTGGCAAAATGGTTGCCGATTGGCCGCAAGAGAAAATCACCGACCTATGGGCGTATTTGAAGAAACGCGGTAATCGCCTAGGCGGAAATACAGGCCCTTACACACTGCGTCAAATGGGCGTTGATACCTTCATCTTGTCTAGCGACGTTGAAGCTTACCTGCGCAATTGCAAGATCATTGAAGGTGGCAAAGATACGAAGAAATCGCTCGATGCTACCAACAAAGCGTTTGTTCAATGGCAACAAGAAAGTGGCAGAAGCCTTTCTGAGATCAGCCAAATCATTGCGTTCAGCACCGGTGATAATCGCATTTAATCCAGACTGAACACAAAATAAAAACGGCGCACCAAATATTGTATTTAGTGCGCCGTTTTTATGTTCATTGGTTCAAGTACAGACTTACTTTGAAGCTAGTGATTCCCACTCAGTCAGTAGCTGCATAATACGGTGAGAGTCTTCCCATGTTGCACAAGGGTTTTCTAACGAGGTACGCCCTGCTTCAACCGCTTGGCGAATATTGCGCACTTGATAGAAGAAAGCGTCCCCTGCAGCCGGTACAGACACTTCACGCTTCGACGTCTCGTAAATTTCCACACTAAACTGGTTTTCTTGCGCTGGTAGCCATGGGTTTGAATCTAGCGTAATACAGCCTTTGCTACCCAGAATGGTGAATTGGTGTTTCAATCCGTGATCTTCGGCAGTGTGAACGCTCGCTGTTTGTTGCTCACCAAATTGCATCATCAAGCTCGATTCACAGATATTCCCATCGTTACCTTGTCGACCAATCGCTGTCATTGAACGGTTCTCAAAGGTTTGTTCACCCAACATGGTTTTCACCACCAAATGCACCAATGACATTGGGTAACAACCTAAATTATACAAAGCACCTTTACTGTCTGGATTCACAAACTGCGCAATCGACGCGATATAAGACGTATGGATCGAGCGAAGCTCACCAATCTCTCCCGATTTCAGCACCGAAACCAACTCGCGGATCAACGGGTGATGTAAATACATTAAGCCTTCAGCAAAGAATACCTTGTGCGCTTCTACTGCTTGAAGTGCCAGCTCGGTTTTTTCCATATCTACCGAGAGTGACTTTTCACACAGGATCGCTTTCCCCTGCTCTGCCGCTTTGACGATAAAGTCATGATGAAGGTGATTTGGCAATGCGATATAAATAATGTCGACTTGCTCATCAGCAATCAACGCATCGTAATCGTTGAACGTATTCTCGATGCCATATTGCTCAGCGAATGCCTGTAAGTTCTGCTCCGAACGCCCAGCAACCGCGTACAGTTCACTCTTGTCATCGCCTTGGATTGCCTCAGCCATGACTCCTGAGATAAAGCTTGTGCCTAAAATGCCCCATTTCATGTTCACGCCTCCTATTGAGCTTGGGTTTCGAATGCTTGGACTAACTCTGCCATTTCAGCTGCAATGAACGCTTGTGTATGCGGCATAGCAAAATGCACTTCAATCGCGGTGCGGTTTTCATATCGCTCCCAAAGAATCACACGTTGTGGATCTTTAGAATCGTAGGTCGCATTCGCTTGCAAGCACCCCGCTTCGCTTTGCATATCAAGGCAAAATTGTTCAATGGCTTCAACCACTTGTTGTCTTGGCTTATCGGCATTCATTTTCAGTTCGGCGGTAACAAAAATCGTCTCGCTCATGATGGATCTCTTTCTCCATTCTTAATCATACGCCCACTGTAATTAACCTCATTTGATTGATAAACTCTGCTTTAGTTATTTCTTTATCAACTCTGGGTGTGTAATGGATAAATTAACAAGCATGAAAGTTTTCGCTTACGTGGTCGAACACGGCAGCTTTCGTAATGCAGCACACCACTTTGATATTTCACCGACCATGGTTGGCAAGCACGTGAGCTTTCTTGAGCAAAGCTTAGGTACACAGCTGATTCATCGCACCACGCGCAAACAGTCCCTGACCGAAGCTGGCAGGCTCTATTATCAAGAGTGCCACCGCATTATTGAAGACATCACCAACGCAGAGAACCTAATCCAGACGCTGATCAACCGTCCAACCGGAACAGTAAAAGTTAACTGCCCTGTCACGTATGGCAAAAAGGTCATTGCTCCTATCGTGGCTGACTTCTTAGCTGAATTTCCCGATTTGAACGTTGAGCTGATGTTGGACAACAATTTGATTGACCCATATCGAAGCGAAGCTGACGTGATTATTCGAATCGGTGAATTGGTCGATTCGTCGTTAGTCGCGAGAAAGTTGGGTGAATACCACATGACTTACTGCGCCTCACCCTCTTACCTTGAGCAACATGCCCCTATCCAATCGCTTGATGACCTTGAACACCATCATTGTTTGGGGTTTCAGTATCACCAAGGAGAAAGCCAACAAGTGGTGAACATGCCATCTAATACCTTTGGAAACAGCAACACCCGATTAACGTCTAACAATGGTGATGTGCTTAAGTTTGCTGCGTTAAAAGGCTCTGGTGTTCTTCTGCAACCAAAGATCTTAGTTGAGCAGGAAATCCAATCTGGTGCCTTGGTAGAAATTCTCCAGCAACATGCTCCCAAGCCAAAACCGATCCACCTGCTTTACCGTTCAAAACAGCTTTCCCTTAAAAACCGTACCTTGGTCGATTTTATTCTTTCTCATGTGAATCCATGACGTCACCCCATAAAGCGGCGACAATTTAACCATTTAATTAACTTTTATTGTCGATATGACAAATATTATTGCTTGTTAATTGTCTTTATTTTTCATGTTGTTAGTCAGAGACACCCATTAACTAGGCATAATTTATTGATTCACACCAATTGCATTGCTCTGACAAAGTGACTAGGATTGCCGCCTTTCCTGAGTGAACTATCAAAAAAATATCGAGAAATTTAATCTAATTTCTCTTCCTGTTCGTGTGCAATCACAACATTTACACTCATTTCAAATTGCATAAGCACATTCCTTTGCTTATGAAAACGACATTGATTTCTCAACGCTTTTAGTCACGTATGTGACTTTTTGGCTTGAGAGAGATTTTTATTCAAGGTAGGTCACAAGGACGCTACCCCTTGACTGCATTTACTGGAGGATAAGATGCCTAAAGGTCTAATGCTGACTGACTTAGCCATCGCTGGCTTACTATTGATTTTGGCAAAAGTCATTCGCGTTCACGCGCCATTACTACAGCGTATGTACATTCCATCGGCGGTTCTCGCAGGATTATTCGGTCTAATTTTTGGACCAGCCCTGTTAGACGTACTGCCTTGGACCGATACGTTTACCGCTAACGCAAGCCTATTAACTGCTGCACTTTTTTCTGCGTTAGGTCTGGCAACGGATGTTCCATCACCTAAAGCCGTCGCACAGCGTGCTGGCTCATTGTGGGCGTTTAACCAAATCGCTTCTGTTTCTCAGTGGTTGTTTGCGGCAATGTTTGGTCTAGTTCTCACAACCTTCTTCTGGCCAGAGATTAATCCCGGCTTTGGTGTGACAATGTCTGCGGGTTTTATGGGCGGACATGGCTCTGCATCTGTTGTTGGTGAAATCTTCACGGGGCTTGGCTGGGAAGATGGCTTCACACTTGGCTTAACGTTCGCAACCGTGGGTATTTTCATTTCAATTTCTGTCGGCATGCTCATGCTGCAATTCGCATTGAAGATGGGTTGGATTCGTAGCTTTACGACATTCGATAGCATGGATGAACACGAACGCAAGGGGCTCGTTAAGCCTGATGATCAAGAGCCGGTAATGAAAGACACCATGTCTTCCCTGTCGGTTGATTCTTTTGCGATTCACGCGGCGTTGGTTGTAGTGGTAACGGCTTTCTCTTATGTCGCCGCCAACTATTTGTCTTCTTTCCACGATAAGGTACAAATCCCTACGTTCGTAACTGGCTTCCTTGGCGGCATGCTTGTGCGAATCATCGCGAAACAAACCAAAGCTTCACGCTATCTTTGTGACGGTGCATTCAAACACGCTGCGGGCATCAGTACCGATTATTTGATTATCTTTGGTATCTCAGCCATCAAGATTACCGTCTTAGCCCAGTATTTAATGCCGATGGTAGTGCTTGCAATCGGCGGTATCGCCTTCACACTATGGCTAATCTTCTGGGTTGCCCCACGTATCATGGGCGAAGATTGGTTCGAGAAAGGCATTTTCTCTTGGGGTTGGTTAACCGGTACGGTTGCCATGGGTATTGCGTTACTTCGTATTGTTGATCCCAAAATGCGTAGCAAAGTACTTGATGATTACGCCATCGCTTATGTCCCTGGCTCAATCACTGACATCTTCATCATCTCTTTGATGCCAATCGCGATGTATAACGGCATGCACTGGCAAGCGCTTGGTGTAGGATTAGGTTACATCGCAATTGTCTTATTTATTTGGCGATTCATTTTTAAACGTAACCGCAGTGCTCTGACACACGAATCTTAGTCGCTTTACTCGGGAGGATTTTATCCTCTCGAGTTCACTCCTTGGTTTTTATCAAAATCACTCCTCATCTCGAAAATAAGCAACTTGTTTTATATTTGAGATTTGCAATCCCGATCTCTTACTATCATTCTTTTTTAATACTTGACCTGAAAGTTTCTATATCAGAATAGTCGCCTATTCGTTTCTAAAACATGGAGAAAGGCTGTGCGTCGCTCTCAAGGATTTACTCTTATTGAACTCATTGTGTGCATCATCATTCTTGGTATTATAAGCGTCGTTGCATTTCCTAAATTTCTTGGCTTACAAAAAGATGCCAGAGTGGCGGTTCTATATGGAGCCAGAGAAGCACTCATGACCGCCAACAACTTTGTCTACACCAAAGCAGTGATTCAATCTCAAGAGACAGTAGATGGCGGCATACAATATAACATTGATCTAGATAATGACGGCCATAACGACCTAATTGGTTACTTTGGATTTATCAAAAATGTTATTCCAGCAAAAGAGCTAGCAGGCTTTGATCCGCAACTCACTATTAACACTTGGTATGGGGTAGATAGCCCAGACGAGCCCTACTTCCTTATTGGTTTTGCAAACAAGCCTGTTGGTCCAGAACATATGTGTTATGTCGAAGTTTACTACCCAGAAACTCCTGGTGGCCAAGTGAAATACAAAATACAAACTGACGATTGCTAATTCCCATATAGAGTGGCAGTAACACTTTTACTTTTGGTGTCTTCATCGTTATTGCAAGGTCATGGCTCCAAAACCACCATTAACAACTATTTCACATAATGTCGTCGCACAGTTAGCTCATAGAGATAAAACCAGTAATTTGCGCCGACACATGGCTATAATTGAAACAATCTATCGTTTTTAAACCCGCCTATAACTTGTGCTTGTAAACTCATCATTTCGCTCAATAATAGTTCTATAACAAATTCAATAATTTAAAGCGGGAGGCGTAATGAGAATATTCTGGCAGCTACGTTGGTATTTCCAACAAAAGTGGAGGCACTATGTCGGATCCATTCTGCTTTTCGCTGTGATATCAGCACTACAGCTTGTTCCGCCCAAAGCAGTTGGCATCATCGTTGATGGCGTCGTAGACAACACTTTAGATACAAATACGCTGATTCTATGGCTCTCAGGGTTAACTGTACTGATCTTTACCATTTATGGGTGTCGCATCTTATGGCGAATTTGGCTTTTCGGCGCAAGCTGGGAGCTCGGGACCATTCTACGTAACCGTCTATATAGGCATTTATCGACACAGCCACCTCGTTTTTTTGAACGTTACAAGACGGGGGATCTGATGGCTCGTGGCACTAATGATGTGCGTAATATCGTTATGACAGCCGGCGAAGGGGTTTTAACCGCCGCAGACTCTTTGATCACTGGTATTGCGGTTTTAATCATTATGGTAACGCAAGTAAGCTGGAAGCTCACCGTAATGGCGCTTCTTCCAATGCCATTTCTTGCCATCATCATCTTCTTTATTGTGCGTATCCTACATCAACGCTTTCGTGTCGCTCAGGAAGCCTTTTCTACCATGTCAGACATGACACAAGAGTCACTTAATGGCGTGCGAATGCTGCGTGCTTTCGGATTAGAAAACCAAGAGCAGCAACGTTTTGAAGAGGTTGTGGATGATACTGGCGAAAAGAACATCGCTGTCGCAAGAGTCGATGCTAGATTTGACCCGGCAATTCAGTTAACCATCGGTCTTTCTTTCCTTCTTAGTGTCGCTGCTGGTGCTTACCTTGTTGATAAAGGTGAGATCACGCTTGGTGATCTGACCGCATTTACGATGTATTTAGGGTTGATGATATGGCCGATGCTGGCATTCGCATTCCTATTTAACATTTTAGAAAGAGGCTCTGCTGCATGGAACCGATTACAAGAGATCTTTGATGAAAAGCCAGAAATTATCAGTGGCAATAAGCCAATAGAAAATAAACCACTTCCGTTAAAAATTGATATCGACGATTTCCATTGGTCTAGTGATTTACCGCCCGCTTTGACGGAAGTAAACATCGAACTGGAACCCGGAAAAATGTTGGGAGTTGCAGGGCCGGTAGGAAGCGGAAAATCGACCCTGTTAACACTACTTTTGCGTCAACATGATTTAGAAAACGGCTCAATTAAATTCGGTGATGTCGAGATCAAGGATGCCCTACTTCCACAGTGGCGAAACCGCTTTGCTGTCGTTAACCAAAGTCCGTTTCTATTCTCCAAATCTATCTTCGACAATATTGCCTTAGGCAACCCTAATGCAGAGAAAGAAGAAGTCTATAGAGCAGCAAAGTTAGCCTGTATACATGACGATATTGAGAAGTTTCCTGAAGGCTACCAAACAGAAGTTGGTGAAAAAGGCATTACACTCTCCGGCGGGCAAAAACAACGTATTGCGATAGCACGCGCTATGCTGCTGAATGCCCAAGTGTTGGTTTTGGACGATGCACTTTCCGCTGTTGATGGACGGACCGAACATCAAATCCTTAAGAATTTGGAAACACACTACCGTGATCAAGCCCTAATCGTTATTGCACACCGCCTCACCGCATTGGAAGCAGCAGACGAGATCATTGTCTTGAATCACGGCCACATTACTGAACGTGGGCAACATAGCGCTTTATTAGCGCATCAGGGATGGTACGCCGAAATGTTCGAGTACCAAAAACTAGAACAGGCGATGGAGGAATAATGAATGAACCAGACCAGCACGTTTAAACGGTTAATGTCTTACCCATTATCTCAACCAAAGCCAATGACTAAAGGACTCGCCTTGCTGTTTATTGCAGCGTTAGCTAGCGCCGGCGGCCCTTGGTTGATTCAATATTTCATTGATGAGCACATCGCTAAAGGTGACTATTCACAAAATGTTCTGATTTCGCTAGCAGTAGGTTATATCGCTCTTCAGATCGTATCGGCAACATTCCAGTATTTTCAGTCATTGCAATTTAGCATTGTCGCGGCTAACACGATCAAAGCGATTCGTAAGCAAGTATTTTCTGGCGTGATTAAGCAGCCGTTATCTGCGTTTGATTACACTCCTGCTGGAAAATTGGTGTCGCGAATCACCAACGATACGGAATCTTTACAGCAATTTTATGAGCTTTTGATCGCGACCGTGGTGAAAAACGTGGTCATGATTGTCGTAATGCTTGGCGTTATGTTTTTCATGAGTTGGAAGCTCACACTCGTTGTGCTTGCATTGCTGCCGATCGTCATCGGCTTTATGTACTTGTTTAAGCAACTAAGTACAGAAAGCTACCGAAAGATGCGTGACCTATTGACCGATATAAATGCGAATCTAAGTGAATCCATTCAAGGGATGAGTGTCATTCAATTAATGCAACAAGAAGAGCGTTTTAATAAACAGTTCAACGAGCTAACCGCAGAGCATCTGGTGGCATCTAAAAGAGTGATTCGGCTAAACGGCTATCTGCTAAGACCATTAATGGACTTGCTCGCTGGTCTTGCGTTGCTTTGCTTGGTTGCGATCTTTGGTTTTAATGGTATTGAGTTGATTGGTGTGGGGGTACTGTATGCATTTATCAGTTATCTTGCGCGAGTTACTGAACCACTAATTGAGATGACTCAGCAACTTGCTCTACTTCAGCAGGCGTTAGTATCAAGCGAACGTGTTTTTGAATTGATTGATGCGAAAGAACAAACTTACGGGGACGATCATCAACCATTAAGGTCAGGTGCTATCGAACTTAAAGACCTCACATTTAGCTACGATGGTAAACAGGACGTATTAAAAGACATTTCGTTGAAGGCCAACCACCAAGACTTTATCGCGCTTGTCGGGCATACAGGAAGCGGTAAAAGCACATTAGCGTCACTGTTAATGGGCTTTTATCCAACGCAATGTGGTGAACTGCTCATAGATGGTCGTCCACTTAAAACATTAGGGAAAGACGTACTTCGCAAAGATGTGGCAATGGTCCAACAAGATCCACATATTCTCCCTGCTTCAGTCAGAGAAAACATCTCTCTCAGTCGGGCGGTTGATGACAATCAAATATGGGATGCGTTAGACAAGATAGGTTTGGCAGAACAAATTCATCGTTACCCTAACGGACTAGACACGCAGTTAGGTCAAGGCGAAACTAATTTATCTGCGGGTCAGAAACAGCTTTTGGCGTTAGCACGTGTGCTTGTGGTAAAACCTAAGATATTGATATTAGATGAAGCAACCGCAAATATTGACTCAGGAACAGAGGCTTTAATCCAAAAGAGCTTGGCGGTACTCAGACAAGACATGACGCTCGTTGTTATTGCTCA
The DNA here is from genome assembly GCF_033344235.1 of Vibrio sp. Vb1554. Classification (NCBI taxonomy): domain Bacteria; kingdom Pseudomonadati; phylum Pseudomonadota; class Gammaproteobacteria; order Vibrionales; family Vibrionaceae; genus Vibrio; species Vibrio sp. Vb1554. The sequence continues at coordinate 20,144 of NZ_JAWPOJ010000009.1, read as the reverse complement.
TCGGCTTTCAACTATCCTAGATGCAGACCAAATCATTGTTCTTCATCATGGGGAGTTAGTCGAAAAAGGCACACACAAAGCACTCTTAACGCAAAATGGTCGTTATGCTCAAATGTATCAGTTACAGCAAGCAAACCGACATCTACAACAGATTGAAGAAGACACCAAGCAACTCGAAGAAGCGGTGTGATTTTATGCCCGTGCCTTCTTTTTATTTAGTCGGCCTGGGCATAATTCGTGTAACTTCAAAATTTAACCTTGTTAGCTTCCAATTTCTTCATAATGTGAACTAATTTTCTATTTCTTACCTATTATTGACATAACCCCTCGCTATATCACGCAAGGTCGTTGTAAAATCGTACGGTACTTAAGTCTACTGCCTGTGGCATTGGGCTGAATTCCGCTTTCTAATTATGCACATTAATCTCATGACACAAGTCCATGGACAAAGATAAGTTTACTAACATCTATCGCTTGCCTGGTTCGATTCAAATTCGTATCGGTAAATGGCAAAAGACGTTCCGCGGCACCTCTGATTTAGTTTTACATCAGGCGCTAATGGAGCGTAATAAGCAATTTAAGAAGCCAGACTTTTTACCTAAAGGCTGGTGTGTCACTCCTATTGATGAAAACGACATTACCATTACGCATCACGGTAAATATATCCAAACCGTTATGCGCACAATGCTGGACAGAAAGGTCTCATACAAGCGACTGTTCCTATCTCGGATGAGTCTCGAAGATGGTGAAAAAGTGCTCCACAATTACAAGCTGGAGTGGGTAAGAAAACATAACCAGATCGCCAAAAAGTACAATCAAATTAAAAAGAAACAATATATGAACTTTGCAAGAGAAGAAGAGGAAACCCTCTACCCTTCGATTCCAAAGGGTGAGTTTGACAAAACATTATGGAACAAACTTGTCGTATCATCGTTTGGTCCGCAGAAAAAGTACAAAAACCCGCACTTTGTCCGTAAAGCCGATTTCTAAATAAACACCCCTAAAGTTAGGGGTGTTTATTTATACGTTAACTCACCAGTCGTAAGTTAAACTTGCAATAACATTTTGTCGGTCGCCATACCAACAAAAGCCATCACATGTCGCTATGTACTTTTTATCCGCGATGTTTTTAGCTGCGACTTGTAACTTGTAATCGCCGATTCGATAACTGACCGTCGCATCCATTAAGAAATAACTTGGTACTTTTAGTCTCTCTTCATTGTCTCCGTATGACTCACCTGTATAGCGCGCGCCTAAGCCAACAGCAAAGCCATCAAGAGGTCCATCAAAGAAACGATAATGTGCCCAAGCTGATGATACGGTATTCGCCACTTGGGAAGGTGTTTTGCCAACCCATGCCTTATTGATGTCTTCTTTTATCTCTGCATCAACGTACGCAATGTTCCCGATCAATGTTAAGGATGGTGTCACATTAGCTACAGCTTCAAACTCAACGCCGTTATTTTCTATTTTTCCTATTTGCGTTAATTCACTCAAGTAGATACGAGCCAAGTTTTCTTTTGTTGCCCGATACGTTGCAATATTGAAATAACCATCAAATGAATCCGGTTGGTATTTCATACCGATTTCAAATTGATCACCGATTTCAGGCTTCGCTGGCTTACCATTGCTGTCTTCTTGAATAATTGGATCAAAGTACTGAGAGTAACTAAAGTATGGCGTGAAGCCAGAATCAGAAATATAAGCCGTTCCCACGCTAAACGTCCACTCTCCATTATCGACTTTCGAGCGAGCACCCGTGGTAACATTATGTACTTCATTACTTGTATCGTCGTAACGTGCGCCCAATAACATCGCCCATTTATCGTTGATCAGCATATGATCTTGAAAGTAGACGCCGAGCTGCTGATTATCGATTTTCGTTCTTTGCTTATCGGTTTCGCTCAATGGTTGTAGCGTATTCGGATCGAGTAACATTATGTTATCCGAATAAGTAGGATTAAATACATTAAACCTAGGATCGGGCAAAGCTCCCATTGGTGTGTTTAATAATGCATTACCATTAGCAACGATAGGGTCATTGGCAAAATCTTTACCATCGATACTGATCATTTGAAAATCTATGCCCAACATCAAGTTATGCTCAACACTTCCCCAATTTACTTGGTGCATCAAACGATTATCGATATTAAAAGCATCAGATGACCCATCTTCTGTTGAAGCACCCCGAAGTATGGTTTTGCGTTCATTTGATGGGTCCAAAACCGGCCCCAACGCAGGCACATCAGCCGAGTAAACGTACGAATACATTTGTCTTAGCTTAACATCCATTTCGCTGTAACGAGCTGCTTGAATAAATGAAGTGGTATCATTAAATGCATGAGAAAACTCATAGCCTAAAGACACCTGCTCACGCTCAAACGTCTCCCAGTTAGGATTGCCTATCGCTAAACTATCACTGATCTTTCCATTTTTGTTTGGCGTTAACGTTCCTTCAACTGGCAAAAATTGCAGATAAGGATCTGAGTCGTCTTTTTGATAGCTCGTTAGAAAGGTAATTTCAGACGCCTCATTAAATTTGTACGTCATCGATGGAGAGAGAAGAATGCGCTCTGCTTCTACCCCACTAATTCTCGTCCCATTTTTTCTCGCTAACCCTTGAAAGCGGAAAGCTAGCTGCTCACTCACCTCAGAGTTTACGTCAAGAGAAAGTTGTTTACGGTCTTCAGAACCGTACTCCAAAGATACAAGTCCTGACCCCCCATCAAATTGAGGTCGCTTACTGACAACATTGATGACCCCACCAGGAGGGTTTTGCCCATAAAGAACAGACGCTGCACCACGTAAAACTTCAACCCTCTCTAACGCAAACGGATCTATTTGCCAACTATAGAAGCCAGAAGAATATAAACGGGTACCATCTTGATACAACCCACTGTTCGCCTGTTTAAAACCACGAATAATAAACCAATCTTGCTTGTTATCTTCGCCGAAATAATTAGTTTGAATGCTTGGTGTGTACTGTAGTGCGTCAGAAATGCTAATAGAGGCACGATCATCCATTTGCTCTCGCGTAACAACAGACACCGCTCTTGGAGTCTCATTGATAGCAATATCAGTTTTCGTCGCTGCCCGACTCTTCGCTCCGAGATAACTAAAATCAGGACCAACTGCACTGTCTTGCTGCTGTCCAATCACAACTATATTTTCATCTTCCTGAGCCAAGACATTTGGCGTTGATAAAGCTAATACAACCGCCATCGACGTTGGTGTCAGCATAAACTGCCGAGTCATATTCTTCTCCTTTTTGTCGGCAGCCAAACCAACCCTTCATGACTTCAGCGACCGCTGAAAGAAAAGCGAGTTACGGCATCGCCAGTTGTTTCCGTAAAAGACAAACCAGAGGTTTTGCATAAAGCACTCGCATAGGTTACGAATGCCACTACGAGTGCTTATTTGTATAAGTACTTTCTTGGTTGAGGCTTAGCTCATTTCTATAAGCGGCGTAAACCCCACATTAAATACAAACCGCCAATGAGAGACGCCATAAGCCCTGTTGGTATTTCTTGCGGGTAAAGGATCTGTCGTCCCAACCAATCAGCCAACAACATCACCCCTGCCCCCAGTATCGCGGCGCATAACATGTGTTGTGACGCTTTGTTAAAACCAAATAAGCGAGCTAAATGCGGAGCCAACAACCCAACAAAGCTAATCGGGCCAACAACCAATGTCGCACTGACCGTGAGACAAGCAACTAAAAGAAGCAGTATTGCGCGTGAACGATCAACTCGAATTCCAAGTGCTTTAGAGGAAGCGGCACCGACAGGAAGAATATCTAGCCATCTTACGCAGAGAAAACTCAACCCTATAAAGACAAGCGCAGATAAAGACAATGGGAGTAACGTTTCAACCGAAACATAGTAGGTAGACCCAGACAACCAAGCCAATGCTTGATAACTTCTTGGGTCACCAGTGGCTAGAATAAAGCTCTGTATTGCATTCATCAGTGCGGTTATTGCAATACCAGTCAACAAAATACGCTCCGGCTGAAAGCCTGACTTACGGTTTAGCAGCACAATGACTAATACCGTCGCTAATGCGCCTACGAGCCCGCCTAGAGAAAGAGTGAAAATTGACGAACCAAACCCAGTAAACATCGCGATGATCAATCCCATCGCTGTCCCTGAACTGATACCGATCACTTCAGGACTTGCCATTGGGTTTCCACTTAGGCGTTGAATCATGGTTCCAGCAATCGCTAACATTGCCCCCGCAATTGCTGCTGCAAATAATCTAGGTGCGCGCCATTCCAAAAAAATCCAATTTTGGCTAGCAAATAAATTTGTCCACCCTTCATTTTGCACAGCAACCGTGGCAAAAAGAACAACAGAAATTAACGTGCCGATCAACGCCAATGAGATCGCTTTAGGGTTTAGCCTGTAAACATGTTGACGGTGTCGAGTTAACACTGTTTGAGTATGGCTCTGCGTCTTTTGTGATAAGCGAGGTAACAGCCATAACAGTAGCGGAGCGCCCAGTGCAGCGGTTGCTGCTCCCGTTGGTATAAAACTCGCCATTAGCCCCGGCAGTTGCTGAATAACCAAATCGGTTAAAGTCAATAACATGGCACCAATCAGCATTGATACCCAAAGCTTATGCTGGATTTTATTGATACCTATCAATCGAGTAATCGCTGGCGCCGCTAACCCGATGAAACCGATGATTCCTACGGCAGAAACCACCCAAGAAGTGATTAACACCGCAAGCCCAAGACAGACAAAACGCAACTTAGCTAGCGAGACACCTAAACTCTTGGCACCTTGCTCGGAGAGTTCCAACAGACTTAACGGCTTTGCAATCACAAACGCAACGACCGTAGCAAGTGCGATTCGAGGGGCAAGATACGAGAAATCTCCCCATCCACTCTGAACAAGCGAACCGGCTCCCCATATCATTAACCCATTCAGCTTTTCGGTATTCATCATCAGAATAACCGTACTTAATGATGCAAAGTACAGGTTTATCACTAACCCAGAAACGACGACAACCGTTGGAGATAACGCTCGTCGCCATGACAACAGCATCACCAACCCCATCGATATCACACCGCCGATGAGAGCAACCAAATTAGGCGCGATATCCAACATCCAAGGTGCGAATAGCGTAGCTAACATCAAAGCAAAACTTGAACCGCTCGCCACACCAAGTGTCGTGGGTGAAGCGAGAGGGTTACGCAGCACTTGCTGCATCAATACCCCAGCAACCGCTAATCCAGCACCAGATATAATCGTGGTGAAGACTCGAGGCCACCAGCTAAAGTGAAGTAAAACAGAATCGATAGATTGAAAGTTAGGCTCCCATAAACTGCTTAGAGCCAACGAAAATGAGCTTACTTGGTACAATTGGAAAGCACCAATAGAAAAGGTAAATGCCGAAAGTAACACCACAAAGCTTAAAGGCATCGTTTTCATTGTGTTAACTCCTCGACCTTACTCGCCGTAACTAACTCTGCGAAACGGAGGGCTGAAGGCATAGAACCAAAACTCCAAACGGGCGCGACTTGCATGACCTTTTCACCAGATTGTTGAACAACATATTGCCAAAATGGGTCTTGAGAGAGCTGCTCCGCTCCACCATAAGGTAATGGCTCTACGATAACGATTTGAGCTTTTATGCCAGCTAACTTGTCGATGCCAACTAGGCTGAAGCCCCAGCTATTCGTCTTTTCATTCCATGCATTACTCAGCCCAATCTTTTCGATAGCCTGGGAGTAAAGACTATTTTGACCAAAAACACGTACGTGCTTTGTATCCATAAACTGAATCATTAGAAGTGGCGGCTGGCCTTTATTTATACGCTGTTTTAATAAAGACAAACGTTTTTCATATTGTTGGATAAGCGCCTCTGCTTCCGCCTCTCTTCCCAGCTCTTCACCAAACCTCCGAGTGAAACTGGTAAGTACCGACCAATCCGTAATCCCGCTTTCATATAAGTCAATCGTGGTAACGGGGGCAATATCGACTAAGCGATGCTTCATTGAGGAGAAGTACGGGGCAATAAAAATACGGTCAGGTCTGAGCTCGTAAATACGCTCTATATTGGGTTGAGTTCTTAACCCTACATCCTTAGTTTGAGGTGGTAACGGTGGCGATTTTACCCAAGCATCGTAATCTTGCCCTTGAGCAACGCCTACAGGTACGACCCCTAAAGCCAACATCGTTTCAGTTTGTGTCCAATCAACCGACATCACCCGAGGTGATGCGTCAGCTAGTGCTTGAAAAGAACTGACCAAAAGCGCACTAAGTGAGAGAGCGAAAGAGAAATGTTTAAGTCGAGTGTTTGTACTGCTCATTATTCCAACCTTTAGCTTGGCATCGCCACCGGATAACCCGCGGGGTGGTCAGAGATCATCATCTCTATCCCATATATGTCCCTCAACTTAGGTTCAGTAAACACCTGTTCAACATTGCCTTGTGCAATCAAATCACCTTGATGTAATGCAACGATGTAGTCGCAAAATCGTGCAGCCAAGTTGATGTCGTGTAATACGATAATAACGCCCAAACCCAGTTCTTGACTGAGTTTAGAGATAAGCTTCAACATATCGACTTGATGGCTGATATCTAGCGCAGACAAAGGCTCATCAAGAAGCAAATACTCGGTTTTTTGGGCTAACAGCATAGCTAGCCACACACGTTGACGCTCTCCTCCAGATAACGTGTCCACTAAGCGATCTGCGTATTTTAGTGTGCCTGTCATCGCCATTGCTTCTTCAACAATGTCGTGATCTTTCTTACTCAAACGTCCAAGTAAACCATGCCATGGATAACGACCAAAACCGACTAAATCTCGACCTAAAATACTGTCGGTCACTGGAAGATGCTGAGGCAAGTAGGCAATGTGTTGGGCAAACTTTTTCGCTGAGAGATCGTTAATGCTCGTTCCATGCAGAACCACGTCACCAGCGGTGTATGGCTGTTGCTGTGCCAGCAACTTTAACAATGTGGATTTTCCTGAACCATTGTGTCCAACAAGAGCGTATGTTTTTCCGGGTTCAAATGTCACATCAAACGCTTTTAGCAATGACTTGCCTTCAATCTCAAACTGGAGTGCTTTAGCTTCCAACATCCCTACTTCACCTAATAGCCATTTACGAATAACAGTTATTCAGAGCTCTCATTCGTTGATCACGTTTGCCGTTCTTATTCAACAGAACGATTAATAAGGGAGGTTTTATATAACAACAAAGATACAAATGCAAACCGTTGTCATTATCATTACATCAACAAGATCATTGAGAGAATTGCTAAGTGTTAGTGATAATTTGCTCTGCTGAACTTCATTAGTAAATTATAGGCAGGTCAACGAGAGCAGCGGTCTCCCACTGCTCTCGCATAAATTTGAACGAATACTGCAGCGTATGAAGAAATGAAAAATGCCGCAGTGAATACATTAATGACGAGCGTCAGCGCCAAACTCTACTTCTTTATAGATATCGGCCAGCGACTTTTTACCTTGTTTGTCTTTGGCTGAACGCTTTTTCTTAGTTTGATAATGGTATTCTTGCTCCTGAAGTGCTTGTTCGTGCTCTTTTGCTGACTCAACAAACTCAGGATTTGCAAGTGCTTGTTGGCGTAAGCGGTTTACTCTTTCAAGGGTTTCCCACAACATACTTCACCTCCAAACTTATTACTGTATATAAAAACAGTATTGTTTAAATATTCCTCCTCGTCAACATTTCAACTTTGTTACTGCTCTTCACATTAACCCCAAGCCTGTATAGTGCTCGGGATATTTGTGGATGATTTGCTTTATATAACCTTGATGCTCTCGCAGAGCATCAACACATTCTCGAGATAACCATCCCTGATATACCCATTTTTCAAGTTCTAACAATGCGTATGGGATGGACCACGCTTGTCTGTACGGATGGTGCGTCGTCATAAAATCAAAGGCATTCGCGACAGCCGTAATTTGCGCGGCGATTGGTATATCATCATTGGTTAAACCATAAGGATAACCAGTGCCATTTAAGTTTTCGTACTGATAAGTAACCATCTGCAAAAACAAAGTCACACTCGGGTGAACCGGATTTCCGATACGGGCAACTATGTCATCCGCTGAATCGATACAACGCTCAATATGTTGAATCAATATCGCCTCTTGTTCTTGAGAGTAATTTGTTCGGCGGCTAGCAATTTCAACTGGCAGCTGACTATCACCGAGCGCATGGAACTGAGCAAAAATACCAATATCTTCGACCATTTCGTCATTCAGGTGATAACGATCCGCTAACTGCGTTGCGATAATTTGACTGTAGTACTTCATGCGTTTGGTATGCGCGTAATACTCAGGTGAATATCCTGGCATCATACATTGCATTCGGTTCGCTAGCGTTTCTATCGCATTGACTACTTGAGTTTCTGATTCAACCGCAAATCGAATCATTTCGAAATAAGGTTTAAGACCATTCAGCGCTTCTAAACTAAACGCATCACGTTGAGTGGAGTTCAAAAATACAAAACCAGTAAAAGCTTTATTGTCATAACAAGGAATAGCAGCCGACGACTGATATCCGTGTTTGAGTAAAATTTGAACCCGAGGACAGTGCTTAATATCATGAAGGTCTTCGACGATACGAGGAACCGCGTTTTTAGAGGCAATATTGAGGTGGTGGAGTTTACGGAATGCTGATTCGTGATGGGCTAAACACCAAGTGTCGAACTCACTTTCTGCAAATGATTTGAGCACATCTTGGTCTGGGTGATATTTTGCAAATGACACCCTATCAATACATGGCAAGTGCGCCTGCATCCTGCCTTTTAGCGTTTGCAGTTGCTCGTTAAGCGGTTTTGCAAACGGGTAAAAACTCCGGTGCGCCATGCTTCACCTCCACACCAAAGCAGAGAAACAAGAAAAGCTCATTGTGTTGCAAATTCAATGGTATTTTGAGCGGTTTTCTCCACTTAAATTATCGATATACCACAACTTAAGTGTACGAAATAAAAGCACATTTCTACCAATTTTTTCACCGGATATCTTACGGTAATTTGATCCAGATTAAAAAAGCCAACGAGCGAAACTCGTTGGCCTAACAATACTGATTGATTACGATGGATTCAGTAACTAGAAGTTATTCAAAGAACGTTCTAAACAACTAGCCTAGAGCAGGAAGAACACCCAGCGTAATTAACACCTGAGCGAATACGATGCCAGTGCCAGCGATGCCCGTTATCACTAACGCACCTTGACCACCTGCGACGCGGTACTCCCCAGTAAAATCATCCGATTTACGAACCTTGATCACCATAACCAAAGGCAAAAAGATGGCTAAAATCGCTAAGGCAATCGCTGCATAGCCCAAAGCCATAATAAAGCCTTGAGGATAGAAAAGTGCGAAGCCTAGCGGTGGAGTAAACGTCACTAGTGCCGCAATCAAACGATTAGGCTTATCGTTACTTCCTTTGATGGTATCACCCAAAAATTCGAATAGACCCAAACTCACGCCAAGGAACGATGTCAACAATGCCAAGTCAGCAAACACACCAACAATGCTACCCAAATTTGATTGGTGTACTGTCTGAGATAGTTGACCAATCAGTGCGCTCAACCCTCCGTTCTCAACAAGCGTACTTTGGCTAACCACACCCAACGTCACGATTTGCCAAAAGATATAAATAACGAGTGGAATCGTCGAACCAATAATAACGGCTTTGCGTAAAGAAGAAGTGTCACCGTCTAAGTAATTCACAATTGCAGGTATACTTCCGTGGAAACCAAACGAAGTAAAGATCACCGGAATCGCCGCTACAACAAGGCCTTGTTCGATTGGCATACTTAACAAGTAAGATTCCGTAACGTTTGGAGCAAGAAAAGAAAGCACCGCAACCATCGCAATGAGCTTCATCGCGAACAGAACTCGGTTTACTTTATCGACCGTACCGGTACCCACTGTCACAACTAAAGTCACAATCAAGGTAAAGATTATCGTTGATGTAGGCCCTGAAATATCGAGGTCAAACCATTGTGCAAGGCGGTCTCCGAACTGAGCACCACCGCCAGCGATATACGCTGCACATAATGAGTAGAAAAGAAACAACATCGCAAAACTTGCCACCCACTTGCCTTTTTGACCTAGGATCTGTTTCGCCAAAGTATGAAGTGTAGCACTACTCTCCGCATGTTGATGAAGCTCAAGCATAAGCAAGGCAGTGAAAGCCATCAGAGCCCATAAGCCTAGCATGATGATAATAGAAGTTGAAAAACCAATGCCGGCAGAGGCAAGTGGAAGCGCTAGCATACCAGCGCCTATTGTAGTGCCCGCAATAATTAGCGTACTACCGAATACTTTAGAACGACTCATTGTATATTAATCTTTACACTTTATTAGAAATTATCAGTATTAGATCGGGCAACGGCGGACCGAAACCAACACCATATTTGTATTTCCGTCGATATTGTAGGATCTTTAGCAGAAGATCAAGCAAAGTGTAAGGATAAAAAACCACACATGTAAACTATAATTTACACCTTACTGATATTTAACAATAACTGTGTGCATTCTTCCCTGTTCATGAACTTGGGAACAGGGTAATTCCAGTGCGCCTCTTTCAGAATTAAATCAACAAGCGCATCAGCATCTTCACGTTGAATGAGCGCACTGGTTTGCTCAATATCAATAGTTGAAAACAAGGACTCCAGATTCGCCAAAAAATGCTGAGCACTTGCGTTACCTAACTGCCCCTCGGCCGTCAACTCATCGAGCTTTCTTAGTTGAGGCTCAATCTCTGATAATGAAAAGCGCAGCACAGGCAACAAGGCTAATCCGTTTGCCATACCATGAGGTATTCCATATCTCGCACCGAATGTGTGAGCAAAGGCATGAACATAACCCAAACTCGCTTTGGTAAATGCTAAACCCGCGTAATAGGATGCCATAGCCATTTTATGACGAGCTTCGACATCATCCCCTTGCATCACAGCCTTAGGAAGATATTTAAAAATGAGTTTAATAGCGGCAACCGAATAAGCCATCGTTTCTTGAGTAGCGTTTTTCGATACATAGGCCTCAATAGCATGGGTTAATGCATCAACGCCAGTATCAGCCGTGATCTTAGGAGGTAAACCAATCATTAAATTCGCATCTAAAGCTGCCATTAGTGGCACCAACTTTGGATCCATTAAAGGGGTTTTAATGTGTGAGGAGGGATCTGACACGACCGCAGCGATAGTAACTTCACTTCCGGTTCCAGCCGTTGTTGGAATAGCAAAAAGCGGCGCTGGCATTCGCCATACCTTCAATAGTCCAGCTAATTTTTTTATTGGCCGTTTATTGGTAACTTTCGCAGCGATGACTTTTGCACAATCCATTGCAGAGCCGCCACCCAAAGCTAATATGCCCTCACAATGAAAACGATGATAAGCCTCTAGACCGCTCTCTACCTGATCATAGGTAGGATCGGGCTTAACTTGCGAGAAAACATCTAACTGTAAATCGAGTTTTGCTGCAGCCTCAAGCACCTTATCTACAATACCGACTTGGACTAACCCTTCGTCGGTAACTAACAAAACGCGTTTAAATCCCAGCTCGGTCATCGATTCTAATAGCTCATTCATCGAACCAGGGCCGGAAAACAAGGTTGGTCTCGGCATAGGAAGGATAAGGGCTGCTATTTTTAACCCTGCGGTGTAAGTCCGATATAAACGATGCTTCAACATACGAAATCCTTTTCATTTAGAGCTATCATTCTAGCTACTTTTACCACCTATGCTTACTTTGCAATCACACATTTTCAATAAACTTATCTCACCAAAAAGGCTAACATCGCTGGGAAGCCGTACCATTTTATTATCTTTCCTCAACAACATGAGCTACAGAGAAAATATTTTCAACGACGCTCTATTGTCATGTTGTTAACAAGCTGCTTTACCTAATACTCTGTTAGTTACAGAGCAAGCCTCGAAGAAGTCTTCTTATTTTTTGCCTTCAAGAACAACAATATAAATTCTGTTAATCACACATCAATACCGTGTGTCTCTGGTTGAGCCCGAACACGATTTACAAAAATAAAAATAAGAATGCGTTACATCATGATTTATTGTCGTTTTCAAATAAGTCAACAAGAGCAACAATAATCTTTCAAAACTTATACTTAGTTCAAATATCTGACTCTTAACCATGAGCTTCAGGTGATATTATTATGCAACTAGGATTATTATCCCGCCCATAATCAAAACTATGTCTAAACGCCCACCTTTTTGGGGTCTATTCGCTGTCGTACCCAATTTTTCCTATCACCTTCTGATTTGGGTTTAGCGTGGGCTAATTAGCAATGTCGGTATAAACCATGAATCATTCTTGCCATTCCCATACGGACATGGGCTTTGAAGTCGATCTGAAACAAGCACTTATCTGGGTTGCTCGAGCACTCGACTATGTAGGTGTTGATGATACGCACCATAACCATCGTGTCGCTTACATCGCTTACCAATGTGCTCGGGTCATGAACTGGGAACCAGAAAAAGCGGAGTTTTGCTACTTCGCAGGGATGATCCACGATTGTGGGGTCTCCGAAACACAAGAACATAAAATGTTACTTGAGGAGTTGGTGCCACAAGATGTAAAAACACATTGCTTAAGAGGATACCGAAGCCTCAAGCAGTGTCGTTTGTTGCGTCAGTTTGCTACACCTGTTCTTTACCACCATACACATTGGAGTGAACTAAAATATCTTGATTTACCGCCTTTTGAAAAAGAGGTCGCTGCCCTACTCTATTTAGCCGACCGTCTCGATTTTATGCGTTCCAAATACGTCATGAACTGCCACTGTGACATTGTCACACTTCATGAAGAACTAATTGCAGAATGCATCATGGCAAACGCTGGAACTTTGTTTAATCCAGACATGGCTAAGGCAATGGTTAGGCTCGTTATGACCGACGCATTTTGGTTCGCGATGGAGTCTGAAAATATAGAAACCATCGGATTAAACTTTAAAAGCATTGATTGGCTTCAAAAACAGCTCACCATCCAAGATATGAATAGTTTGGGCATGTTTATCGCTCGAATTGTTGACGCAAAAAGCCCATTTACTTATCAACATTCGCAAAAAGTGGCGGAGTTATCTCGGTATCTAGCCATCAAGCTTGGGTTCTGTGAGCACGACCAAGAGATGTTATTTATTGCTGGGTTGGTGCATGATATCGGAAAGTTAAAAACACCAGATGAGATTCTTCATAAAGAAGGCTCTCTTAATAAACAAGAGTATACGCGTATTAAACGCCATACAATTGATACTCAGCTCGCATTACACAAAGTGTTTCCCAACGCTAAAATAGCGGAGTGGGCCTCTAATCATCACGAGCGTTTGGACGGTTCTGGCTATCCTTATCATAAAACAAGAGACGAACTCGATGTACCATCGCGTATTGTCGCGGTTGCCGATGTTTTTCAAGCTCTGTCTCAGGACCGTCCCTACCGAGGACGAATGGCTCAAGCACAAATCGCCGCGATTATGGGCGAGCAAGTCGCTAAACAAGAACTTTGTTCTGACGTCTATGCAGTGCTAGAGCGAAACATGACCGAGTGTTACGAGCTATCAACTAATGTTTAATCGATAAAGGGCGTATCTACGCCCTTTGCTGATTTTGTGCAGGTTGCAAACCAATCATTTTGCAATATCAAGTACATTGTCTCGCACACCATTGATTCTGAACCAACCTGCAATGCTGAACCGCTCTGCGTTGGTCGGTAAAACCTCATGCGGGAATTGCTCAGATAAGAATAAAAGTAAGCGTCCTGATTGAGGAGGGATGGTTGCTATCTTATTATCATTTAGATCGTAAACCACCAATTCACCTGCATCCTTTTCCGTCCAAGATTCGTTCATGTAAAAAACGGTTGTCAATCGACGGTTTTCATTGCCCTTAAAACAATCTAGATGCTTTTGGTAGAAATCCCCTTCCTCGTACTTGGCAAAGTGAGCTTCATACTCAAAAAGTCCCAGAAACAAGTGACGGTTCACTTCTTGGCGTATTTCTTCCATCTTATCTAAGTAAGAAGTAACCGCGTACCCCATATTGGGCGATAACCATTGAATTTTGTCACTTCGAATTGACTCAATACGAGTCACATCGTCATTACGACCAATACGCGCTTTTTTCCAGTTACTTGGAATGCAGTCTCGCAATTGATCCACTTCTTGTTCAGAAAGAAAATCATCCCAGATGTAGTAACCATGGGTTGCTAACGCATCGATCATTTTATTCATTATTGTCGTTCACTCATATTAGTTGGGCGGTCTATATAAAAAATCTTCAACCCCACAACAAATGCGATTTTTTGTCGAAACGACAACAAAATAAAAAGAGAGTAAAAATAGGTGATGACGAATATAAAAATGCCGCTCATATGAGCGGCAATATCTTTTATTATTGACGAGCTTCTAATCTGGTTGGATGAACTCGCAACGGACTAAGACGTTTAATAGTCGGGCGTTGTTTGTTTTTTAACTGGATATGACAAAGTTCCAGAATTAAGCCGAATGCCATCGCAAAGTACACATAACCTTTGTTGATATGAATTTCGAAGCCTTCTGCCATCAATAAACCACCTAACAAAACGAGGAATAACAAAGCAAGTGTCTTAAAACCAGGGTAACACGACACCAGGTTATTGATTTTTTCGGCTGTCATGACCATCACGATAGCTGACGAAACAATCGCTGCGACCATAAGTGGGACATCACTTGTCAAACCAACGGCGGTTATCACCGAGTCCATCGAGAATACAGCATCCACGGCAACAATCTGCAACAGAACTACCGCTAAACCAGTACGGGCGTGAGTTGAGTGAGCCGACTCGTTGTGATTTAACCAACTCCACAACTCTTTCAGGCTTTTAGCCAAGAGGAATGCACCACCCGCAATCATGATAACGTCTCTTCCGGTAAACGCATGGTTCGCCAAAGAAAATAGCGGTTGAGTCAGTTGCATGATCCAAGAGATTGAAAACACTAAACCAATACGAGCAATAACAGCAAGACCAATACCAAGGTTTCTTGCCAGCTTACGTTGGTGCAGCGGCAGTCTTTCACATAAGACAGAGATAAAAACGACGTTATCAACGCCTAAGACAACTTCAAGCGTAAACAAAGTGGCGAAAATAGCCCAAGCTTCTGGTTGCATAAAAAGTTCTAGCATGAGCATGTCTCCAATAATAAGAAGACATATGGTGAAGGGTTTTGTCGACTAAAGGGGTCGTCCATTAATTATTTATACCTTTGTTACTGAGGGATCATGAGTAAATCACCAAACAATCAACAAAACAATATCTATTTTAATTAACAAGGAACAAGTTTAATTCGTGTACAAATCAATCAACTCCTCCAAATTGATTAAAATTACATAGAAGCTTTAGAATTGAATAAATGAAAGCATTAAAGTCCAACAAAACTAAGATAAATTTCTAGACTTATAAGCACCATCAACCCTTATGCAACCCATTAAATGCATTGAGCTCAAAGAGAAACAGGCGTGTTTCCGAGATAAACAATAGTAAAAATTTGTTTCATGCTGATATACTGCCAAAAATCATAAGAAACCATGCTATTTATGGACTACATTGCTCTTTCGCGTATAAGCCTTAAACATCTAACTGTTTTACATATGTTGTTAACCACTCACAGCGTCACACTTGCGGCAGAACGCTTGTGTGTAACACCATCGAGCGTCAGTAAAACGCTCGGACAGTTGCGCGAAACGCTAAAGGATGACCTTTTTTATCGTGATGGCACTCGCTTAGTGCCGACAGCATTTGCGCTGCATATAGGCCCATCAATCCATGGCATACTCTCCAGTATGAATGGGTTATTACATCAAGGCTCTTTTAATCCGGCTTACTATCAAGGTAGTTTTTCATTAGCAATGCGTGAAAGTTCGTTTGAGCTCTTTGCGCCAGTTCTACAGCATCTGTCCCAACAACTGAGCAATCACGCGCACTTGAATGTCCATGCGAAAGAGGAAATGAGCTTCGATGCATTAGCAAGAGGTCAAGTGGATTTTTTGTTGCTTCCTCACGATCTCAGCCAACCACCCACACAAAATAAAGACTTGGTCTGGAAAACCATTTTGAAAGACGAAATGGTTTGCTTAATGAGAGCATCGAACCCACTCGCTGAGCAACCCCTATCTGTTGAAAGTTACCTTTGTGCAAGACACATCGGTATTCATGATAAAGATCTGTCACAACCTTATTTTGAGCAAAATCTCACCCAAAGGCATTCAAAGCGAAACTTGGCCATGCGTGTAGCCGACTTTGGTTCAGCTGCGGTGATGTGTCAGCACTCGGATTACTTGTTCACATGCTCCAAGCTTTGGGCAAGAGCGGCAATGCAAGCAAAAGGTTTGGTTGAACAAGCTCTTCCATTCGATTACGGGCAAGTTGCCTACAGCCTCGTTTGGAACAAAGCGAGCTTAAACGATCCCGCTTTAAAATGGTTACAGCAACAATTACTCGACGCCTGCGCCATGTTAGATGCCTGTGATGCGTAAGCATAGATAAACAACGGTACTACGTGAGTACTGTCGGCACTGTGATAGGGTTACTCACGTAGCATCGAAGCTCTGATTTTAAGCGTTCGATATCATGATGAGAGCACATATCCCAAGTTAACGCCTCCCCCACTACTCCGTGATGCTGAAAGGCATTTAAACGGATAAGCACCGATTCAGGAAGAGTACTCAAGTAACGTCCAATTGCTACGATTTCTATATCTAAATCACTTTTTTGGGGAATATGCAGTAAGCGGACCTCGTACAATTTTTCGTGCTCAACAAGGTATTGAAGGGTTTTAAATACACGATGATTATCACGCCCAGTTAGCCACTGATGCGCCTCCGTCTGCCACGCTTTCAAATCGATCATTGCGCCATCCAGAAAAGGTAGAATACGCTGCCAACCAGCAACCGCTAAAGAACCGTTACTGTCGATGAAACAAGAGAGGTGCCGTAATTCAGGATCTTGTTTTATCCCTTTAAACAGCTCAATAATGAAAGGAAGTTGTAAGGTAGATTCCCCACCGGATACAGTAACACCACTGATGAAAAAGCGATGTTTGCGTATCAAATCGAGCATTGTTACTACAGAGTAGTCAGTAATTTTTGGATTAGATTGGTTCTGACATATCTCTATACAATGATCGCAGTGGGTGCACTCCTCTTTAAGCCAAACAACGTTGTTGTTTTCGTCGAACTTCAATGCGCCTGCTGAACATTCACTCACACACTCACCACAATGATTACAATGGTTTATCGTGTGAGGATTGTGGCAGTTCAAACACTGATAGTTACAACCCTGTAGAAAGATGACTAGACGATTTCCTGGCCCATCAACACAAGAGAAAGGAAGGATATGAGTGACTTTTGCCAAAAGGCTTCCACTTCGTCTAGACATCTTGTTCTTTCCTAAACCGAACTTATGCCTGCGTGTAAGTCGGTGTTACTTCATGACTCACCACACGTGGCGAGCGTTCTAAAATTTTGGTATTTTTTGCTGCTTCTGCACCTAGAAACGTCGTGTTGGTTCTCGAACCTTCTTTATCATATTTCGCGACATCTGAAAGTTTGATCATGTAGCCTGTCACGCGAATTAAGTCATTTGAAGTGACATTCGCGGTAAACTCACGATAACCAGCATTTAGTGCCCCTTTACATAAATTGAACATCGCTTCTGGGTTAGATTTCACCGTTTCATCAATCGTCAAAATATCGCTGATACCCGCACGATAATACTGATGATGCTTCGCCGTTGCTTGTACATAAGTGACAGGATCTGGCTCTGCACCATAAGGCAGACGTACACCTGGCGTAACATCATGATCTAAGCTAATGCCGCCTTGTGCATGTAAGAGCGCTTTGCCATCTAAACCATATTTCACCGGGGTTGAGTCCACCAGCTTAGCCAGTGTTGCTGAAACATCATGAGCAAAAGTATTTGCTCGATCATTTTTTCCGTATCGCCCTATTTGCCCTTCTTTTTCAAATAGAAGGTTTACCGCTTCGGCCATGCCATAAACGCCATACATTGGCGCGAAATAGGACTCTTTTATCAACCCTTCTTGCGTCAAAAAGCCTTGAAAGAAGTTCGATTTTTCATGCAAGTGCGTGCTTCTTGCGTTTATGAGCTCGACCATTAATCGATGGTAAGAAGGCAACGCACTGTTTAAGAAGTCGTTACAGTCTGATGCTCGTTTTGCAACTTCTTTTAAATTCATTCGCACCAATGTGTTCGAGCCACCTGCTAATGGAAGCGAGTTGTAGCAACTTACAATACCAAAGCGTGAGCCGTTGTAGGCTTTCGCGTGCATTGGGTAATTGGCAATATGCGGTTTACTGCATTCACAAATGTTCTGTGTCGCTTGACGAAGTAAGTCATCAGGCGTAACTGTCTCGTCGTACATAAAGGTGAGATTCGGTGCGATCTGCTTGAGCTCCGCATCTACTTTTAAAACAGTGCGACAAATAATGTTGTCTGTCGGTCCGACATTCACATGCATAAACGCATCTGGCAATGTGCGATCCAGCATGATCCAAAAATGTTTTAACTTTTTGTAAATCTGGCTCTCTGTTAGGTCGCCTATGTAAGGCAACAAGACATCATCTAACTGACCTAAGTAAACCGGAATGTTCGTTACCGAAGGAACATGATGGTAAATGATGGTAAGCATATTCAGCGCATCATCGAAATCATCAGCCGGAGACAACTCTAAATAGTCTGAGCCTTGCGATAGAAATTTAGCGTAATCAGGCAACACGTAGCGAGGTTTAAACGGTGCATGACCTTCAAACATATCGCAGATGATGCCTTCATCCATTGCTTGTCTCAGTGATGAAGATACGGTCATGTAAGGAATGCACGCTTCCGCCTCTAAAGCTAAAAAACTCGACTTCTGTTTTGGAGAAAGACGGACGTCGGTCGCGATATCTAGAAAACGTTGTTGTAGTTTAGAAAGGCTTGTCATCTAAGATATTCCTACAAAGTAACCACAAGCCCACAAGACAAAATACGAGCTCTACCCCTAAAGAGTAACGTGATTTTACTCCTGCTTGGCTGTTGCCACTAATGAAAATAAACAAAACGCCTATTTCCATTCTGGAAATAAGACAAAGCTAAATTAGCGCATTCCAACTTACTATATGGGAAACCTAACTGCGTACCGAAGTCTGTCTTATTTATCGGTTTGCCGTCGACAACATCACGCCTGCACCAATAAATACTCCACCAGTCAAACGATTAAACAACTTCGCTCTTCCAGCGACAAACAACCAATCGGAGGCTTTTACCCCTAACAATGCATAAAATGTTAGCCAGCTAAGCTCAAAAACCACAAATGTAGACGCGAAAATCGCGTATTGAGCCAGTAGCGGTGCGGAAGGTTCAATGAATTGAGGAAACAAAGCGGTGAAAAAGACTATCGCTTTGGGGTTACTAGCGCCAACAATGAAACCACTAGTAAACGCGCTGAACGCTGTCGCGGAACTTTGAGTCGTTGCCGTTTTATTAAAATCTGTCTGAGATGAGCGCAACGCTTGAATACCTAACCAGATTAAATAAGCGGCACCACACCATTTGATAATATTAAAAACTAACTCAGATGAAGCAATGACAACTCCCAGCCCGGTAAATGAGAGCGTAAGGATGATCGTAATCGCAGACAAACTGCCAAGTGCAGTCATGAAAGCAATACGAAACCCACTACTCACTCCTTTACTTAAACACAACAGTGAGCTTGGTCCTGGTGAAGCTGTGAGCACGAGAATGGCAAGAGTGTAAAAAATCCATGTATCTATTTGCATTGGCATCCCTTCCAGCAAAATGAGGTTTATAGCCCATTGTGTATAGAACTATTTTATCGCCCGGTTTCTATCCATGAAGCCGAGGTCTTAATCACCATCTTGCATCTAAATAACTTAGAAAAAATTAATAGATAGTTATGCAAATAAAATACGATCTACATGCAAGGATGTAAAGCCTGTTGTATAAGCTTATCTATTTCTCTTAATCATAAAAAGGCTTAGGATCGATCTCTAACGATGAAGGCGCGATCGCAGGGAAAATTCATGACGGCCATTGATTTTTAAGAGTTTTTATTTTTACGATTCTACCTAAGAGAAAAAATAGTCTG
>NZ_JAWPOJ010000099.1:0-1855 GCF_033344235.1 Vibrio sp. Vb1554 | reverse complement strand
TGTGCCCTTTCGCGTGCCGTTGCGAAAGACATCGATGCCGCAGCTGAAGCGCTAAAAGTTGCTGACCAATTCCGTATCCACACTTTTCTAGCCACTTCCACGATTCACGTTCAAGACAAACTACGCCGCAGTTACGATGACGTACTTGAAATGGCGGTCAACGCCGTTAAACACGCGCGTAACTACACCGATGATGTCGAATTTTCTTGTGAAGACGCAGGCCGAACACCAATCGACAATCTATGTCGCATGGTTGAAGCCGCAATTGATGCTGGAGCAAGCACCATCAACATTCCCGATACCGTTGGCTACACAGTGCCAAGCGAGTTCGGTGGCATCATCCAAACGCTTTTCAACCGCGTGCCGAACATCGACAAGGCCATCATTTCTGTGCACTGTCATGATGACTTGGGCATGTCGGTCGCAAACTCAATTGCAGCAGTACAAGCCGGTGCTCGCCAAATTGAAGGCACCATCAATGGTATCGGCGAGCGTGCGGGTAACTGCTCACTAGAAGAGATCGCGATGATCATCAAGACGCGTCAAGAGCTTCTGGGCGTAAGCACGGGGATCAAACACGAAGAAATCCATCGTACTAGCAAGTTAGTGAGTCAACTGTGCAACATGCCGATCCAAAGCAACAAAGCGGTCGTGGGTGCCAATGCATTCAGCCATTCTTCAGGTATCCACCAAGACGGCATGTTAAAGAACAAGAACACTTACGAGATCATGACGCCTGAGTCGATT
This sequence comes from Vibrio sp. Vb1554, assembly GCF_033344235.1. Taxonomy (NCBI): domain Bacteria; kingdom Pseudomonadati; phylum Pseudomonadota; class Gammaproteobacteria; order Vibrionales; family Vibrionaceae; genus Vibrio; species Vibrio sp. Vb1554. Next base: position 1,108 of record NZ_JAWPOJ010000099.1, on the reverse strand, counting down.
GGTCTTAAGAACCAAGCACTTAACCTAACCAGTCGTAGCGGCCGAGCGGCGGTGAAGAGCCACATGGATTCCATGGGTTATAAAGAAGATGAGTACAACCTAGACGCACTGTACGCCGACTTCTTGAAACTGGCCGACCGTAAAGGCCAAGTGTTTGATTACGATTTGGAAGCGCTAATGCACTTCTCCAACTTGCGTGAAGAAGATGACTTCTACAAGTTGAATTACCTAAGCGTGCAATCGGGCAGCGTGATGGCAACCACCAGCATCAAGATGCAATGTGGTGATGCGGAAATGTGTGAAGCGGCGGTCGGCAATGGTCCGGTTGATGCGCTATACCAATGTATCTACCGCGTGACAGGTTACGAGATCGTACTAGATAAATTCGATCTAACCGCAAAAGGTGAAGGTGAGGATGGTCTAGGTCAAGCAGACATCATTGCCAACTACAAAGGTAGAAAATACCACGGTACGGGCGTTTCAACCGATATCGTAGAAGCTTCTGGTCAAGCACTATTGCATGTTATCAACAGCATCCATCGCGCAGACACCATTGCCGAGATGAAGCAGAAAAAGATTGCTACGGTATAGTCATACTGAGCTTTATCGCTCAGGGACAAATAACACGATTTCAAATAATTAAGCTCAAAAATTAGAAGATTAAAGGAATAACATGACAGACAAATCATACAAAATTGCCGTACTTCCTGGTGACGGCATCGGCCCAGAAGTGATGGCTCAAGCGCATAAAGTTCTGAATGCTATCGAGCAAAAACATGGCATCTCATTTGAGCGCGAAGAACATGATGTTGGTGGTATTGCTATCGATAATCATGGTTGCCCACTTCCAGAAAGTACGGTAACAGCGTGTGAAGAGTCTGACGCGGTTCTATTTGGTTCGGTTGGTGGCCCTAAGTGGGAACATTTGCCACCAAACGACCAGCCAGAGCGCGGTGCATTGCTGCCACTACGTAAGCACTTCCAACTGTTCTGTAACCTTCGACCTGCGCAAATCCACGCTGGTCTAGAAGCTTTCTCACCGCTACGTGCAGACATCTCAGGTCGCGGCTTTGATATTGTCGTCGTACGCGAATTAACTGGCGGCATC
>NZ_JAWPOJ010000098.1:0-1875 GCF_033344235.1 Vibrio sp. Vb1554 | reverse complement strand
GAATACTTTCAATAAAGGTACTCACGCACAGCCACTTCTATATAACTTACTAACACTATCCTGATTTCATATTTAAAGGCTTGGTGGTAACGTACTGTACTTACTTCATAGCATTAAGGGCACGACATGATTTACACAACAACAGATACGATTCCAGGCAAGGAAATAGCAGAAGTTAGAGGAGTGGTGACGGGCAACGTTGTTCAATCTAAGCATATCGGCAGAGACCTAATGGCTGGTCTAAAAAGCATTGTTGGTGGAGAGATCCGCGGATACACCGAAATGATGACCGAAGCACGTGACATTGCTATTCAACGTATGGTCGAGCAAGCGAACCAGAAAGGCGCTGATGCGATTGTAGGAATTCGCTTTACTACAAGCTCAATTGTCGATGGTTCATCTGAAATCCTTGCTTTTGGTACCGCTGTAAAGCTCGTGGAATAGAATTGCTTTTGATTGGCGAGGCAACATCGGTTCTTCGCCTTCTTTAGACTCTCCCTTAAGTGGTTTGAGTAAGCCATGGCTTCACTCCAAAATGTTAAAAAACTCAAATTCTAATCCTAGGGCTTTATTGGTATATCTTTTTTGTGATTGTGAATTTTTATTCACTTACTTGGCTGGATTTAAGTAGGGTAAATATTCTAAAACTAGTTATGTGATCTGGTGTTATCTTCTTGTTTTAATTATCTAAGCCATACAAATTGCGATCAGGTAAACTGATTTTATTTCTTTTATTATTAAATGACTTAGATATATATAACCAAGTTCAATGTCTTTTGAGTTATGTCATTTGCGTGTTGAATGGCGTTGTTGGTATATTAATTCAAGAATTTATTATAAAAATATGAACTTATAGCTTGCTAATAAGCTCTAAATTGTTACAAATATTATAAAGCTGTAACATTGCCAAAAGGAATAGTAGATGAGAGATCTGACTCCCGAATATTTGCTAGCCGCTCTACGACAAGCGATTAAAACAAAGGGGCTAACATATCGAGAGCTATCTGAAAAAATGGGCATGCCATTGTCCACTTTTAAGAGACATTTAACCAGTACCAACCTCGCGTTAGATAAACTGCTTGAATACTGTCGTGCGATTGACTGTACATTGGATGAATTGCAAAAGTTAGCCAATCAGTTGCAAGGTGAAGATGAAGATTATTTTAGCCGAACACAAGATGAAGTGTTTTTTCAGTTCCCACATCTTTACGATTTTTATCGTGAACTGAGGATGTTGCGCGGAAAAGATGGATACATAATTTTAAAGAAGAAATACGACTTATCAGAGCAAAGCATGTCTGATTATCTGGGTGCACTAGAGTTGCTAGACCTTGTTTACGTAGATGAAAACAAAAGTATTACGTTGCACGGCCCGCTGTACTACAGCTACGCAGAAAACTCGAAGTTAAACGATAAGTACACCGAGATAATCAAAGAGCAAACAACGACACATGATAAATGCGTTCGTGTTGCTTTGGCGCGAATGAAAATTACGGAAGAACAGTTGCTGGAGCTTGAAGATCAAGTAGCGAAAACGGTGATTGATTTTCACTCGAAGAATGTTGTCGCTGAAAACTTTAATGTTTCCGACTTCACAAACGTAGTTCTACTTGCTGGGCCACATCAACCAGTGACATTCTCTGATGGAATTGTAGAAACAGAATCTCGTTTTATTGACGATATTCGCTACGCAATTGCAGCAGCAGGGGATAAACCAAGCCTTTCAATTTAATCCACTTACTTATCTCTCAGAGCCAATGGCTTGCATCTTAGGTATTGGGAAATATCGAGTTTGTAAGCTCTTGGCTTAACGTCTATCTCTCGCCTAAATCTTCAGCACATCAGTTTGTCTAGCCTTTGTTTTTGCATTTTAAT
>NZ_JAWPOJ010000097.1:0-1877 GCF_033344235.1 Vibrio sp. Vb1554 | reverse complement strand
GAACATAATTCTCTTAGTATGGAAGCTATGCAGCGAGGATGGGACTGCTTAAGTCTATTTGCGGAACGCTTGCAGGATATTCCTACACAAAACATTCGCATTGTCGGCACAGCGACTTTACGTACTGCCACCAATGTGGATGTATTTCTAGAGAAAGCGAACCAGATTCTGGGGCAGCCAATCGAAGTCATCTCTGGTGAAGAAGAAGCAGCCACTATCTATAAAGGTGTTGCCCACACGTCAGGTGGTAGTGGTCGTCGCCTTGTGGTTGATATTGGTGGCGCGAGCACTGAGCTGATTATTGGCGAAGGTTTTGAAGCGAAAGCCCTCACCAGCCTAAAAATGGGCTGCGTGACATGGTTGGAGAACTTCTTTAAAGATCGCCAGCTGAATGCCCGTAACTTCGAAGCTGCGATTGAAGGCGCAAAGCAAACCATCAAGCCAATCTTAGAACAGTACACCGATCTTGGTTGGGATGTGTGCGTAGGTGCATCTGGTACCGTTCAGGCGCTACAAGAAATCATGCTGGCGCAGGGTATGGACGAAGTAATTACTCACTCCAAACTTAAGCGTTTACAAAAGCAAGCCATGCTAGCCGATCATTTGGAAGAGCTCGACATCGAAGGTTTAACGCTTGAGCGTGCCTTGGTCTTCCCTAGCGGCCTGTCTATTCTTATCGCGATTTTCGAGTTACTTGAAATCGATGCGATGACACTCGCGGGCGGCGCACTGCGTGAAGGCTTAGTTTATGAAATGGTCGACGAGCTGCGTCAAAATGACATTCGTGCTCGCACCATTTGTAGCGTGCAAAGCCGTTATCAGCTTGATTGCCAATATGGTGAACAAGTGGCAACGCTGGCTGGTAAGCTTTTAGAGCAAGCCGGTGGCGATGAGTGGATTGCTGAGCCTCAAGGTAAAGTCCTGCTCGAAACCACAGCAAAATTGCACGAAATTGGCCTAACCATCGACTTTAAAAAAGGCGGTGAACATAGTGCTTACTTACTGCAAAACCTCGATTTGCCAGGCTATACACGTGCGCAGAAGTTCTTTATTGGTGAAATTGCACGCCGTTACCGCGAGCAGCTAAGCTCACTACCAGAGCAACATGCTATATCTGGAACAAGTGCCAAACGCGTGCTGCGCTTGCTGCGTCTTGCGGTTCTACTGACCCACCGCCGCAACCCAAGCTTAGAACCACAAGTCGAGCTATTGGCTGAAGGTGATAAACTGACGTTGAGCATTGATGCGAAATGGCTAGAAGCTAACCCGCTTACGGCTGCTGAGTTAGAAATAGAATCGAACCGTCAAACAGACATTGGTTGGCCATTAACGATTACCGCTTGCTAATGATTGTTATCGAGTAAAAAGGCTCCTTATGGAGCCTTTTTGTTATTTGGCATTCCAATGTACAGTGCTTGGAGCTTAAGAACACCCATGATCTTATTGCTCCTTGTGCTGTACAACGAGACTCGTACCCGTCCTTCAAATACAAAAAAACCACTGGATTCAACGGCTTTTTGTTATTCACATTCAATCAGCGAGATTACGCCGCCGTACTCACTTTGAAGTCTGGGTTTACTGCGGTTAGCTTCTTAATCAGATAATTCAGTAATACACCGTACATTGGGACAAACAAGCCAAGGCTGATCACCAACTTGAAGCCGTAATCCACCAGCGCGATTTCCGTCCAATGCTCAGCCATAAATGGATCTGGACTTTGGTAGAATGCAATCGCAAAGAACGCAATGGTATCTAGCGCATTACCAAAGAGTGTCGAACACGTTGGTGCTACCCACCACTGCTTCATTTGGCGTAGGCGGTTGAACACATGCACATCCATGATCTGACCAAGTAAGTAAGCCATGAAACTCGCAATA
>NZ_JAWPOJ010000096.1:0-1897 GCF_033344235.1 Vibrio sp. Vb1554 | reverse complement strand
TAGATATCGTCCGCTTGTTTCCAGTTTTCATGCCAGCGATACACATCGGCTAACAGCAATTGGGTGTTGTTATCCGTTCCGCTCTTTAAACTCGCTATAAGCTCGTCCACAGGCTTTTCTATCGCTGGTCTTTGCGCTTCTGTCAACACAGAATAATCACGCACTAAGTTCAGTGCTGCCGCAATACGCACGGAAGAGGATTCGTCTTTAAGTAGTGGTTCCACCATGCGCCAGCGGTTTTCGATCGCGTAAGGTTGCGCGCCGACTATCGCAGCTTCACGAATTGCCGCGTCTTTATCTTGTAAACCTCGAGCAACAGCCACCAGAGCATTCTGGTTTGGGTAGTTACCCAGTTCGCGCAGCGCTTGAACACGTTGTTCGATCGGCAACTTTTGGTCTTGGGCTTGATAAGCGAGCTTAGAAATCACTTGCTGCGGCGTTGGTGGTTGCACCTGCTCTGCCGCAGTCGGCTGAGCTTGCGTTTGTTCCGTCGGCGTTTGCGCCATAACAGAATGATTAACGACCGCGCCTAATGTGACCGCCAATAACGACTTAGAAAGCATCTTCACTTTGTTCGGTCGACGTTTGCGCGATGCCAAACACGGTGTCTTTAACAGGGGGGCTTCTGTAGACAATGACATACCAATTCCTCAAAATTTTGTTTCGAATACTGGGCGTTGTTCACTCTCTTGGCGCACGACTGAATCGCTGTATTTGCCATGAGCCACCACGTTACCCGTTGCGCGTAAAATGTATGCCATCGCTTTGTCAGCATGTGCAAAGAATTTCTTCCATCCTGCACATAAATAGTTAAGTCCCGGCTCACCATCACGAGTACGAATGAAACGGTTTTTCGGGCATTCACCGTAGCATGCAAACTGATACTCACAGTCTCGACATTGCTGCGTTAACAAGCGAGATTTTGCAAAACCGAACTTCTGTTGCTCTTTGCTGTAGGCCAGTTCATCCAGCTTGTCATGATGAATATTGCCAATTTTATACTCCGGATAAACGTAATGATCGCACGCAAACACATCGCCATTTGGCTCCATCGCCAACCCCTTACCGCACACCTCACCCAGCGTACAAAGTGGATTAGCGCGCCCCATCCAAGCCTCTACACTGGCTTCAAAATATTGCACAAACACTTTGCCGATATCGTTCTTAATCCATTCATCAAAAACCGCAATCAGGAAGTTACCCCAAGCTTCATCAGCAACACACCAAGGTTCCATGACAGAATCTTTGTGACCCGGAATCAAACGCTTGTCTCCTTGTTTAAGCTGTTCTTGCGGTTGCCATTTTTGAGGCGCAGTGGTGCGGAACGTTTTCTGTTCAACAATAGGAATAAACTGCATTTGTGGCGAGCGGACCTCATCTCGCAGAAAACGGTATACTTCTAGCGGATTTCGGCTCGTCAGGTTGTTCACACAGGTAAGCGTGGCAAAGTTCACCTGATATTTATGCAGCAACTCCACCGCATTCATGACTTGTTTGAATGTGCCTCGACCGGCTCGGTTGGTTCGATACGCGTTGTGCTGCATTTCAGGGCCATCAATACTCAAGCCCACCAAGAAATGGTTCTCGCTTAAAAATTCGCACCATTCGTCATTCAATAACGTGCCGTTTGTTTGCAGATCGTTTGAGATCTTCACGCCTGCGGGTTGGTACTTCGCTTGAAACTCGACAATTTTCTTGAAGTAATCCAAACCCAGCATCGTTGGCTCACCGCCCTGCCAAGAGAAGACGATCTCAGGTGTGTTTTGCCCTTCAATATACTGTTTGATGTAAGCCTCTAACGTGGCTTCATCCATCATTGGTGAACATCCTTTTTTATACTCAAGTAAGTCCTGTTTGCTGAGGTAGTAGCAGTAAGTACAGTCAATGTTACAGGCAG
>NZ_JAWPOJ010000095.1:0-1941 GCF_033344235.1 Vibrio sp. Vb1554 | reverse complement strand
CTCTAGAGGCTGCACTAGCGAAAAAGCCAAAGCTTATTTTGTTAGAAACTCCATCGAACCCTTTGGTTCGTGTGGTTGATATTGCTGCGGTATGCGAAAAAGCCAAACAAGTGGGCGCTTTGGTTGCGGTAGACAATACCTTTTTGACACCGGTGTACCAAAAGCCTTTGGATCTCGGTGCTGATTTTGTTATCCACTCAACCACAAAATACATTAATGGTCACTCGGACGTGATTGGTGGTGTGGTGATCACCAAAACAGAAGCGCACGCAGAAGAACTTGCATGGTGGGGAAACTGTATTGGCGCCACGGGTACGCCTTTCGATAGTTACATGACGTTGCGTGGGATCCGCACTTTAGGCGCCCGTATGCGAGTGCACGAAGAAAGCTCTCAACACGTACTCAACTACCTACAACAGCAGGCTTTGGTCGCGAAGATTTACCATCCGAGCTTGCCAGATCATCCTGGTCACGAAATCGCGAAAAAGCAGCAGTCGGGTTTTGGGTCTATGTTGAGCTTTGAATTTGCAGGCTCATTTGAGCAACTTAAAGTGTTTGTTAAAGAGCTCGAACTGTTTTCTCTTGCAGAGTCGCTTGGTGGCGTGGAGAGTTTGATTTGTCACCCCGCATCTATGACGCATCGAGCCATGGGGGAAGAGGCGTTAGCGGAAGCGGGCGTGTCGCATCAGCTGCTTCGTCTGTCTGTGGGTTTAGAAGATGCACAAGACCTGATTGCCGATCTCGCTCAAGCCTTTGTAAAAGCTGCTCAGTAATAGGAGAACTAAAAAATGAGTGTACAACGTCAGTTACATAAATTTGGTGGCAGCAGCTTAGCAAACCCTGAATGTTACTTACGTGTGGCCGATATTCTCAAAGAATACTCTGTCGAGAATGATCTGGTGGTGGTATCCGCCGCGGGGAAGACCACTAATCGCTTGATCGAGTTTCTGGAAGGTTTAGACAAAGATGGCCGTATTGCGCATGAAGCACTGCAAGGCTTAAGACAATTCCAGTCGGAGCTAATTGAATCTTTATTAGAAGGCGAGGTGCAGACGCAATTGCTCGCTTCTTTGCACGATGAGTTCAGTACCTTAGCCGAGCTGACTGCGCCACTGACGGATGCGCAAAAAGCGGCAGTGTTGGGTCACGGTGAAGTGTGGTCTTCACGTTTATTGGCTGCCTTGCTTTCACAACAAAATGTTCCTGCGGTCGCACAAGATGCACGTGCATTTTTACGTGCAGAAGCAGGTACTCAACCGGAAGTTGACCGTGCGCGTTCTTATCCCCTGATTAAGGAGGCGTTGGCGCAACACAGCCACAAACGCGTCATCATCACCGGATTTATGGCGCAAAATGAGGCAGGAGAAACCGTGCTGTTGGGGCGGAATGGCTCGGATTATTCCGCAACCGTAATCGGTGCTTTGGCGGAAGTGACAACCGTAACCATTTGGAGTGATGTTGCTGGTGTTTACAGTGCGGATCCTCGTTTGGTGTCGGACGCATGTCTGTTGCCTTTACTGCGCTTAGACGAAGCGAGTGAACTGGCCCGCCTTGCAGCTCCGGTCTTGCATAGCCGTACGTTACAACCTGTCGCGCAAAGCACGATGGACTTAAGCCTCAAGTGCAGTTATCAACCTGAATCGGGTTCAACGCGTATTGAGCGTGTACTTGCTTCTGGGCGTGGAGCGAAAATCATCACTTCTTTGGATGAGGTATTGTTGATTCAATTGTCCTTTAGACATGGTCATGACTTCAACAAAACCCAAAGTGATGTTTTAAAGTCTCTTCAACGTGCGCAACTCGAGCCACTCTCTTACGAAGCCCAAGCCGATCAGCAAAAATTACGCTTAGCGTACACCGCAGAGATTGCGACAGGTGCGCTGAAGTACCTACAAGATCTTGCGGTTGAAGCTGAAATCAAACTCAAAGAAGGCTATTCAC
>NZ_JAWPOJ010000094.1:0-1954 GCF_033344235.1 Vibrio sp. Vb1554 | reverse complement strand
TATTGGTGCGGCGATGATTGGTTGGTATGGCTGCGCTATGTTGTGCTACGTGACCCCTAAGGAGCACTTGGGGCTTCCAAATAAAGAAGACGTTAAAACCGGTATGATCACCTACAAGCTAGCTGCGCATGCTGCGGATTTAGCAAAAGGGCATCCGGGAGCACAAGTTCGTGACAATGCTTTATCAAAGGCACGTTTTGAATTCCGCTGGGAAGACCAATTTAACCTCGCTTTAGACCCCGATACCGCACGTGCATTTCATGATGAAACGCTGCCGCAAGAGTCTGGAAAAGTAGCGCACTTCTGCTCAATGTGCGGCCCTAAATTCTGCTCAATGAAGATTTCTCAAGAAGTCAGGGAGTATGCCAAAGATACAGAGCAAGTTGCCGCGGATCAGGCGATTTCTATCAAGATGTTAGATGACCCGCTGGAAGGCATGCGTAAGAAGTCTGAAGAGTTTCGTGCGACAGGTTCCGAGCTTTATCACCCAGCCGTGCACGCCGAGGCGGATGAGTAATGGCTAAAATCCTTATTCCGTCGTCGTTAATTCCGCTGACAGGATCTGTTCAGCAGTGCTTATTGTTGGCGAAAGAACAGGGTTTTAGTATTGATGAGATTGAGTTGGGCGTAAGCCCAACTCAATTTATTCAACTTGTTCTTGGGCAAAATACCTTTCGTGTAGGTACCGATCTGATTGACGTATGTGAGGAAGTAGAGACTGCCGATTTTGTGCTTTACTACAAATCAGGTCTATCGGTCTCAGAATGTCGCCAACAACCATCCTCGGCCATTTTTATTGGTATTGAAGACGTAGAGTCTAAGCACGATGATTCTGTTGAAACGACAAGCGCGGACGTGTTGGATATCTGGCGTCATCCAATCAATGATGAAATAAGAGCTCTGTCAGTTGCTTCTACTTCTAGAACTACAACTCTTCAAACCGATCAACACTTAGCGTGGACAGTAACGCTGCTTGCTCTCGATTTCCCTATTGAAGATGCTTTGACCTTGGCGCGCGCAATGGCGAATGTTTCACGTGAAACAATGGTCAAGCTGGAGTGGGCGTTTCAGTTTGCTGACTTTCCTATCCCTGTCCTAGAAGATTGTCGTTTAGGCATTAAAGTAGGTTGGTCATCACACGGACAGTCGGTCAACTTTCCTCATCTGAGCAAACAGAGTTTGGGTCTCTATCCGGTCGTGGACGACGTCAGTTGGATTGAGCGGTTGTTGCCATTGGGTATCAACACCATTCAACTACGTATCAAAGACCCCTATCAGCCAGACTTAGAACAGCAGATTGCACGCGCAATTGAACTCGGTCGTCAGTATGACGCTCAAGTTTCTATTAATGATTATTGGCAACTAGCAATAAAGCATGGCGCGTTCGGGGTTCATCTTGGTCAAGAGGATATCGAAGATTCCAATTTGAGCCAGTTGAGCACCGCAGGTATTTGCTTAGGTCTATCAACCCATGGTTATTATGAACTGCTGCGTATCGTCCAAATTAACCCAAGCTACATTGCGTTGGGGCATATCTTTCCGACCACCACCAAACAAATGCCATCCAAACCGCAAGGTTTGGTTCGCTTAGCCTTGTATCAAAAGCTGATCGATAGCATTCCATATGGTGAAAGTGTTGGCTATCCAACTGTGGCCATTGGTGGCATTGACCAATCAAACGCAGAGCAAGTTTGGCAATGTGGCGTGTCCAGTTTAGCGGTGGTTCGTGCGATTACCTTGTCCGAATCGCCGAAACAAGTGATTGAGTTTTTCGACCAACTGATGAGCACAACGAGCACCTCATTGGTAATGGAGGACTATCGTGCTTACTGATCAAGAATTCATTCGTTATCAGCGTCAAGTTTCGTTACCTGAAATCGGAGAATCGGGCCAAGCTCGTCTTGGTCAATCTCATGTGTTGCTCATCGGCTGTGGTGGGTTGGGACGTGCAGGA
>NZ_JAWPOJ010000093.1:385-1961 GCF_033344235.1 Vibrio sp. Vb1554 | reverse complement strand
TTTCTGACCTAAACCTCGACCTACAAGGTCTATCTGGTGACAACAATATGTTGGCGTACAGCTTAACGGGGCAAGTGGAAGCAAACCTACGAGAAACGACACTACGTTCACAAGCCGATAAGTCGCTTAAGAGCATCACGTTTTCCCCTATTCGAGTGCACGCGCAGCGGGGCGCAGTATCGCTCAAGCCTGTAACCATCTCCGGCAATGTCATATCCGGTCAGATTGGCGGCGAGTTTGACATGGCCAACAACCCACTCAGCGGTTTGACATTCCAGCTCAAGGATCACTGCGGCATAATCATAGGCGATCTGCTCGATGGTGAAATATCACGTAATGACTGCGACTCACCACAACAGCCAGACCACTTAACGCCGAACGTACCAACGAACGATGCTCAGCCGGAGGAATCGAGCTTTCATGGCATTGCAGAGGCGAATCTAGAGCAACCGGAAGAAGAGCTGGTTGAGGAGATAACAGAAGAGTTAGAGCCGGCTACGAACGAGGTCGTAGCCGAAGAAGAACTAGCAACTGAGTAGCTGCGAATAGTTGGGCAACAGCATGTACGTGCCAACGAAATCAACCGCAGGCGTATCGCCGCTGTAAATCACCACATGGATGACAATGCGCGCCTTGCGCCCTGACGCCAAGCGATCCAAATCACCACTGATACCATCAAGCGAGGTACTCGCCACCGGATTTTGCTCCACCGGATGACGATAACGAATCGAGCTGTCTGCCAGAACAATATCGCCATGCAAACCGCGCTCTTTGAGCAGTAACCACGTCATTCCCCATCCCGTCAGCGTTGCCAACGTAAATGCCGAACCAGCAAACATGGTATTGTGCGGGTTCAAATTCGGATTGAGCTGGGCACTGCATTCGAACTGATAACCAGTGTATTGGTTGATTTTGATGCCCATTTTGTCCGCAATTGGGATCTGCGCTTCCCAGCGCTGCTGCAATTCCGTGCACCATTCTGGGCGACGTAACACATTCGCCATCGGATCAAGCGGCTTCACCATTTGTTGGTGACGGACCGGACCGCGTTCATCGGTCAACTCACCACGACGTTCAAAACCATTTTTTTCATAAAACGCAATCGCATCTTCACGGGCATTACATACCAAACGTTTCGCACCTTCTTGGCGCGCAAGCGATTCCAACGCGACCAACACCAGTGAGCCCATGCCTTTGCTGCGACGATTGCCTTTCACCGCCATATAGCGGATTTGGCCATCGTTATCCGGAGTAATGTACAAACGTCCGATCGCCATTGGACGACCACGGCTATCCACAATCATGCGGTGGTGGCTCACCACGTCATATTCATCACGTTCAGAGCCTACTGGCATGCGCCATGGCTCTCGAAGCATTTGCCAACGAAATTGATAGTACTTGTTAAGCTGATTTTCGGTTGTTGGAGTTATGAGTTTGAACATATCAATCCTTTGAAAGTGCAAATCAGTAAGAATCTTGGGGAGAAAATACCCAAGTAAAATCAAACCACTTGGGTATATAGCTTAGACCATGGGTGTATCCACGCCAGATTAGACCTGTAGCCAAAAAGTCACTG
>NZ_JAWPOJ010000093.1:0-375 GCF_033344235.1 Vibrio sp. Vb1554 | reverse complement strand
TCACTGGGCCGTCATTAATTAATGACACTTTCATATCGGCCGCGAAGCGACCACGCTCGGTTGGCAATTCCTGCTCACACAAGTCAGAAAAGTAGTCATACAGACGTTCAGCGTCGGCTGGATGCGCACCACGAGAAAAGCCTGCACGTGTGCCTTTCTTGGTATCTGCCGGTAATGTAAATTGAGACACCACCAAAACCTTACCGTTCACTTGTTTGACGTTGAGGTTCATTTTTCCTTCGTCGTCTTCAAAGACTCGGTAGGTGGTCACACGTTCCATCAAACGTTTTGCTTTGGCTTCATCGTCGTCCTTCTCAACACCAAGTAGGACAAGAAGACCTGTATCGATTTCTCCAACCACTTCACCGTCTACAC
>NZ_JAWPOJ010000092.1:0-1972 GCF_033344235.1 Vibrio sp. Vb1554 | reverse complement strand
TAAGATTCAAGCATTTCCCATCACAGAAAGAGAAATGATGACGAGATCACACAGGAATTGGGCAAATTGAACAAATGGTGTTCAAAATTGAATTTGATAGCCGTTTCAGACCACTAACCTTGATGGTAGGATATGTCGATACATTATTACGCAAGAATGAGCCAAGTTATGAGTGAAATCACCCTTCCAGAATATCAATCTATTGCTGCAGAGCTACAATCTGCAAGTTTAGCTGTGACACCTGCGGAGCTGCACGGTTTGCTTGTCGGCATGCTAAGTGGTGGATTGGCGATTAACGATCAAACCTGGCAACCAATTCTATTCGATTACACCAATGATGGCATGGGCTGGCCAACGACGGCGTTAGCTTTTGCACAGACGGTCTTCAAAGTGACGGCGAACGAGCTAACGGGTTCATCCATGGAGCTGTCACTACTTCTGCCGGATGAGTCGGGCGAAGAGGGTTTATTCGCGTTGGCAGATAGCTTGTCTGATTTTGTGAATCACTTTATCTCTGGTCTTGGTTTAGCAGGCATTGCGCTGAACAATGCATCGGATGATGCAAAAGAAGCGTTGGCTGACCTAGAAGAAATTGCCAAGTTAGGCATTGATGAAGATGATGACTTTGGTGAACAAGCACAATTGCTGGAACAAGTCATTGAACACGTGAAAGCTTGCGTACTTACCATTCATGCAGAGTTCGGAGCTCGCCCAGAAAGCAGCGAAAGCAAACCGACGATTCATTAATCTAGATAGACCAGAGGTTAACATGAAGCAATATGACGTAGTCATTGCTGGTGGTGCCATGGCTGGGGCTACACTAGCTTTAGCGATTGAGCATTTGTCTCAAGGGGCTTTGCGTGTTGCCGTTGTTGAACCGTTTAAAGCGCAATCTGATCAGCATCCGGGCTTTGATTCGCGCTCGATTGCTTTGTCTTATGGTACGGTTAACCTGCTGCGTCACTTAGCGTTATGGTCTGCGATTGAACCTTTTTCGACCCCGATTGAACACATCCATGTGTCCGATCGTTCTCATGCGGGAATGACGGACATCACTAAGCACGACGTTGGCGTTGAAGCGTTAGGTTATGTTGTAGAGTTAGCCGATGTTGGTCGTGTTTACCAAGAATTGCTGACTCACAGTACCGCTATCGATTTGTACTGCCCAGACTCCGCGAAGCACATTACCCGAACTCAAGAAAATGTGACGATTGAGCTTGCTAGTGGTGAGTTGCTTAATGCGAAATTACTTGTTGCCGCCGATGGTGCGGTTTCGCAATGTTGTCAGCAAATTGGTTTGGAGCTTTCTGAGCATGATTTCGACCAAGTTGCCGTAATTGCCAATATTGTGACTCAAGAGCCGCATCAAGGTCGCGCATTTGAGCGTTTTACTGAAAACGGCCCAGTTGCCCTGCTGCCAATGAGTGATAATCGAATGTCGCTCGTGTGGTGCTTACGCCCTGATGAAGCTCAAATTGTAATGGAATTGTCTGAAAGCGAATTTCTTGAACGGCTTCAGCAAGATTTTGGTTGGCGATTAGGTGCGATGCAAAAAGTGGGGCTGCGAGCGAGCTATCCGTTGTTGCTTCGTCACCGTAAGCAAAATATTTCACACCGTTTTGCGATAGTCGGTAACGCAGCACAAACGCTGCATCCGATTGCTGGGCAGGGCTTCAACTTGGGGATCCGAGACGTGGTCACTCTCGCTGAGGAATTGGTCAAGCAAGGTGAAGATGTTGGGCGTTACCAAGGCCTGATCCGCTTTAGTCAACGCCGAGAAGCAGACCGCAACGAAACCATTTGGCTAACAAGCTCGTTAGTCCATGTTTTTTCAAACGATTTACTCGCGATGCGAATTGGGCGAAATACGGCCTTAGCAGCGATGGATAACCTTTCTATTTTTAAGCAGCCGCTCTTGCGCCATACTCTTGGCTTAGTGAAACGATGATTGACTGCAACAAACTAGGTAACA
>NZ_JAWPOJ010000091.1:0-1974 GCF_033344235.1 Vibrio sp. Vb1554 | reverse complement strand
ATCGACAAACGCATGCTCTGGTGGGTCGGTCAGCTCTAGCTTAATGCCACGCTCGCGGCGCACTACATTCCCATCAAACGATTGGTGTTTGTCGAGAAGCTCTTTGGAGTTATCTGTGTGGCTACCAGAGTTCAATACCGCTAACGTACAGTTACGATAAAGCTGGTAAAGATCACTCGAAGCGGTTTTCTTTAAGCGTTCAACTTCCAGTTGGGATAGCAAGTCCATGCTACCAGCGGGGCTTATATGGGTAATCATAACGCCTCCTTGTGTTGCATTATTTTGAGGGATAGTTCCAACGCATCTTACTTAGTTGTACGTGTCGTTTTACTCAGATGGCTGGAGGGTTTGGTTTTATGGTTATCGAGTCCCAAGCAACCTCAAGATGCCATATTCGTCATGAATGAATACATCATCTTGAAGTGACTTGGGTTTTAACAGCTTAGCAGACTGAAAGGGGATAAATGTGATAACTCGTTGAAAATGGGAGGTTATGAGCGTTTGAGAGGGGGTGAAAGTGTTTGTTTGCTTGTTTTTTGAACGGTTTTTAGTTCCAGTTTAGCTGGTTTGTGCCCCGTTTTTTAGCGTCAGTGAGCATTTGCCCAAGGCGATCGAGCACATATTCTGGTGCGTCTGATTCCTTAAATGAAGTAGAGACGGCTGTCAGAGTAATGATGATGTTTTGCTCGCGGAACTTAAACGGCAGCTGACAGATATCGCGCTGAATATTTTTCATCAGTTCTAATGTGTATTCTTCACTTTGTTCTGGGATCAGCAGAATAAACTCTTCACCGCCAAAGCGAGCGACGGTTTCGGTATCAGACACGCGCTTATTGATAGCACGAGCGATGATCTTCAGCGCTTTATCACCAGCGGTATAACCATAGCTGTCGTTTACGGCTTTGAAGTTATCGACATCAAACAGTACCACTCGTAGATTTTGTTGAGAGCGAATCCAACGACGGTATTCGAGCTCAAGACGATCGTTAAATGCTGTTCGGTTGTAAACCTTCGTGAGTGGATCAAGCAACATTCGCTGTGTCTAGTCGTCTAAGCGGCGACGGTAATCTTGTGTGGTTTCAAATACCGCTTCAAGCTGATTTTTGCTGTAGCTTAAACGCTCTTGCAGGGCCTGTTCTCTCTCTTCCGTCATCTTGAGGCGCTCGGTTAACGAGGCCATTTTTGCCAGCAATGGAGCGACTTCTTGTTTGAGTTCTGCTAAATCCTGTGCTTGGTCGAGAGATTGTTGGCTGAGCTCAACCAAACCATTCATTTCCGTATTCAGCTCTTGGCGATGCTCAAAATAAGTATGGTGTTGATCGACGTTTTGATGGACGGTTTTGAGGTTACTCGCCAGCGCTGAGTTTAACTGATCGAGAAATTGGCTTGACGCTTTGCGCTCAAACTTAGTCGCTTCGACGACTAACTTCAGAGTGCTTAACGTCAGCTCGATTAAGGATTCTGCATTCACGCCAAGCAACAGTTTTGCACGAATATCAAGCAGTCTCTCGCCACATTCGCCTTCAAAATCAAGTTCTGTGATCGTATGTTGCAGATCGACAGCGAGGCATTCTAGTTGAGATTTGTCTGGGTTGTTTTCGAATTCGCTGAGTTGTAAACGTGAGTTCGAAGTGATGATTTTAATCGCGCGTTCGTAGATGCTCAGTAGACGGGTAGCTTGATCGACTTTCTTCCCTGCGTGTACTTCCGAGAAGCTCATTAAGTTGCGCAGTTCGCGTTTTAACTGCGCTGGCAAACCCGTAACACGTTGGAGTGTCTCACCGCTGTGTTTGATTTGTTCATCGAGGTAGCCGTTCTGTTTATCCATCGTTTTCGACTGCTGTTTGAGCATTCTTTCAAGTACCGCCAAGCGCGGGATCAGAGTGCTGATGTCTTTTTGATGTTGCAGCTCTTGCTGAATTTCAAACAGATAGTTAGCAACTTGGGTGTTTGAGCCTTGGCAAGCAGACGACA
>NZ_JAWPOJ010000090.1:0-1994 GCF_033344235.1 Vibrio sp. Vb1554 | reverse complement strand
TGTGCGATGGAACCGGAGTACCTTTATAAGGTTTTGACAGCCCTTGTAGGACGGGAATGTTCATGAATTTTCCCTGGCATGAACGCTAGGAATGATCATTCAATAGGCAAAGTGGGATCCAGTGCGAATGGTCACGTTTTTTGTGTCAATGCGTTGCTGGTGAACGGTTACTAATAAGTAGCTTAACGCCCCATGCCAAATAAAACTGTTTTTATCGTAAGAAACAGAATCTTCACTTCCATTTTCCAGTTTTGATGTTTGATGTAGTAAATATCGTACTTATGCTTCCAAATAGCATCTTCTACCGATGCGCCGTAAGGGTACTTTACTTGGGCTAGGCCAGTTACCCCAGGTTTAACGGCGTGACGAAATCGATAGTAAGGAATGGCTTTTTCCAATTCAGAGATGAACACCTCGCGTTCTGGGCGTGGGCCAACCATCGACATCTCTCCCTTTAGTACATTGATTAACTGAGGGAGCTCATCTATGCGAGTCTTACGAATAAAACAGCCGACTTTCGTTACGCGCGCGTCATTTTTAGTTGCCCATTGGGCACCATTCTTTTCCGCATCGTTTCGCATCGAGCGAAACTTAATCACTTCAAACTCTTCATTATATTGGCCAGTACGACGCTGCTTAAAGAATACCGGGCCTGGTGACTCAAGCTTAATGAGCAGAGCTGTAATAAGCCCTACAGGAATAGCAACCCATGCAAGCATGAATACAAACAATAGATCGATGAAGCGCTTTTGCCAGCTGTTCTTACGATTAGAGAGGATAGAAAAAGCTTTTTGGTGTAAGAAGTAGCCGCTATGCAAGAGCTCAGTTTCAGTGTAGCCAAGTGAACGATCAAAGTAGCTCACTAAAGGCTCAACCCAAGCCCCTAGTTCTGTTGCAGCTACAAGAAACGCTTGCTGCTCAGGGTTTAGGTGTGAGCTTTTGAAGTGGCAAAGCGTTTTACTCTTGAAATCCCTAAGGGCATAGTTATTAACTTGAGCGTTAATCTCAGGATGTCTCTTAAGTACCTGAGCAATCTTTGTTTCGTCTTCTTTTGGACAGTAGATATAAATACAAGCATCGGTTTCGCTTGCTGATAACTCGTCCAATGTTGATGTTATGCTGATAGAATTATTCTTAGCTAATTCAGTTGCTTCTCGTTCTTGAAGCGTGTCGCTCATACTGTCTGTCATAGGAATGGAATAAGTTGTTTTCGGCTAGCCAATTGCTTACAAGTCGGCGATTATAATTTAATTCGTATAGAAATTATATCCCTTAATCCAGAACATGCTTGTAACTTTGAGAATTTTCTTGAACCTGAGTCCTTACTTATGGCTTGTTTTTGAATCTTGACGTAACTATATCAATGAATTCGACAAACTATGTTTGCGATATATTATGTTGTCTCGAAATTAAATAATTATCTAATTCACTATAATACGCAGTTATATCCGAGGTTGATTAGTTGTTGATAAAGTGCTTTTTTCGAATCTTCCTCACCATGTATAAGGTGAACCTCCTTAGGAGGAGTGGGAATGGCAGTTACAAATTGTATTAAGTCGTTCATATCGGTATGTGCAGAGTAGCCTGACATCGTATGAATTTGAGCTTTCATTTTTACGCGTTTACCTTCAATCAATACACTTTTTGCTTCATCTTGGATACGCCGACCTAAAGTCCCTTCCGCTTGATAGCCGGCAAATAGCACATCATTTCTTTCATCAGGCAGTAAAGCTTCCAAATAATTGACGACTCGTCCACCTTCACACATTCCTGAGGCCGCAACTACGATAGCAGCTTCTGCTGTGCTCGCGAGTCGATTCACGAGCTTTAAATGGTCAGTGTGGCTTTCGACCATAATACATTGATTAAATGCAAGAGGATGTCGGTGATGCTCGAGCCGCTCTTTCGCTTCTGCTCGGCTTTGTTGCGTAATTCAGACGAGAAACCAAACCTCCTAAAGTTGAGCGACTTTTATACAATATACTGAGTTTCAG
>NZ_JAWPOJ010000008.1:0-190328 GCF_033344235.1 Vibrio sp. Vb1554 | reverse complement strand
TCGTTTCCGCTCGACTTGCATGTGTTAGGCCTGCCGCCAGCGTTCAATCTGAGCCATGATCAAACTCTTCAATTTAAGATTTTGTTCGGCTCAATGAATACTGAACATTACATAAAGTAATGTTTGAATTGACTGTGCTGAATCTTTCGATTCAATGGTCACTTCGTTTCATTGAAACCTAATTTGATACCGCTTTCCGTTAAGAAAGAAATATCTAATTGGATTATCATCAACGAGTGCCCACACAGATTGATAGGTCTATATTTTTAAAGAGCACACTTCGAAGTTCTCTTCAAAGTGGACGGCTATTTTAGCTAGATAACTTATCGTGTCAAACACTTTTTTAAGTTATTTATCTGCGAGTTAATTTTAACTCACTAACCGTAGTTGTTTAGGTTCCGCTTCACTTGCTTTCCCGTGACAACGGAGGCGCATTATAGGGAGTTCATTAAAGAACACAAGTGCATTTTTTAAAAAAACTCACCTTTTTAGTTTATTCGTATAGAAAACAGACAAAAGACTCTAAAAAACTATAGAAAAGGGGCCAAACGGCCCCTTTAGTGTGATTTTTATCTCAATTTTACTGTATCCATACAATTATTGATGAGCACAAATTTGGTCATTAGTAACAATTAGCTGCACTGTCTTGTCTGGAACGATTTCACCAGAAAGAATTGATTTGGCTAACGGGTTCTCGACATTCTGCTGAATTGCACGTTTTAAAGGACGCGCACCATACACAGGATCGAAACCAACTTGAGCGATCAAGTCGAGCGCTTTGTCGGAAACTTCTAGTTGATAGCCTTTCTCCTCTAGTCGTTTCGCCAAACGTTCCAATTGAATAGAAGCAATGGACTTAATGTGCTCTTGACCAAGTGGATGGAACACCACGATTTCGTCAACACGGTTCAAGAACTCTGGGCGGAAGTGTTTGCTAACCACATCCATCACTTCACTCTTGATACCTTGATAGTCTAATGTTGCGAAATTCTCTTGGATACGAGATGAACCCAAGTTAGATGTCATGATCACAACCGTATTACGGAAGTCAACAGTACGACCTTGACCATCCGTTAAACGCCCATCATCGAGAACTTGCAGCAGAATGTTAAATACATCCGGATGCGCTTTCTCTACTTCGTCTAACAAAATTACCGAATACGGCTTGCGACGAACCGCTTCAGTTAAGTAACCACCCTCTTCATATCCGACATAGCCTGGAGGAGCACCAACCAACCTTGCCACTGAGTGTTTCTCCATGAACTCAGACATATCGATACGGACCATCGCATCTTCACTGTCGAACATAAAGCTCGCAAGTGTCTTACAAAGCTCTGTTTTACCCACACCAGTTGGACCTAAGAATAAGAAGGAGCCAATTGGTCGGTTTGGATCAGAAAGCCCAGCTCGACTACGACGAATGGCATTCGATACAACAGAGACCGCTTCGCTTTGCCCTACCACACGATTATGCAGCACGTCTTCCATACGAAGTAGTTTCTCTTTTTCCGCTTCTAGCATCTTGGATACCGGAATGCCGGTTTGCTTAGAAAGTACTTCTGCAATCTCGTTGTCGGTTACTTTATTACGCAATAGCGTCATTTCCTGCATTTCAGCTTGGGTTGCAAGATCTAACTGCTTCTCAAGTTCAGGAATACGACCATATTGAAGCTCCGACATACGGTTTAGATCGCCAGCACGGCGAGCAAACTCCATGTCCATACGAGCTTGTTCAAGCTCAGACTTAATATGTTGAGTGCCAGAAAGAGCTGCTTTTTCTGTATTCCAAACCTCTTCTAGTTCAGCGTACTCACGTTCTTTTTCATTGAGTTCTTCATTAAGCGCTTTCAAACGCTTTTCACTCGCTTCATCGTGCTCGTTACTTAGTGCTTGTTGCTCAATTTTGAGTTGGATGATTTTACGCTCAAGCTTATCCAAGGACTCTGGCTTAGAGTCAATTTGTAAACGAATGCTTGAAGCCGCTTCGTCAATCAAGTCAATCGCTTTATCCGGCAACTGACGGTCGGAGACATAGCGATGTGACAAACTCGCCGCAGCAACAATCGCTGGGTCGGTAATTTCGACGTGATGATGAAGCTCATAACGCTCCTTCAAGCCACGTAAAATCGCCACGGTATCCTCAACGGTCGGCTCATCCACCAGCACTTTTTGGAAACGACGTTCTAATGCTGCATCTTTTTCGATGTACTGACGATATTCATCCAATGTTGTTGCGCCAACACAGTGCAGCTCACCACGAGCTAATGCCGGTTTTAGCATGTTGCCCGCATCCATTGAGCCTTCACCTTTACCAGCACCGACCATAGTGTGTAGTTCATCAATGAAGAGGATGACGTTGCCTTCTTCTTTAGCAAGTTCATTCAATACTGATTTTAAACGCTCTTCAAATTCCCCACGGTATTTCGCGCCAGCAACCAGTGCGCCCATATCCAGTGATAGCACACGGCGACCACGCAGACCTTCAGGTACTTCATTGTTAACTATGCGCTGCGCTAAGCCTTCAACAATTGCTGTCTTACCTACGCCTGGTTCACCGATAATCACAGGGTTGTTTTTAGTACGACGCTGCAATACCTGGATAGTACGACGGATTTCATCATCACGGCCGATAACCGGATCCAATTTACCTTGCTCTGCACGTTCGGTAAGGTCTATGGTGAACTTTTCCAATGCTTGACGAAGCTCTTCTGCATTCGGATCATTGACCTTTTGACCACCTCTGATCTTTTCGATTGCCTGGCTGACTTTTTGCTCTGTTAAGCCGATCTCTTTGAGCAATTGCCCCAATGGTCCGCGATCTTCTAAAGCGGCAAGCAGGAAGACTTCAGACGAGATATAGGAGTCTTGACGCTTTTGCGCCACTTTGTCACACAGGTTAAACAATGTGCCCATCGAGCTAGAGAGCTGAACATCCCCACCGATGCCACTGACTTTTGGTAATCGATCTAACATTTCACTCAATTTAGAGCGTAAATGCGTTACGTCCACATCCAGCATAGTAAGCAATGGACGAATTGGACTGCCATTTTGATCAAGCAAAGCCACCATGAGGTGAACTGGCTCGATATATTGATGATCGCGCCCTAACGCTAGTGATTGAGCATCAGAGATAGCGATTTGAAACTTACTTGTGAATCGATCAAGACGCATATCTACCTTCCTAACCTCAACTAAAGGAAATTCTTTTGACAGTTAGAAAGATGGATACTCAGGAGGGGAATTTCAAGGGAGTGAATGAATAAAGATAGCTTTGCAAAAATAGTAGTATGCATCTTAGCACTTTGGTGCTTATAGCTAGTCTTCGATCCAAATAAAGGTTGCTTGTCGACCAGTCTTACCATCACGGCGATAAGAGTAAAAAGAGGCTTTATCTTGGTAAGTACAAAGTCCAGAATCAAACACTTGTGTCACACCAGCTCGGTTTAAACGTTGCGTTGCCAGCACCGACATGTCAGCAAACCATTTACCGTCGATATCGCGTGGAGCAAATGCTTGATTCGCCTGTGAATCAAAATCAACAAAAGCTTGCAGAACATCTTCACCCACTTCGAAGGCTTGAGGGCCAATGGCGGGGCCAAGCCACGCTATCACTTCACCAGAAAACAACGCTAACGCATTTTCGACAATGCCATTTGCTAAGCCGCGCCAACCTGCGTGAACAGCGGCTACTTGCGTACCTTGTGTATTAGTCAATAATACAGGTAAACAGTCGGCGGTCATCGCTGAACATACAACATGGCTTGAAGAAGTAAATACACCATCCGCATCAAGCACCTGTGTTGTTGGTTCATTTGCTTGAGCCACAACGGTTGAATGCGTTTGGTTTAACCAGATTGGCGCATTTGGCATGCTTGCCTGTTGCGCCAACCAAGCTCGGTTCTTCTCTACTAAAGACAAATCATCCCCAACGTGAGTACCTAAATTTAGCCCTTGGTAAGGGCCTGTCGAAAATCCGCCTATGCGTGTTGAGGCGAAAGCTTTGACATTTTTAGGCGCTGGCCAATTCGGAATGATCGTCTTCATATTAGAATTCTTCCGGTAAGCCGTGCTCTTCTGTATCTTGACGAAGCGCTTCAGTCATCACAACCATGTCATCAGGCACTGGAGCATGAAACTCAAGAACTTCGCCCGTAATTGGGTGCTCAAAGCGCAGCATTACTGCGTGCAATGCTTGGCGATCGAAGCCCCGGATCATTGCCGTTAGCTCTTCAGACGCACCTGTCGGGATGCGAGCACGTCCACCATATGCAATATCACCGAGCAACGGATGCTGAAGGTAAGACATGTGCACACGAATCTGGTGCGTACGACCCGTTTCTAGACGCAAGCGAATACGCGTGTGTTCGCGGAAGCGTTCAGCAACACGGTAGTGCGTTACTGCTGGTTTGCCCATTGGTGCTACCGCCATAAGCGTGCGCTTAGTAGAGTGACGACCAATCGGTTGATCCACTTTACCGCCCGCAGTCATACGACCAATAGCGATCGCTTCGTACTCACGAGTAATATTACGTTTTTGCAGTGCGCGAACCAGACGAGTTTGTGCAGGAACGGTTTTCGCCACCACCATCAAACCCGTGGTGTCTTTATCCAAACGGTGCACGATACCTGCACGAGGTACTTCTGCAATATCAGGGTAATGATGCAACAACGCATTAAGTACAGTGCCATCAGGCGTACCAGCGCCCGGATGAACCACAAAGTCACGAGGTTTGTTGATAACGATAATATCTTCATCTTCATAGACGATATCTAGCGGGATATCTTGCGCTTCCCAACGTTCTTCATCTTCTAACTCGGCTTGCAATGTAATTTCCTCGCCACCCATTACTTTGGTACGAGGTTTAGTGACAACTTCACCATCAACTTGAACTTTCCCATCAAGCAGCCACTCTTTTAGGCGCGAGCGAGAGAAGTCCGCGAATAATTCGGCGATAGCTTGGTCTAAACGTTGACCTAACTGGCTATCTTTTACGGTATTTGTTAATACAATCTGCTGAGCCATATCGAACTTTTTTAAAAACTGTGAGACTAATGCTCACGACTGTGAAAAAATAGACTATTACGTCATTGTATCTGTTACTGGAAAAAAAGTAACGGCAGCTTAAGAAATATTTAGATTCAAGGAACAGACTCCTGATATGAAACGTCAGACTTTAACAGGCCTTTTAGCGGTATCCCTTCTGTTTGGATGTGCAAGCAAAGAAGAAATCGTTCCTGATGTGCCGCCTTCGGAACTGTATGCAGACGCACAGATTTCTCTTCAAAGTGGTAATTGGCTTTCTGCAATTGAGAAACTGGAAGCATTAGACTCACGTTACCCATTCGGTGCCTACTCAGAACAGGTGCAGCTTGACCTAATCTATGCGTACTACAAAAACGACGACCTTGCTTTGGGCTTGGCAACCATTTCTCGCTTTATGCGTTTAAACCCAACCCATGAAAAGATGGACTGGGTGCTGTACATGCGAGGTCTAAGCCACATGGCGCAAGATCGTAACTTTATGCATGATTTATTCAGCGTAGATCGAAGCGATCGCGATCCTGAACCGGTAAAAAAAGCGTTTGATGACTTCAAAAAACTACTTCAACGCTACCCGAATAGCCCATATGCAGAAGATTCACAAAAACGTATGGTCGCGCTGAAAAACCGTCTAGCGAACTATGATTTAGCGACTGCTGACTTCTACCTTCGCCGTGAAGCTTGGGTCGCTGCTATTAATCGCAGCCAAGAGCTACAAAAAGCGTATCCAGACACAGAAGCTGCACGTAAGTCACTGACTATCCAGTTAGAGGCCTACAAGCAACTTGGTTTGGAAGACGCCGTAGCAAGAACTGAAAAGCTTATCGAGCTCAACCCTGTGAAGTAATTGAACTTGCTTTAAACTGAACCGCCACCGTTTTTACCGTGGCGGTTTTTTATTACTCTCAATAGTGTATTCAGCCCTTTCTTGATGATCTTCCTAGCTCCACATATGCTTAAAGTTCTCCTCCCCCCTTTATAAAAAGGATGTGAACGTGACGATATCTAAGCTTTGCGCAGTTATGCTGCTCCTATTGTCTGCTTCCGTTTGCGCACTGCAAATCTCGCCGCTCAAACAGCCTCCTTATACCGGAGACCTCGATGTCATCAAGGAGAAGAATGTACTGCGCGTCTTAGTTTCTGCTGATTTAGGCTTTTACTACATTGAGGGCGGCACACCAAAAGGCATAGGCGCGGAATTGCTGGCGCATTTCGAAAAAGACCTTCGTAAACTCAAACCAAAGCTTAACGTACAAATTATTCCTGTTGCCCGCGACCAGCTACTGCCAGCCTTAGAAAACGGTTCAGGTGACTTAGTTGTCGCCAACCTGACTATTACCGACACGCGCAAACAGAAAGTGGAGTTCAGTTCACCCATTCTCACTGACATTCAAGAGTGGGTAGTGACAAACAAAAGTACACCAACGATGACGAAAATCGAACAACTGAGCGGCAAAGAGATTTGGGTGCGCGCCAGCTCTAGCTACTTTGAAAGCATTCAGACACTAAATAAGAAACTAAACAAAAAAGGCTTACCGCCTGTTATCGTGCACTTTATTGAAGAAACACTTCAAGATTATGAGCTGGTCGGAATGCTCAACAATGGTTACGTCAAAGCCATTGTTCTCGATAGCCATAAAGCCAAGCTTTGGCTGAAAGTGATGGATGATATTCGGGTTCACAAAAAAATCCCTATCCGCAAAAATGGCAAAATTGCTTGGGCAATGCGAGAAAATAGTCCCAAATTAAAAGCCGTCGTGAATAAGTTCATCCAGAAGTCTCGCTCTGGGACACTACTCGGTAACGTTATTTACAGTAAATACATCGATAACACGGGATGGTTGAACAGAGCTCTTAACCCTAAGAAAATTGCTCAACTAGAAAAACTCGCAGCGCTATTTTCACGCTATGGTGAGAAATACGATATCGACTATTTACTGATCGCTGCAATCGCTTACAAGGAATCAGGATTTAATAACGACCTAGTTGGAAGCCGAGGTGCCGTTGGCATAATGCAAGTCCTACCCAGCACCGCTCAAGATCCGAATATCAATATCAAAAATGTTCGACAATTAGAAAACAACATTCATGCTGGAGTGAAATACTTAGCTTTTTTGCGTAAGCAGTACTTCAGTGATCCTGATATTACTGCACAAAATAAACTCTACTTTACATTGGCGGCTTACAATGCGGGCCCCGGCAATGTAGAGCGTATTCGTAAGCGTGCAGCCCAACAAGGTTACGATCCTAATGTTTGGTTTAATAACGTGGAAGTCGTTATGCGGAAAAGTTTAAGCTCAACGGTTGGGTACGTCACAAGCATTAATCGCTACTACATAATATACAAACAACTAGAAAGCTTGGACCAAGTCAAAAGTCTAGAAAGGGTTTCACTAGCCCCAAAAGACCCCATTTTCATGATACCGCTACGAAAAGTCAGCCAAATGCCAGACAGTAAAAAGCCGCTTGTACAGTAAGCGGCTTTTTAAATGGATTCATTGGAAAGACTCAGTGATCGTCATCACACCTTACGTGTAGTTAAATTTTAACCACCTCAAATATTAGGCCGTAAAACTTCCCTAAAAACGAGGCCGTTTTCAGCTGAGTACTCTACCCAATCTACGGATTTACTAACCGATAACAAGCAATTTCACGATAAATCTCAGAAGTTCTTGAGTGAGATCACATTCATTTTTCATCATAAAAAACCCGAGCAAAATAATGATCTGAATCACATTTTTTTATGCTTAAAGCGGTAATCTGAACTCAACCCATGAGGGATGCAACAGAGGAAAAACACTTATGACAATGAATATCACTGGCAAAAACATCGAAATCACCTCTGCAATCCGAGCTCATATTGAGAGCAAATTTAAAAAACTGGAGAAATGGCAAGTAGACCTAATTGGTTGCCAAGCAACTTTCAGTGAGGAACCAAACAAACAGAAGAAATTCGAAGCGGTTATCAAAGTTCCTAAAGGCCAGCTCATTGCCTCAGCAACTCACGAAGATCTTTACGCAGCTATCAACGAAGTGGAGCAAAAACTAGAACGACAATTGAACAAGCTGACCCACAAACCTGAAGCTCGACGTGCAAGTAAGCCTGAGCTAGTGGAAGAAGAAGAGTAAACTGAACAGATTGAGGAAATAGCGCCGAAAGGCGCTATTTTTTTGCTTGACGCTCTCCCCAGCCTTGCTTATTGTGTTTAAACACTCATAAATTAAGCACTATTTATGCATTTAACCTCACTGTTTATTTTTGACTTCTTTTTCCTCCCATAGTTGGAGGGGCGAACTCGTTTGTGAAAGAAAAGTCAAAAACAAACAGAAAGCCTCCCAAATCGGGAGGCTTTTTTATAAGGAAAGAATTGATGACTGACCAACCTATTTCCCTCGAAGAAATTCGTTTACGCTTGAATGAGTTGGATGACCAACTTCTCAGCTTATTGTCTGAGCGCCGTAAACTCAGCATTGAAGTAGCCAAAAGCAAAGTACAAACCTCAAAGCCTGTTCGCGACGCCGTCCGTGAACAGCAATTATTGGTCAAGCTGATTTCTAATGGCCAAGATAAATACGAACTTGACGCGCAGTACATCACCAAACTTTTCCATACCATCATTGAAGACTCAGTTCTGCTTCAACAAAGTTATCTGCAAAATCTCGTTAACCCACAGCAAAGCCGTAAGCCACTTGCTCGCGTCGCTTTTTTAGGAGCCAAAGGCTCTTATTCGCACTTGGCAAGTCGCGAATACTTCAGTCGTAAAAATACGGAGCTTATCGAGCTCAACTGCGAGCACTTTAAAGAAGTGACTCAAACGGTTGAATCTGGCCATGCTGATTATGGCGTTCTGCCAATCGAAAACACCAGCTCAGGCTCTATTAATGAAGTGTATGACTTACTACAACACACGACGCTTTACATCGTTGGAGAGCTAACTCAACCAATCGAACACTGCTTGGTTGCGAAAAAAGACATTCGTCTGGAAGATATTAAAACGCTGTATTCTCACCCTCAGCCACACCAACAGTGCAGTGAGTTTTTAAGCCGTATGAAAGGGGTAAAGCTGGAATCCTGCGCGAGCACAGCAGATGCAATGCAGAAAGTCCAAGAGATGGATCGTGATGATGTGGCTGCAATTGGTAATGCATCAAGCGGTAAGCTATATGGCTTGCAAGCAATTCAAGGCAACATCGCAAACCAAACCGAAAACCATACTCGCTTTATCGTGGTTGCTCGTAAACCGGTTGAAGTTTCTACTCAGATTCCAGCAAAAACCACATTGATCATGTCGACCTCCCAAGAGGCAGGCTCATTGGTTGAAACACTATTAGTGCTGCAACGTTACGGCATCAATATGACCAAGCTGGAATCACGCCCAATTATGGGGAACCCGTGGGAAGAGATGTTCTACGTAGACTTGACATCACATCTTGCTTCGACAGAAATGCAACAGGCACTTGAAGAGCTAACAAAAATCACTAAGCACTTGAAAGTATTAGGCTGTTACCCGAGTGAGAACGTAAAGCCTACGCAAGTAAAATTGAGTTAATAGACACCAGTGAGTAAAAAGATCATGGCAACCCAAAAAGTCGTAATCGCATCGCTAAACCCAGCCAAAATTAATGCAGTTCAAAGTGCATTTCGTAATGCATTTCCGCATCAAGAATTCAACTTCGTTGGCATCAGTGTACCGAGTGAGGTTGCAGATCAGCCCATGACGAATGAAGAAACTCATCGTGGTGCGCTAAACCGCGTTAAAAACGCAAAAGTAGAGATGCCAAACGCGGATTACTATGTCGGTCTCGAAGCGGGAATTGAAGCAAACGTGACGTTTGCTTGGATGGTGGTTGAATCAGAGACTCACCGCGGTGAATCTCGTTCTGCAAGCTTAATGTTGCCGCCAAAAGTCTTGGAAAAACTCAAGGATGCGAATGAATTGGGAGATGTAATGGACGAAGTGTTTGGTACTGATAATATCAAACAGAAAGGTGGCGCTATTAGCCTGCTAACCCAAAACCAGCTAACTCGAAGCTCGGTCTATCACCAAGCCTTGATTCTGGCTTTAATTCCATTCACAAACCCTGAGCACTTTCCTTCAAATTTATAACACTCAGCCTATTCTCTAGATACGCAAAAGGGCGGATATTTCCGCCCTTTGTAATACGTTATCTTAGTCACTTGTAACACCAAGGCCTAAAAGCAAATTGGATATACTGTCTACTTAGATACTGCAACTTGTTCTAACAAGACTTTCAACTTGTCTTTTTCTTCATCAGATTTCGACTTTAGTTCGTTAGAGCCACGAGTAATGGTGGCAATGCCCACACCAAGCATCTGACTGATCTGACGTTGAGATAATTCTCCTTTAAGAAGTTCGTTAATTATATTAACGCGTGATATTAATGACTCTCTCTCATCACGTGACATCAGCATAGTTAACAGCATGTCATCTTGCTGGGTGCCCATACTTGTTCGAATTAGCTCAATAATCTGTTGCCAGTCTTTGTACTCGGGTTCGTGCGACATCAAGTTACCTCACTCAATACTTGGTATTGATCTCATGTTGATTCAAGAACGCGCCATCGATACCCAAAAGATCACGATAGTATGTTTCAAACATCAAGATGTTTTGTACATAACCGCGCGTCTCTTTAAATGGAATTGCCTCAATAAAGGCATAAGCATCCACTTTTCCTTGGGTACGCTCTCGCCACGTTTTTACTCTGTTAGGACCTGCATTATAAGCAGCAAGAGCAAAAATACGATTATTATCGTAATCCTCTAATAAACCTTGCAAATAATGGCTACCAATTTCGATATTTTTTCCTACATTGTAGAGGTCCTGCGTACCTTGATAACTCAACTTATATTTACGTGCCGTGTACTTCGCCGTCGCAGGCATGATCTGCATAAGACCACGAGCGCCAACTGGAGAGCGGGCTTCAACATCTAACGCACTTTCCTGTCGAGCGAGAGACATCATCGTGACGGGATCAATGTTGTGCTTTTTCGCATAAAAGTTAAACCACCAGCGGTGTGCTATTGGGAACCTAAGTTCGATATTATCCCACATCTGCGCTTGAATACTCGCGGTCACCGTTAGGTTATGCCAACGTTTAAATGATGCATAAGCCGCCAACATCGCCTTTTCATCTTTTCCTACGCGGCGCAGTAAGTGTGCCCATTCACTCTTCGCTGCTGCGATTTTATCCGTCGCGATCAACTCTTCGATACGAGCTAACGAGTCTTGATAGGGTTGAACAACTTTCTTATCCAACTTAACCGTATGCGTTGGGTATTTGATTGATTGTCCGATTGCATTTGCGGCAGCCACACTGTAGAAGTTTCGTTGCCCAAGCAGAGTTGCTAAACGCTGTTTCCCCGCGATGTCATCACCTAACGCAATTTCACTTCTTCCAAGCCAATATTGCCAGCGTAGCGTGGCTTGTTCTTCTTTATTTAGAACAGCAATCCACTCTTGTACGCCTTTCCAATCTGCATTTTGAATCGCTAAGCGGATGCGCGTTTCAATCAACGGTAAGTACTGACTGGTTTTCGTTTTATCATCGCGCCATTTAGCTAATGACTCAGACTCCGTACGAGTCAATCGAAATGCAATATAGTCGGCAAGTTCTTGCGCTTTTTCTGGAGAAAACTTCTGTCCTTTAATGACGGCATCGTACGCACCTTGTGCTTGGCTAGTGTTCATGCGAGCCAACTTTTCTAACGCATATTCACTTTGCGCTCGATTAAAATCATTCGCAGGTTTTTTCTTCGCGAATTCCGCAACACTTGAAGGATTATCAAACAACGCTTTCATTTCTTTGGCTTGTTGCTTTGCCTGCGCGGATTTAGGCAGTTTGAGCAAGTAACTCATCAAACCGCCATTACGAGCATCAAACGCCAGTAACATACGCTGTAGAATCAGTTCATCGGTACGCTCACCCGCCTTGTCCCATGCTTCAAATAATGGGTCACACTCATCAGCAATGCTGATGCCACGTAACCACATATGTTCAGCCCCTTTAAACGCCGCGACTTTCTTGCCTTGCTTTAATTGAGCGACGTAGAAAATACATTGGTAACGCTCACCACTAGGAATGACTTTTTGAAACTCAGTAATGGTTTTCCAATCTTTTTGCTTATAAAGATGATTGAGGTATGGAGCGCGAACTCGACGAGAAAATGGAAAAGACTCGTGCTCAGAAATAAACTCGTTCACCTGTTGTGGTGACTTTTCCGGTAACTGTCTAATAAAAGTGCGGTAATCCACATAAGGCGTTAGTGGATAGTCAGAAATTTTAGGACGAATCGAAAGGTATCCGTCGATGTCATTTTTATCTAATAAATCTTGAGCTTGCTCATATACTTCGCGCTGCTTTTCCAAACTCAGCGCGGCATTAGCACTCAAACTCATAGCACACAACGCGGCGGCGCAGCATACGTTTTTAGCCAATTCAGATACGTTGAATCTCATTTGTGTCATTTTCCCCAGACATATACTGCCCTAAAGCCTAGTTTTGTTAGAGTTCATGTGATGTTAAGGCAATTTTCACACATGCATCTATTTACACAGAATGCAGATGTCCATGTAAAGCAACTTAGTGTATTAAAAATTGTACTCGTCAAACTTTTAAGACGATGGAGACAAAGCGTTTCTAACTCGCATAGAAAACACTTCGTCATTCTTAACGAATAACAAAAGTGTATACCCTAACCGTGTAAGTTTCCGGTCAGCTCAAAATAAGAAATCCATTCGTTAGGGAAATTCTTGCAATGCGGTAACAAAAACAAAGCACTTGGTATAAAATGATGGGTTTGAATGACAGTTAATTTAGGAACGATCGGCAATGGCTGAATACGTATATACCATGTCGCGGGTGAGCAAAATTGTGCCACCTAAGCGTCAAATTCTTAAAGACATCTCTCTGAGCTTCTTCCCTGGTGCGAAAATCGGTGTTTTAGGTCTGAACGGTGCAGGTAAATCCACACTGCTACGTATCATGGCAGGTATCGACACGGATATCGACGGTGAAGCGCGTCCACAACCTGGTCTAAACGTAGGTTACCTACCTCAGGAACCAGTATTAGACGAATCAAAAACCGTTCGTGAAGTTGTTGAAGAAGCGGTTGCTGACGTTGCTGACGCTCTGAAACGTTTGGACGCAGTCTACGCAGCATACGCTGAACCAGATGCAGACTTCGACGCACTTGCAAAAGAGCAAGGCGAGCTAGAAGCCCTTATCCAAGCGAAAGATGGCCACAACCTAGAAAATGCGCTTGAGCGTGCGGCAAACGCACTTCGTTTACCTGAATGGGACCAAAAAATTGCGCACCTATCAGGTGGTGAACGCCGCCGTGTGGCTATTTGTCGCTTGCTACTTTCTAAGCCAGACATGCTACTGCTTGATGAGCCTACCAACCACCTAGATGCAGAATCAGTGGCTTGGCTAGAGCGCTTCTTAGTGGATTACACAGGTACCGTAGTAGCCATCACCCACGACCGTTACTTCCTAGATAACGCTGCGGGCTGGATCTTAGAACTGGACCGTGGTGAAGGTATCCCATGGGAAGGCAACTACACCTCATGGCTGGAGCAAAAAGACGCTCGTCTACAACAAGAAGCCTCCCAAGAGAGTGCTCGCCAAAAGACTATCGAGAAAGAGCTTGAGTGGGTACGTAAAAACCCTAAAGGTCGTCAAGCGAAGTCAAAAGCACGTATGGCTCGCTTTGAAGAACTGCAAAGCTCTGATCACCAAAAACGTAATGAAACCAATGAACTATTTATCCCACCAGGTGAGCGTCTAGGTGATAAGGTTATTGAAGTGAAGAACCTGACCAAGTCATTTGACGGTCGAGTTCTGATTGATGACCTGTCATTCAGCATCCCTAAAGGTGCAATTGTTGGTATCATCGGTGCTAACGGCGCAGGTAAATCGACGCTATTCAAGATGTTAAGTGGTACTGAACAACCAGACTCGGGCACAATTGAGATGGGCGATACAGTAAAACTGGCATCGGTCGATCAGTTCCGTGACAGCATGGACGATTCTAAAACCGTATTCCAAGAGATCTCTGAAGGTGCTGATATCATTAAGATCAACAACTTCGAAATCCCAGCTCGTGCATACTGTTCACGCTTTAACTTTAAAGGCAGTGACCAACAAAAGATTATTGGTGAACTATCGGGTGGTGAGCGTAACCGTGTCCACCTTGCGAAGCTGCTTAAAGCGGGCGGTAACGTGTTGCTACTCGACGAACCAACCAATGACCTTGACGTTGAAACACTGCGTGCTCTAGAAGAAGCGTTACTAGAGTTCCCTGGTTGTGCAATGGTTATCTCGCACGACCGTTGGTTCCTTGACCGTATCGCTACCCACATCATTGACTACCGTGACGAAGGCCAAGTTAACTTCTACGAAGGTAACTACACAGAGTACATGGATTGGTTGAAGAAAACATTGGGTCCTGAAGCCGCAGAACCACACCGTATCAAATACAAGCGTATTGCGAAGTAATCGCAACCCACAAAGTTTGATTGTAATTTGTACAAAGGCCGCTATCATAGCGGCCTTTGTTTTCTTTGTTATAAAAAGAGCTCATTAGCCCGTCTCGTTCGTTAAGAACATGACATTGCACTTACGTCACTCTGTAGCGACTTCGACACTTTTCAAACAACAATCGAACATTTTTTGTTCGTATTGATATACTATTCAATTCTGTTTGACGACCTGACGAGAATATTCATATGACAGAGAGACGACGCTTTTCACGTATTCTCCATCAAGCTCCAGCTAAGATAGAACAACGTGACTTGGCAATTGAAGCTAGGATTCAAGATCTTTCCTTGCATGGTTTACTCATGAAAGTGGAAGAGACTGAGGCTTTGGATCCAACCCTTCCAGTCCATGTGACTTTTTCATTTGATCAATCCGAACAAGTGATTACGTTAAAAGCGCAAATTGTGAATGTCTCTAAGTGTGAGGTTAGGTTGAAGATCGCTAAGATAGACATCGAAAGCATTAGCCAACTAAAACGATTTATAGAATTGAATGTAGGCAATAACGACCTTCTGAATCGAGAGTTAGAGCACCTCTCTGGTTTTTAGGAGAAAAATAAATGAACGCCTATTTAAGTAACAATAACTATGTCTAAAAAAATCATCATGCAGATCCCGACGAAAGACGGCGATCAGCAGTTCTATTTGGGCCGCAGTTCGGTCCTAGCAGTATTTGCTTCAGTATTGGCATTACCCGCCGTCGTTGGTGGCGCGTGGTACCTTAATCAGCAGCAGATGCACAATAAAGACGAACTAACACAAATCATCGCCAAACTGGAAAGTGAAAAGGCCGAAGTGACGGCTCTTTACGAAGAGCAGCTTGATACCAATCATTCGCTTTCCCAATCTTTGACGGACAAAAACAATCAAATTCAGCTATTGGGCAAACGGGTATTCGACGTTGAATCGGTTTTAGGTCTCGCAGACGAAGAGTTGATGATCGATGAGAACAGCATGGGGTTAGAGGAGCGAATTGACGCAGCCGCTATCGATTCTGCTGTTCGCGCGACGATGTTCCGTTTGAT
The DNA here is from genome assembly GCF_033344235.1 of Vibrio sp. Vb1554. Classification (NCBI taxonomy): domain Bacteria; kingdom Pseudomonadati; phylum Pseudomonadota; class Gammaproteobacteria; order Vibrionales; family Vibrionaceae; genus Vibrio; species Vibrio sp. Vb1554. The sequence goes on along the minus strand of NZ_JAWPOJ010000008.1, from coordinate 174,702 downwards.
ACCAAATGACAGTCCAGTCACATACCAACGTATTTCTTCTTCTTACGGCAGTCGTATTAATCCGATTTCAGGTAAGAGGCATGTTCATACTGGTATCGATCTGACTTGTAAAAGAGGAGAAGAGATCCTGGCACCGGCTGACGGTGTGGTGGAAACCGTTCGCCCGAGCAATCGTGGTTATGGTAACTATGTCACCATTCGTCACTCATTTGGCTTTATGAGCTCCTTTGCTCATCTACAACGCTTCAAAGTGAAAAGCGGTCAGTTTGTTAGTAAAGGCGACATCATTGCTCAATGCGGTAACTCTGGCAACTCCACAGGGCCACACTTGCACTATGAAGTACGCTTCCTCGGACGAGCACTCAACCCTCAATACTTAATGGAGTGGACACCAGAAAACTTCAATGACGTCTTTGAAAAAGAGAAAAAAGTGAAATGGGGACCTTTGGTTCAATTGATTGATAACGTTGTACGCCTACAAGTCAATTTAACCAATTCACCCTATCGCGATACCAGTATCAACACAGTATCAAGTGAAGATACGAGTAATACTGCGACGAACTGATTTGTCCATCAACACGAAAAAGAGCAGCTTACGCTGCTCTTTTTGTTTCGGACTCTGCACGGCTAAATGACCCGTGATTAGCCGCGATGAATATTATCATTCGCCTGTTTGAGTAAGTTTTGGCTCTCATTCATAAATTGTTGAGAATAAGTACCAAACCAATCACTCACCTGCTTAAAGCTTTCGATGAATCGCGCTTTGTCTCTGCTATCCAGAATCGCTACCGCATCACCTAAACGCTGATGGAATCGCTTGATCATATCGATATTCTCTTGAGAAGAGAAAATGATATCACCGTACAAGTTCGGATCCTGACCAAACAGTCGTCCCACCATCGCCAATTCAAGGCGGTAGATTGGCGAGCTTAACTTCAACAACTGATCGATGTTCGGATTCTCTTTGCTAAGGTGCATACCGTAAGCAAACGACGTGAAGTGGCGTAACGCCTGAATCAACGTCATGCCATGATCGTGCTCTTGTGCATCGATTTGGCACAAGCTTGCGCCCCAAATTCCAAACTGTTGCAATAGCCATTGGTAATGCTCGTGACCACGACCATCACAGTACACAATAACCTGCTTGGCAAGGCTCGGAACATCTGGGCCAAACATTGGGTGTAAACCAACTACAGGACCTTGGTGCACATTCAACATTGCTTGCAGAGGCTTCGACTTGATAGAAGTCAGGTCACACAGAATGCAGTCTTGCGGCAAGTTCCCCAGTTTTTCGATCACCCCTTCCGTTAGATGAATCGGCACCGTGACCACGACTAAACCCGCGTTGTCTAGACTCTCATCCGCATGATCCCAGTCTTTACTGCCGAGAACTTTGACCTGGTAGCCCGACAATTTGAACATACGCCCAAACAGGCCACCCAATTGACCATTACCACCAATAATAACAACTGAGCGTAAATCAGGGTTCAAACACTTAAAACCGGAATCTTTCTCGCTGGCATAAGACTCACGCATTGTTCGACGCAGAATATCTTCAATAAGCTGTGGAGGAATTCCCATTTTTTCAGCTTCAGCGCGACGAGAAGCTAACATCGCCGCTTCGCGGTCTGGAGCATAAATTGGCAAACCATGTTCGCTTTTTACTTCCCCAACTTTCTCTACGAGCGCTAAACGCTGAGCCAATAGCTCCAACATTTGCTTGTCGACTGCATCAATCTGATCGCGTAATGCGTTAAGTTCAACTGCCATTGATGTTCCTTAAATCCTGTATTAATTAGCCTTTAGACGATTTTCTAAGAAAGGCACTAGCTCTTCATGTGCATGACGTAATAGTGCCTCAGTTGAATCCCAATTGATACATGCGTCAGTGATAGATACACCGTATTTCATCTCTTCAAGAGCTAAGTCAGAAGATTGATTTCCTTCATTGATATGGCTTTCAATCATAAGACCGATAATAGATTTATTGCCTTCACGGATTTGATGAATCACATCCTCCGCGACTAATGGCTGGCGACGGTAATCTTTACGTGAGTTGGCGTGACTGCAATCCACCATTAATGAAGCATCAAGACCAGATTTCGCCATCTCTTGCTCACACTCAGTGACTGATACCGAATCGTAGTTAGTTTGCTTGCCGCCACGTAAGATCACATGTCCATTAGCATTGCCCTGGGTGGTTAACAGTGCGACTTGTCCCTCACGGTTAATTCCCATAAAACGGTGGCTAGAGGACGCAGCTTGCATCGCGTTAATTGCGGTTGCCAAACTGCCATCGGTGCCATTCTTAAAACCGATTGGCATAGACAGGCCGCTTGCCATTTCACGGTGAGTTTGTGACTCCGTCGTACGTGCGCCGATTGCAGCCCAGCTAAAAGTATCCGCCAGGTATTGTGGGCTAATTGGGTCTAGAGCCTCAGTCGCGAGCGGGATTTCCATTTCTGCCAACTCCACCAGAAGTTCGCGTCCAACATGCAGACCGTGTTCAATATCGAAACTGCCGTCTAGGTGTGGGTCATTGATCAGGCCTTTCCAGCCGACCGTGGTGCGCGGCTTCTCAAAGTAAACACGCATAACAATATACAGTTGGTCACTTAGTTGTTCAGAGAGTGCTTTAAGTCGCTTTGCGTAATCCTTCGCCGCTTCCACGTCGTGGATAGAACATGGACCGCATACAACAAGCAGGCGGTGATCCTTCTTGTGAATAATATTAGCGATAGTTTGACGAGACTCTTGAATAAAGCGACGTGCTTTTTCACTCAAAGGAAGCTTGGTTTTTAGTTCCTCCGGAGTAATAAGAACCTGTTCTTCGATAATATTAATATTGCTCAACTCACTTTTCTGCATAACTCTAACCTGTATATTTATTTTTACACCCAACCAAACCTTTGGTGAGACAACTAAGCTTTAACGACAAGATAACAGGCTAAAAAAGAAAAACAAGCGTACAGAATAAAAAACATTTAGTGTAAATTAAAATTTACAGTCAAATAAAAAGCCAAAGCATAATTAACTTTGGCTTCTCATCGCTGTTTTGAATCTTTTACAAGAGGTTTAGCTAGTCAAGCGTTTCATCGCTTCACTCGCCGCTTTCCACTCTTGAGATAGCTTAAGTTCGCTTGGAGAAAATGACTGTTTTTTCAGTAATCCATCCGCGAGTGGCACGGTTGAAACCTGTAAGTTGTCTAATACCTCAACGTGCGCTTCTCGTTTATTACACATTAACAACATATCGCAACCAGCTCTCAATGCTTGAGCACCTCGCTCGGCTGGGCTGCCCATAATCGCAGCGCCTTCCATGGTCAAATCATCCGAAAAAACCAAACCTTTAAAACCCAATTGCTGACGCAGGACCTGTTTTAACCAGTATTCAGAACCGCTGGCTGGTTGAGCATCATAATGTGGGAAAATCACGTGAGCAGGCATCATGGCATCTAAAATACCGGCATCAATTTGCGCTTTGAAGATCGCCATATCTTGTTCAAAAATGTCGCTGCGCTCGTCGTATGGTGTTTCTAGATGTGAGTCTGCAATCACGCCACCATGTCCAGGGAAGTGCTTTCCTGTCGTTGCCATGCCAACACTCTTCATTCCTTGCATATAAGCAGTGCTATAGCGAAGAATGGTATCGGCATCTTCACCGAATGCACGGTTACCGATCGCTTTACATTGATGGCCTTGGTCAAGTACCGGGGCAAAGCTTAAATCAATATCATGGGCAATCAGCTCTGCTGCCATTAACCAACCGCCCATACGAGCAAGCTCTTCACCATTTTGATATTTAGCGTACTCATCAGCAGCAGGAATTAATGAGAAACCTTCACGAAAGCGCTGCACTCGGCCGCCTTCTTGATCCACACCGATCAAAAACGGGCGCTTAGCCGCCTTTCGGATGGATTGAGTAAGTGCTTGAAGCTGTTCGCTATCATGATAGTTGCGAGCAAATAGAATTAATCCACCAACCGTAGGATGCTCCAAGATTTCTTTGTCTTCAGCGGTCAGTTCATACCCCGCAACGTCAACCCATAACGGTCCCATGTTTTCTCCTCAAAATCGGCTGAATATCTCGTATTCGATGAGGTTATTCGCTTCAGATTTGCTTTACAATAAGTGAATGAAGAATTGACGAGATCGGCTATGAAATTTAACGAACTGTACATTGGTGTGATGTCTGGAACGAGTATGGATGGCGTTGATACCGCTCTAGTTGAAATAAGCGATGAGCATGTTCGTCTGATTGCGCACGACGACTACCCAATGCCCGCAGCGCTAAAAGACATGCTGTTATCTGTTTGTACCGGTCAAGCAACAAATTTAAAAACCATAGGTGAACTTGACCACCAGCTCGGCCACCTATTTGCAGATGCTGTGTTACAGCTACTCAATAAGTCTGGCTACGTCGCAGAGCAAATTCGTGCGATTGGTAATCACGGTCAAACAGTGTTCCATCAGCCTACCGGAAACTTGCCGTTTACCACTCAATTGGGCGATGCAAACATTATCGCAGTCAAGACAGGCATTGATACGGTAGCGGATTTTCGTCGTAAAGACATGGCGCTAGGTGGACAAGGTGCCCCACTCGTCCCTGCTTTCCATAAAAGCATTTTTGCGATGCAGGATTCCACAATTGTGGTGCTTAACATTGGAGGCATTGCCAATATCTCGGTACTGCATCCAGAACAACCAGTCATTGGCTATGACACAGGCCCGGGCAATATGTTGATGGACGCATGGTGTGCGCTGCATACTGGGCAAAGCTTCGACGAAGATGCACAATTTGCACTTAAAGGAACGGTAAACGCTACTTTGTTGACTCAATTACTCAAAGAAGCTTACCTCGCCATGCCTGCCCCTAAAAGTACCGGGCGAGAACTGTTCAATATTGACTGGCTGCATCAACAACTGGCCCATCACAATTTACCAATCGAAGACGTACAACGTACACTTTGCGAGTATTCTGCAATTACCATTGCCAACGAAGTCGACAAGTTTTCTCATGGCATCACACCTCAACTATTAGTCTGTGGCGGTGGAGCAAGAAACCCGCTTTTGATGCAGCGACTAGCTAAGTTATTGCCACAATGGAGCGTTGCGACAACGGCAGAAAAAGGTGTTGATGGCGATTACATGGAAGCAATGGCGTTTGCTTGGCTTGCGCAGCGCCATATTCACGGCCTCCCTAGCAACTTACCGGAAGTTACGGGGGCAAGTCGTCTCGCTTCACTGGGTGTACTCTATTCAAAAAATTAAGGGCAATAGATCCTAAACAAAAAGGCTTAATTCATTATGACGAACGATGCACTTATCGCAGCTTTATCCCATCTGGTATCTGAAGGGCGAAACCCAGACACCATGGACATCGACTTGCTGCCTTCTCTCGATATTGTTCAACGCATCAACCAACAGGACAAACTCGTTCCTCTTGCCGTTGAAAAAGTGTTGCCTGAGATCGCTGAAGCCGTTGATAAGATCACGGAAGCATTTAAGGTCGGAGGTCGGTTGTTTTACATCGGTGCGGGTACCAGTGGTCGACTTGGCGTTTTGGATGCTTCAGAATGCCCACCAACTTTTGGCACAGATCCAGAGATGGTCGTTGGTATTATTGCCGGTGGAAAAGAGGCAATGTTCCGTGCAAAGGAAGGGGCGGAGGACGATCCAGCATTGGGTGAGCAAGATCTTAAAGAGAATACGCTAACACAACGCGATGTCGTCGTTGGTATTGCGGCAAGTGGACGAACACCTTACGTGATTGGTGGCTTAGAGTATGCGAACGAGCTTGGTGCCACCACTGTAGCACTATCTTGTAACCCTGACTCTCCGATTGCAGATATTGCTGATATTGCGATTAGCCCCGTTGTTGGACCTGAAGCGTTAACGGGATCCACTCGCTTAAAATCAGGGACGGCACAAAAACTCGTACTAAACATGCTCACTACCGCAAGCATGATTCGCCTGGGCAAAAGTTATCAGAACTTAATGGTAGATGTGAAAGCGACGAATGCAAAGCTAGTTGCAAGAGCGGCTCGTATTGTTATGCAAGCAACAGATTGTACTAACCAAGAGGCTAAAACGGCGCTCAAAGAAACGGACTACGACGCCAAGTTAGCGATTTTGATGATTTTAACCGGGCTGGATAGAGAAAGCGCGACTGAGCAACTGAACGCCAAGCAAGGATATTTAAGAAAAGTCGTGATCGCGCAAACTAATCAATCTTAATCAATAAAGCGCCTCACTTATTTAAAAGTCAGGCGCCTTTTATGGCTTAATTTAGTAGTTCAATCGTTCAATGTGAGTAATACCGACTTTACCTTCAAGGTCACTGAACATATGAACCATTGCTGGGTATGGTTGTGCTCCAGGGTAGACAACTTCTGCATTACAGAAAAACGCATAGTTTTGTCCGGCTACGACTTGAGTAGCCACAACCAAAGGGGAGTATTTGACACAGACAAACCCCTCGATACCTTTAGCAAATACTTCTTTATTCTCTGCTGTGAGTTCATGAAATGGACTCCAGCCACCAGCCATTTGCGTTGACATAATGTGATTCCTTTTTTTCTGTGCTCACTATCAAGAAATATGAGCACAGTTTAATAAGGAAGATTTTGCCACATTTATGTGATGCAGACAGTGTAACAACGGCTTTATTGACTATTAATTTGAGTATTCATTCCAACCACGTTGCCATTCCATGCGGAATTTTTGCGCTTGCTCAGTACCTTCACAAACCCCTTCGTAATACTGACCAGATAACCCCATTTGATACGCAAAAGCAGGATTACAGTACTCACGTAAACCTTCTAAATAACCTTGGTCGTAGTCACTTTGCTTAACACTACCCAACTCACGAAGCTCGCTCATCGTGCGCGATGTGTGTCCGGTTATGCCATCTTGATATCCGATCTGATGCCAATCTCCCGACTTGGCAAGATCTGCTGTCGTTGCTGTGCATCCTGCAAGTAAAGCCAGTGCCAGACCTACCGTTACCTTTTTCATGGTTCTTCCTTAAGTAATTGTTTTCAAAAATAAGCTTACCACTAATTATTGGCGCTTGCCGCTGAGCTTGCAGATTTAACCACTGATGACTCAAATCAGCCGCTCAAGACTGTCATCAACCTTTCGCCATTTTTAAAAACCGCTCAAGCAGCATATCGACCACTCAGTGCTCTATTCGACCACTCATCTACTAACCGAATGCATTTAACACAAGTGACGCATAACATGCATCCTGAGATTAAAAAATTACCCTACCCAACTAAGACCAAGGACAATTGCTATGATGTGGTTTCTAACCTGTGTCGCAGCCCTAATCGGCGGATACTTCATCTACGGCGCTTTCGTCGAGAAGATTTTCGGCATCAATGAAAAACGCCAAACGCCAGCTCACACCAAATCGGACGGTGTTGACTTCGTTCCAATGTCAACAAAGAAAGTTTACCTAGTTCAACTACTTAACATCGCAGGTGTTGGTCCAATTTTTGGCCCGATCATGGGGGCACTATACGGTCCTGCGGCGATGCTTTGGATTGTAGTCGGTTGTATTTTTGCTGGTGCAGTACACGATTACTTCTCAGGCATGCTTTCAGTGCGTAACGGCGGTGCATCTGTACCTACCATTACAGGTCGCTACCTAGGTAATGGCGCAAAACACTTTATGAATATTTTTGCCATTGTCCTATTGCTTCTAGTTGGCGTAGTGTTCGTTTCAGCCCCTGCTGGCATGATTACTAACCTCATCAATGATCAAACAAGCTTGAGTGTAAGCATGACAACGATGGTTATTGCTATCTTTGCTTACTACATCATTGCGACGATTGTTCCTGTCGATAAAATCATTGGTCGTTTCTACCCACTGTTTGGCGCCCTACTTATCTTTATGTCTGTTGGCCTAATGACAGCCGTTGCTTTCTCTAGCGAACACACAGTAATGGGTGACTTCCAAGTTTCGGACATGTTCTCTAACCTCAACCCAAATGACATGCCGTTATGGCCTGCATTGTTCATCACTATCGCATGTGGCGCTATCTCTGGCTTCCACGCAACTCAGTCTCCACTGATGGCGCGTTGTATGGAAAATGAGAAAAACGGTCGCTTCGTATTCTACGGTGCAATGATTGGTGAAGGTGTTATCGCGCTAATTTGGTGTGCTATCGCTCTGTCTTTCTTCGGCTCTCTAGACGCTCTATCAGAAGCTGTGAAAAACGGTGGCCCTGGTAACGTGGTATACAGCGCATCATTTGGTCTGCTAGGTGTGTTCGGTGGTATCCTTGCGTTCCTGGGTGTGGTTATCCTACCAATTACGTCTGGCGATACAGCGTTCCGTTCAAGCCGCTTGATCCTTGCTGAATACTTCAACATGGAACAAAAAACGCTACGTAACCGTCTACTGATGGCACTTCCACTGTTCGTTATCGGCGGTATCTTAACTCAAGTAGACTTCGGCATTATCTGGCGCTACTTCGGTTTTGCAAACCAAACAACAGCGGTAATGATGCTTTGGACTGCGTCCGCTTACCTACTGCGTCACAACAAGCTGCACTGGATTACCACTATCCCAGCTATCTTCATGACCACGGTATGTGTCACGTTCATCTTAAACAACAGCTCGCTAGGTTTTGGTCTGCCAATGCAACTATCAACTATCGTAGGTATTGTGTTTGCCCTAGCTGTGACAGGTTACGTTATCAAAACCTCTAAGGGTAAAGGTGAAACTGAACTGGCTGACGAAGAGAAACCACAAGCCGTATCAGAAACAGCGTAATACTCGTCACATCTGAGTGACTAAGATAGGAGCCTGCCAATTGCAGGCTCTTTTTGTTTTATACCCAAGTCACTTTAAGACTCAGAAAGCACAGCGCAGCATCATTTACTTAGCTGTTCTTATCTATCTGAGCCAAGCATCTTGAGGTTACTTAGGTATACAATAACAACATTGATTCTAGGTTAGGTTCACTATGGAACTGGTCATCTCCCTTTTACAACAGATGTGTGTGTACTTAGTTTTGGCTTACATGCTAAGTAAAACGCCAATCATCTTACCTTTGCTGAGTATTTCTTCGCGCTTAAGCCACCGCCTAATTTGTTACGTACTCTTCTCTGGCTTTTGTATTCTCGGCACCTATTTCGGTCTGCACATCAACGATGCTATTGCCAATACTCGTGCGATCGGCGCAGTTATGGGCGGGCTGTTTGGTGGACCTGTTGTAGGTTTCGCCGTCGGATTTACTGGTGGCATCCATCGATACTCTCTTGGTGGCTTTACTGACCTAGCCTGCGCAATTTCAACCACCGCCGAGGGCGTAATTGGTGGCTTGCTCCACGTTTACCTTATCAAGCGAAATAAAGGCGCATTGCTGTTTAATCCAAGCGTCGTATTCAGCGTCACGTTTGTTGCAGAAGTGGTGCAAATGATTTTGCTGCTCGCCGTCGCGAAACCTTTTGATCAAGCCTATGAACTGGTGTCCGCTATTGCAGCGCCTATGATCATCGCGAACTCATTTGGTGCGGCGTTGTTCATGAGTATCCTGCAAGACAGAAAAGCAATCTTTGAAAAGTTTTCTGCGACGTTTTCGCGTCGAGCGCTCACCATTGCTGATCGCTCAGTGGGAATTCTAAGCAACGGCTTCAACACCGAAAACGCAGAGAAAATCGCACGTATTATTTACGAAGAAACCAAAGTGGGCGCTGTCGCGATTACTGACCAAGAAAAGATCTTGGCGTTTGTGGGCATTGGCGATGATCACCATAAACCGAACACGCCGATTTCATCGCAAAGCACATTAGACTCCATGGAGAAAAACGACATCATTTATCTTGATGGTGCGGAGCGTCCATACCAATGCTCCATTGCAAAAGATTGCAAGCTCGGATCTGCGCTGATCATCCCACTGCGTGCAGGGAAAGAGGTCATTGGTACCATAAAGCTGTATGAACCGAAGCGTAAATTGTTCTCGACGGCCAACATGTCGATGGCGGAAGGAATAGCCCAGCTTCTATCTAGCCAAATCCTTTATGGCGATTACCAACAACAACAAGCCTTACTCGCCCAAGCAGAAATAAAATTGCTTCACGCTCAGGTGAATCCACACTTTTTGTTTAATGCACTCAATACTATTAGTGCGATTACTCGTCGTGACCCTGACAAAGCGCGCGAGCTAATCCAAAATCTATCGCACTTCTTCCGCAGCAATTTAAAGCAGAACATTAATACCGTGACGTTAAAGGAAGAGCTTGCACATGTGAACTCGTACTTGAGCATCGAAAAAGCGCGTTTTACGGACCGCTTAGAGGTTGAAATCGATATTCAACCTGAATTGCTGGACATCAAATTACCAAGCTTTACACTCCAGCCTTTGGTTGAGAATGCCATTAAGCATGGCATTTCAAACATGCTTGAAGGTGGTAAAGTTCATATATACAGCGAAGCACACCCACAAGGTCACTTGATTACCGTCGAAGACAACGCAGGCAGTTTTGAGCCGCCAAAAGAAAACCACTCAGGGCTAGGTTTAGAAATTGTCGACAAGCGTCTCACTAATCAATTTGGACGTGATGCAGCGCTAAAAATTACGTGCGAGCCACATCAATTTACTAAAATGAGCTTTATCATTCCCCCAAAATCATAAAAGCACGCTGAAGCAATAAAGGTAATGTTGGATGTTAACCGCACTCGTCATTGATGATGAACAGTTTGCTCGTGAAGAGCTAGCAGAGTTACTGGATGAAACAGGCCAAGTTGAGGTCGTGGGCGATGCCTCAAACGCAATCCTCGGCCTAAAAAAAATCAATGAACTCAAGCCTGATGTGGTGTTTCTCGATATCCAAATGCCTCAAGTCACGGGGATTGAATTACTAGGGATGCTTGATCCAGAAACCATGCCTTATGTGGTTTTTGTCACGGCTTATGATCAGTATGCGATTCAAGCATTTGAAGACAATGCCTTTGATTACTTGCTCAAACCTGTCGACCCATGCCGGCTAACTAAAACGGTAAAACGACTAAACAAAGTCATTAGCCAATCCGCCCTAACGCAACAACTGTCTGCTATTACACCTGACACGTTGGATCAAATACCGTGCATCGGACACAACCGCATCGTTATCATGGCCACCGACACGGTGGAATGTGCTTACAGTGATATCAGCGGCGTGCATGTACGCTCCACCAGCCAAACCGCGAGCACCCAACTGACATTAAAAACGTTGGAAGAGAAAACCCCTCTAGTCCGCTGCCATCGTCAATACTTAGTCAGTATTAAAGCGATTAGCGAAATCAAGTTACTGGAAAATGGGTTAGCGGAAATCATCACCAAAACAGGCTTTGAGATACCAGTAAGCCGCCGCTACTTAAAGGTGCTCAAAGAGATGCTCGGCATTAGCCACTAACACAAAAACTTCACACATCATCGCTGAGTTTCCGCTAGCGTATAAATAGGACGCTCTGAAAAGACGAGGCGATGATGTATAAAGTTTTATTCATATGTAAGCACAACGCTGGACGAAGCGTCCTCGCGGAGTCAATCGCAACCAATATCCTGCCAGCAGATTTTAGTGTCACCAGTGGAGGCTCACATCCCACAGGCAAGGTGCACCCAGTGGTGCAAAAATATTTAGATGACCACCAACTCCCCATTCCGCATATCCACACGCATTCATGGGAGGAGCGAACTCAGTTTCTTCCCGACATCGTTATTATTCTCTGTGATTCTTTACATCAAGAAACCGCTCCTCAGTGGCTTGCAGGTGGTGTTCGAGTAAACTGGCAAGTTGATGCTTTTCCGACCGATGGTTCTGATGAAGACATGTACGCACATTGCGAAAAGGTTGCTCAATCGCTTGAGCGAAGAATCACGAAGATGTCTGATATGATTATCGATGGTTTAGGAAAAGACCAAATTCGTGATTACCTAAATGAGTTAAGAGAGATGTAAAAAAGGCGACCCACAGGTCGCCTTTTGAATATTCGATAAATGGAGACTAATCCACTTGCTTGATTTGCAGTTCTTTAGGTACTTCAAAGAACATATTCTCTTCACGGCCAAGTACTTCATCAACCGCTTCGGCACCAACGAGTTCTTTGATTCGCTCTAGAATCTGATTAACGAGCTCTTCCGGAGCAGATGCTCCCGCAGTCACGCCGACCTTTGTTTTGCCTTCGAACCACTCAGGTTTGATATCTTCCGGACAGTCGGTTAAGTAGCCAGGTGTCCCTAGCTTTTCAGCTAGCTCTTTAAGACGTGTAGAGTTTGATGAGTTTTTAGAACCCACCACAACCATCACATCTACGTCACCAGCTAATTCACGTACGGCATCTTGGCGGTTTTGTGTCGCGTAACAGATATCGTCTTTACGTGGACCTTGGATATCTGGGAACACGCGGCGTAGCTCTTCGATAACATCGGCAGTTTCATCGACAGAAAGCGTCGTTTGGCTTACGTAATGAAGATCGGATGGATCTTTCACAATCGCCTTCAGTTTCTCAACATCGGCTGGAGTTTCAACCAAGTACATACCACCGGTTTCACTGGCGTATTGCCCCATCGTACCTTCGACTTCAGGGTGACCTGCGTGACCAATCAGAACCACTTCCATATTACGACGGCTCGCACGCGCCACTTCCATATGCACTTTGGTTACTAAAGGACACGTTGCGTCAAATACGGTCAAATCACGCAGCTTCGCTTCCTGACGAACCGCCTGCGATACACCATGAGCAGAAAAAATCACAATGTTGTTGTCTGGCACTTCGTGCAGTTCTTCAACGAAGATAGCACCACGCTGTTTTAGACCTTCAACCACAAAACGGTTATGCACCACTTCATGACGCACATAAATCGGTGGCTGATACATCTCTAGCGCACGCTCTACGATGCTAATCGCGCGGTCAACACCAGCACAGAAACCACGTGGGTTAGCTAACAGGATTTTCATTTCATTGCTCATGGAAGTTATCTTTTATTTGGTTCGCTATTCTACTGACAAAATTTCAACTTCGAAAGTCACGTCTTGTCCCGCTAGAGGATGGTTGAAGTCCACAGTGACTGAATCGCCTGCAATCTCTGTAATAATGCCCGGGATTTCCATGCCATCAGGGCCACTGAAGGCCATGATTGTACCAACTTCCACTTCTGCATCACCTACAAATTTAGTGCGATCCATATAGTGAATATGATCAGGGTTTGGCATACCAAACGCGTCTTCTGCCTTTAGCTCAATCGCTTTTTGTGCGCCTGTTTCGAGGCCTATCAAGCACTGCTCAAAGTTTTCACTCAAGCTGCCATCACCCATAACAAATTTCGCTGGTTTACCCATGTTATGAGTACTATCTGCAACCGATCCGTCTTTCATTTTAATCGTAAAGTGAAGGGTTACTACAGATTCATTGGTTATTGTTGTCACGTTAATGCTTCCTTGTTCTTGGGTTATTACGCTGTCAGCTTGGTCTTTTTATACATTGATATGCTGATTGGCGCTCCAACATAATAAAAAGCATCGCTCGAATCAACGGACGACGCTTAGGGTTATTCGATATACCGCAAAAGATTACTTGTCAGCGTCTTTTTTACGGAAGCCATCCAGAATAATCATTGCCGCACCAATACAGATCGCCATGTCAGCAAGGTTGAATGCTGGCCAGTGGTAGTTACCCCAGAAGAAGTCTAGGTAATCAACAACAAAGCCATGAACGACGCGGTCAAACACGTTGCCCACTGCACCACCAATAATCAGTGCATAAGCAATGTTGTTCCATTTTTCTTTTGCTGGAAGCTTACTCATCCAGTAGGTCAAAAGACCCGTAACAACAAACGCGATACCTGTAAATAACCAGCGCTGCCAACCAGCTTGATCGCTCAAGAAGCTGAAAGCGGCACCGTAGTTATGAACGTAAAGTAGGTTGAAGAATGGCAACACCTCAATTCGGTTTGCCCATCCGTAGCCCATGTTGTCCATCACCACCAATTTGATGCCAATATCTGCAATAAATACCAGAATTGCTAACCACAGCCAGCGAACTCCAGATTGCTTTAACGTCAGTGCTTTTTCACTCATTACTTTACCTACAAACAGCCCCAGTAAATACTGGGGCTGTTAATTTTAAAAAAAGTTCAGTCGTTCTAGGCAATTACGCGAATTTACGTACTTCACCTTCGCCGTCTACGTTAGACACACAACGACCACAGATCTTCTCGTGACCTTCAATTGTGCCTACGTCTGGCGTGTGGTGCCAACAACGGTCACACTTCTCGCCTTCAGCTGCTGCTACTTCTACAAACAAGCCTTCGATATCTGTGGCTTGTGCTGCATCCGTCTTCTCACCTAGAGGCTTAACTTTCGCCGCAGAGGTTAGTAGAACAAAGCGCAGTTCATCTTCAAGTTTGTTGATCTTCGCCGCTAGTGCGTCATCAGCAAATAGAGTCACTTCAGCTTGTAGTGCACCACCAATGGTTTTCTCTTTACGCGCATCTTCTAGAAGTTTGTTTACCGCACCACGAACCGCTTGGATCTCAGACCAGAATTCGTTGTTCAGCTCTTCACCTTCAGCAAGACCGAATAGACCGTCGAACCACTCACCAGTGAATACGAACTTGTCGCGTTGACCTGGCATTTCGTTCCAGATTTCATCTGCAGTGAACGACATGATTGGCGCCATCCAACGAACTAGCGCTTCTACGATGTAGTAAAGTGCAGTCTGACAGCTACGTTGAGCGTTGCCGCCACGTTTTGCTGTGTACTGACGGTCTTTAATTACGTCTAAGTAGAAAGAGCCCATTTCGATTGAACAGAATTGCATTAGACGCTGAGTTACACCGTGTGTGTTGTACTCTTCGTATGCTTTAACAATCTCTTCTTGTGCTGCTAGTGCACGACCAACCGCCCAGCGATCTAGCGCAACCATCTCTTCAACAGGAACGATGTCTGTTTCAGGGTTGAAGCCGCTTAGGTTAGCAAGGAAGAAACGCGCTGTGTTACGGATACGACGGTACGCATCTGCGCTGCGTTTTAGGATTTCATCAGAAACCGCAACTTCACCAGTGTAGTCTGTAGAAGCAACCCATAGACGAAGAATGTCAGCACCTAGCTTGTTGGTTACGTCTTTTGGCGCAACCACGTTACCGATAGATTTAGACATCTTACGACCCTGACCGTCAACCACGAAACCGTGTGTCAGTACTTGTTTGTAAGGTGCTTCGTCTTTCATCGCAATAGATGAAATTAAAGAAGATTGGAACCAACCGCGGTGTTGGTCAGAACCTTCTAGGTATAGGTCTGCACTGTTGCCGTTGTACTCTTCACGAGCATCAACAACAGAGAAGTGAGTGACACCTGAATCGAACCATACGTCTAGCGTATCTAGCACTTTTTCGTATTGGTCAACGTCAGCACCTAGTAGTTCAGCGGCATCTACATCCCACCATGCTTGGATGCCTTTCTCTTCAACCAGCTTAGCGACTTTCTCGATCAGCTCTAGCGTGTTTGGATGAAGTTCTGCTGTTTCTTTATGAACAAACAGAGCAATTGGCACACCCCAAGTACGTTGACGAGAGATACACCACTCAGGGCGACCTTCGATCATACCTTCGATGCGGCTTTGACCCCACTCAGGCATCCACTCTACATTCTTGATTGACTCTAATGCTTTAGCACGTAGGCCAGCTTGGTCCATAGAAACGAACCATTGAGGTGTAGCACGGAAGATGATTGGGGTCTTATGACGCCAACAGTGTGGGTAGCTGTGCTCGTAAGCGTGGTGGTGTAGTAGTGCACCTTTTTCTTTTAGTACTTCTACTACTGCATCGTTCGCTTTAAATACGTGCTGACCAGCAAATAGCTCTGTATCTGGTAGGTAAACACCGTTTGAGCCAACTGGGTTTGCTACTTCTAGGTTGTACTTGTTACCAACCGCGAAGTCTTCTTGACCGTGACCAGGAGCAGTGTGAACAACACCAGTACCTGAATCAGTCGTAACGTGATCACCAAGGATCGCCGGTACAGTGAAATCGTAGAATGGGTGTTGGAATTGAGAAAGCTCTAGGTCCGCACCTTTAGCAAAGCCAAGGTTGTGGAAGTGCTCGATACCCGCACGATCCATTACGTCTTTCGCTAGCTCAGCAGCAACGATGATACGCTCAGCGTTGTCGCCTTCTGTTTGGATAAGCACGTACTCTAGATCATCACGTAGACATACTGCGCGGTTTGCAGGCAGTGTCCAAGGTGTTGTTGTCCAGATAACGATAGATACGTCACCGTGACCTTCATGACCTTCTGTCAGTTCAAATTTAGATAGCAGTGCCGCTTCGTCAGCCGCTTTAAAACGAACGTCGATAGATGGCGATACTTTATCTTTGTATTCTACTTCCGCTTCAGCAAGAGCAGAACCACAGTCTGTACACCAGTGAACAGGTTTGAAACCTTTTAGAAGGTGACCATTGCTTGCAATCTTACCAAGAGCACGAATAATGTTCGCTTCAGTTGCGAAATCCATAGTGCGGTATGGCTTGTCCCACTCACCCATGATGCCAAGACGTTTGAAGCTCTCTTTCTGACCTTCAACCTGACCTGCTGCGTATTCACGACATTTCTCGCGGAATTCCGCTGCTGTCACTTTTTGGCCTGGCTTACCTACTTTCTTCTCTACCATTAATTCGATTGGTAGACCGTGGCAGTCCCAGCCTGGGATGTAAGGTGCGTCAAAACCTGAAAGTGTTTTGGATTTAATAATAATGTCTTTAAGAATCTTGTTTAGTGCGTGACCAATATGAATGTCACCATTTGCGTAAGGAGGGCCATCGTGCAATACGAATGACTTTTTGCCTTTCTTAGCTTTACGGATTTCACCGTAAAGATCTTCTTTGTACCAACGCTTAAGCATTTCTGGCTCACGATTGGCCAGGTTGCCGCGCATTGGAAACCCTGTTTCAGGTAAGTTCAGGGTATCTTTATACTCACTCATCGATTCTTAATTCCGTTATATTGGGCGAAAATTAGACATTATGTTGAACGGTGGAATAAACCGCTCAACGCTTAAGCTGACGCAGCCACACCCTTGCTGCTTCAGCATCCAATTCAATTTGTTGTTTAAGTGCTTCAAACGACTCAAACTTTTGCTCATCTCGAAGTTTATGCAAAAGTTCCACTTCTAGTTGCTTGCCATATAAATTGGCATGAAAGTCGAATAAGTGCACTTCTAACTGTTGGCGAACACCATTGACGGTTGGTCTTTGACCAATATTAGCAACACCACCAACTGGCTTATTTCCTAAGCCAAGCGCTTGAACAACATAGACTCCGGAAACCGGAGAAACACAGCGTTTCAAAGGAATATTTGCAGTAGGGAACCCAATGGTTCGACCTAGCTTTCTTCCATGAGAAACACGACCGCTGATGCTGTAGTTTCTTCCCAGCATCTGTTGCGCGGAATGCAAATCGTCACGCGCCAGCGCTTGACGGATAGCCGTACTGCTGACACGTAATTGTTGTAAACAAAAGCTCTGGGTACTTACGACATCAAAGCCGTATTTTTCCCCTGCTTCCTGCAGCATTGCAAAGTTACCTGTACGGCCTTTGCCAAAGCAGAAATCATCACCAACGACAAGAAACTTAACACCCAAACGCTCGACCAACAAGTCACGGATAAACTCTTCCGCGGTTAAATTTGCAAAATGGCGATTGAAATTGACACACAGTAAGCGGTCAATATCGAGCTTACTCAATTGCACGAACTTATCGCGTAATCGAGTCAACCTTGCAGGTGCCTTGTCTTTGGCAAACAACTCCATCGGCTGAGGTTCAAAGGTCATCACAACAGAAGGCAAGGATAGCCTGTCCGCTTGCTCAGACACTTGCTGCAATACTTGTTGATGGCCTTTATGGACACCATCGAAATTGCCAATAGTCAGCACACAACCATGATGTCGCGGGTTGATATTGTGAATGCCTCTAATCAGTTCCATTGGATACTGCTTTCTGCCTCTGTTTTACTTTACACTGTGTGAAACTGACGGATTATATACTAATCACCCTCAGTCTGTCCCAGCTTTTAGGTCTTTTAAACGCGCACCAGTTAAAAATAGAACCACTAGGTAAACTACGGCTCCTAAACCGATCAACATCCCTAGCACCGCGCTTCGGTGAGCAAAGCTCCAGCCGAGCCATACTGACATATCTTCCAGTTGCCATAAGATTGCCGCCACCATCGCCGCGCCAGCAATAGCTAAACGTATAATAAAGAAGACGGTTCGCTTAGTGATTTGGTATACCTCTGCGATGTGCAGGCCACGATACAGCAGTGCCATATTCACAAATGCCGATAGTGCCGTCGCGATAGCCAAGCCAACGTAGCCATAGAAGTACGCAAAAATTGCATTAAATACCATGTTGGTCACCATCGCAATGATGCCGTATTTCACTGGCGTTTTAGTGTCTTGACGCGAGTAATAACCCGGAGCGAGCACTTTAATCAGCATAAAGTTCAACAAACCTGAAGCGTAAGCAAAGAGTGACAATGATGCTTGATGTACGTCTTGTGGCGAAAACTCACCTCGCATGAATAACACCATCAACATAGGTTTTGCCAGTACCATCAAACCAAGCATTGCAGGAAGGCCAAGTAAGATCACCATGCGCACCCCCCAGTCCATGGTTTGTGCGAATCCTTCATTTTGTGCGTCAACATGTTTGCGTGATAATGCTGGTAAAATCACCGTTGCAATAGCAATACCAAACAGACCTAACGGGAATTCCAACAAGCGATCTGAATAGTACAACCAACTGATCGAACCGGTTTGCAGAAAGCTGGCAATAAAAGTATCAAACAACAAGTTGATTTGGCTTACCGACACACCGAACAAAGCAGGAATCATTAAGGTTCGGATCTTCACCACGCCCGGATCGCGCCAGCCCCATTTCGGCTTAACCATAACCCCCGCTTTAATAAGGAAAGGGATTTGAAATAAGAACTGAACCAAACCACCAAGGAAAACACCGATGGCAAGACCAATCTCTGGCTGTGGCATCTGCGGCGAGATAAACCATGCTGCCAAAATGATCATCACATTGAGGAAGACAGGAGTAAACGAAGAAACCGCAAACTTACCTAGTGTATTGAGAATGGCTCCCGATAGGGCAACAAAAGTGATGAACCATAAATAAGGAAAGGTAATCTTGAGCATCACGCTAGCAAGTTCGAACTTCTCAGCCGCGGGACCACCATGCATCCAGTCTAGGAACCAACCAAAACCAAACAGTGCAGTCACCACTCCGGAACCTAGAACACCTAAGATGGTAACAATTGAGACTATCACCCCTAATGTACCCGCCGCACGAGCAATGAGCTCCCGAGTTTTATCCATGTCGCCTTGAGCATGGCTTTCCGTTAAAACAGGTACAAACGCTTGGGAAAAAGCACCTTCAGCAAACAAACGTCGTAAAAAATTAGGAATTTTATTGGCGAAGAAAAAGACGTCTGCGCTTGCTCCTGCCCCCATTAAATTTGCCACTACAACATCACGAACTAGGCCAAGAACGCGGGAAATAAATGTCATAGCACTGACGATCATGCCAGACTTGAGTAGTCGTTTACTCACTGTAACCTCGGAATATCACCATAAGACAGCTAACCCTATACTGTTTCTCTGACAGGTGCTGTAAATAGACGTCAAAAATCTATCCGCGGGTTGTAAGGAATAAGTGTGCCTTTCGCGGATAATTATTAGCATTGGTATAAAAATGCTGTTAGAATCCCCGCCATCTTAACCGCGATAACCTCTCTTACCAAAATTTGTTTTGGCTTAGATCGGTTTTTGCACAAATCATTTGACATTTAAGCGCAAATGAGGGATATTCCTCGCCCTTAAATTGTCACAGAACTAAGTTTTTGGGAGTTAGACCCTTGGCAAATAGTAAATCTGCTAAGAAGCGCGCTATCCAAGCTGAGAAACGTCGTCAGCACAATGCTAGTCGTCGCTCAATGATGCGTACTTACATGAAGAAAACTGTTGCTGCTATCGAAGCAGGCGACAAAGAAGCTGCAACTGCTGCATTCGCTGTAGTTACACCTATCCTAGACCGCATGGCAACTAAAGGCCTTATTCACAAGAATAAAGCAGCTCGCCATAAGTCTCGTTTCGCTGCACAAATCAAAGCTCTTTAATAGAGTCCTGATTTTACAGTGAAGAAAAAACCGACCTTGTGTCGGTTTTTTTATATCTACAAAGTTTTCTTAATAAAAAAAGCTGGCAATGCCAGCTTTTCTTTTTCTGAATGTCCCATTTAAAGACATCAGCTTATTCATTACCCATATAACGCTCAAACTAGAAAGCACTAATAAAACACTTGAGAACAAAGCAAATTGGTCGATGAGTAGTACCCTATCATCAAAAGTTTAACGCCACTCTCAAATATTCCAACAAGTTAGATTCACACTCTAAGATGAGCAGTATATTAGGACTATTTAATTAATGTTGAGCACTCTCAGCACAATAAAGACTATGCAGTGTTTTTATTAACGCTTTCACTTCATCACTCTTTAATGTGTAGTACACCGTCTGTGCTTCTTTCCTTGTCGTGACTAACTCATCACGGCGAAGCCAAGCAAGATGCTGAGATAATGCCGACTGGCTTAGCGCTAACTTTGCACACAGCTCTCCCACGGACAGCTCTTGGTTATGCAGCATACAAAGGATTTGTAGGCGTCTCTCGTTTGCCATCGCTTTGAGCAACACGACGGCTTTTGCGGAGTTCTGCTCCATTTCTTGTAGATTCATGTGTTGGACCTCTAGCTACAACTTACTTATTCCAACCCTGGCCAGCTTGTTGTGTTGCACTGATTTATATATCTAAGAAAATCAAGATACACTTCCAGAGTCTTCATTATTAGAACCTCTAATTTAGTTGTTAGTGATACACCAATATTATCCACCAAGGATTTTAATTGGTGCGCCATCAATAATTAATAGTTTTGCTCACTAAAACAAGTATCTTGCTTACTTAGATATTATTTAGAATTATATTTTTATTGATAGTAATCTATTTATTTACGCAACGATACGGGTTTACTCAAACATTTGACTGAAATCAGCATCACAAACATTTTTTACCGCGGGGTGTTGGATCATTCGTTCCGCAAAAATCACGTAGTACTCTTCTTTTAGCCCATCGACATGGCCAATTAGCTGTAAATTTCGGTCGTCTTCAATCTCCGACATGTATACGGTCGGTGCCAAGAAAATCACATCATCGTGGTACCGAGCAAAAGCTTTCATCAACGCAACATCATCAAACTCCCCTAGCACATTGGGTTGAAGGCCTTGACGATCAAACCATTGAATAACTTTACGCCCCATAGCCGTTCGGCTCGCGGGAATCAGAAGTTTTTTTTGTTCCAAGATCTCAGGGAATCGCACATTTTCAATTTCAGAAGAAGCAAAAAAGCTCATGCTACTTTCACCCAACTTTTTGCTATAAAGGCCAGGACTTTGAGTAGAATCAACGGGACAATCCGAAAGGATCATATCTAGCTTGTGCTGAGAAAGGCGTTCAAGTAGCAGTTCGTGGGTCGATTCATAACAGCGTAAATGAATACTGTTATCTTCCGGGACGGTCGTCATCAGTACTTTACTGACCAAGCGTTTAGATAATGCATCGGCTACACCAACTTCAAATAGAATGTTCGAGTGCTGGCTGTAATTGACGATATCTAACATCTCATAGCTCAAACCGAACATCCGGTCGGCGTACTTAAACACAAGCTGACCTAACTCAGTGGGCTCAACTGTACGACCATTGCGCTTGGTTAACTTTCCTTTCATGCGCTCTTCAAGCGCTTTAATCTGTCCTGTCACGGTTTGCGGTGTCAGGAAGAGCGCGTCAGCCGCCTTAGTTACAGAGCCCTGTTTGCACACCATCCAGAAATAATAGAGATGGTTGTAGTTTAGATGTGACATGATCGAGTCCCGAAAAGAAAGTGATACTTTTTATACCAAATGTGACAGAGACAAACAATAAACTCGACAAAACCATACAATACCTTACAAAAGCATAAGTTTTACCGAAAGTATAAAGTCAATACTGTCATAAAAGTTGAACTGAGGCGCATTTTCTCTACAAAAAAAACGCAAAAACCAAACAAAACGAAACCAAAATTTAACCACTAAAATCAACAAGTTAAAAATTAATTTTCTTCTTCTTTTACGCCATTATCAAAAAGAACAATAAAAATCTCTCACAGCAAGAAATCTGTAATATTACTGAAATATTTGTTCTCTAACATCGCCCGCAGATTCAACTACAGACCGAAAAATGAACTGAAAGGTCAACGGAGAAAATTATGATGAACCAAGCTACTTCAACAGTGGCACCAATTTCGAGCACAGCTCGTTGGTTACGCTGGGCTAACTTGGCATTCATGTTATATCTGCTTCTTCTAGCAGTATCTATGGTTGGTAGTGGCTTTAAATGGGCAACTGGCGATCAAGCTAAGGTGCTATTTGAATTTGCCGCACACCCAGTTGCAGGTCTAATGATCGGCTTGGTGGCAACAGCCTTAATTCAGTCTTCAAGTACTGTAACGTCTATTATTGTAGGCTTGGTTGCAGGTGGCTTACCTGTAGAAACCGCTATCCCTATGGTGATGGGTGCTAACATTGGTACCACAGTGACCAATACGCTTGTATCTCTTGGCCACGTGCGCTGTAAAGAAGAGTTCAAACGTGCATTTGCAAGTGCAACCATTCACGACTTCTTCAACTTGCTTGCTGTCGCTATTTTCCTTCCGTTGGAAATGATGTTCGGCATTTTAGAGAAAGTTTCTCACTGGCTTGTTTCTCCACTGCTTGCTACTGGTGATATGAGCATTAAAGGCTTCAACTTTATTAAACCAATTACAAAGCCAGTCGTAGGCGCAATTAAAGAGCCACTTTCTACCTTCGGTGATACTGTTGGCGGCGTCATGCTTATTGCTTTGGGTATTGCGACTATCTTCGTTGCAATCACAGTGATGGGTAAATTAATGAAGAGCCTAATGGTTGGTCGCGCACGTGAAATTTTGAAAAACGCCATCGGTCGTGGTCCTATTCACGGCATCGTATCAGGCTCAATCGTGACCGTTCTAGTACAATCTTCCTCAACCACGACAAGTTTAATGGTTCCGTTGGTTGGTACTGGCGTGTTGAAAGTACGAGATATCTACCCTTTCACTCTGGGTGCTAACATTGGTACTTGTATTACGGCACTACTAGCAGCGACAGCGGTATCTGGAGAGTTCGCAGTATTCGCACTTCAAATCGCTCTAGTCCACTTAGTATTTAACATCATGGCGACGCTGTTTATCTTTGGAATTCCATTCCTACGTGAGATTCCGGTTAAAGGCGCTGAGATGATTTCTGAAATGGCTATTAAGAATAAAGCTGTTGTTGGTGGCTACCTAATGTCAGTATTCGTTATTCTACCAGGTGCGATTCTAGCCCTAACAACGTAACAACAACGACATACCATCGCTTATTGTTTAGGCTCCACATCGTGGAGCCTTTTTTATGATAATTAAACTGTTCAAATCGATTGTCCGGTGATAATTTGAGCCACATCAGCATGCTTATGCTGAGCTATCTCATTTGGAGTCGACAACATGACGCAGCTTAATGACGCTATTTCTGATCAGCTACTCGCAATAGACGAAAACCTAACCCAACTGGTTGCTGATATTGATATCCTCAGTAGCGTGAATCCTCTTAATTATGCTCAAGAAAGAGAACGTTTCATTAAAAACAAATATTCTCAAGAGCCTAATTTTCAATATTCAATTACTAACGTAGATACCCACAGCGCAAAGCGACGCCTATATGAGCTACCTCTAGAAAACATTCAAGACACCCAACTGCAGAGGCTATACGCGGATGTAATTCAGTCTTATGCAGATAAACTGGATCAAGTGAATACCATCGGCACGCAAGAGTTTCTTTATAACTCCTTACGCTATTATGGGGAACCGAGCGCCAAAGATATTGCCAACGCCCATTTCATATTGCACCTTCCTACAGAAGAAGAAAAAGAACCTCAGCACGATAGCCGTGCAATAGCACGTTTCATGCAAAATTTTGCTCAACGCAATGGGTATGAATGTGAAATACAGGTGTTGGACGGGATGTTAGCAAACGCACTAGTTTCAGGGTCTCGAGTCAAAATTAACCACGCGGCGTACATCACCACTGATGAGCTGGAGGCTCTTGCACATCATGAAATGGGAGTACATCTCCTGACTACGCTTAACGGTCGTCAACAACCGCTAAAAGTCCTGAGCTTAGGTTGTCCTGCCAATACCAACACTCAAGAAGGGCTGGCTATATTATGTGAGTATCTGTCAGGACATTTCAGTATCAAGCGCCTAAGAACCTTAGCCTTACGAGTTCTGGCAGTAGAGTCGATGATCAAGGATCGCGATTTCCGCCATACGTTCATGCTATTAAAAGAACAGTATAAAGCTTCTGATCTTCAAGCATTTACAACGACTGCCCGAGTCTATCGAGGTGGAGGTTTAACGAAGGATTACTTGTATCTTAGAGGATTCCGAGAGGTGCTCAATGCCTATGATAGATTGGGCGATGACTTTTCACTATTGTTGTGCGGGAAAACAGAGCTGAAGTACTTTGAGCTTATCCGTTCATTAGTGAGTAAAGAAATATTCACTCAACCTAAGTTTATTAGCCCGGCACTGTCCAAACCGATGCAGACCAACCCAATTCACCGTTATATTGTCAGTGCACTAAAATAATACCTTCTAAGTACAAAAAAGAAAAAAGCTCCATTCGGAGCTTTTTCTATATCTTGAAGAACGATACTCGTTACACTGAGAATGGGTAACGAATAGGATCGTGATGCTCGTACCCTTCAACCCAAAAGTCATCCAGTGTGACCCATGTTTCCAAATCTTCTAGAGATTTAATCTCTGGGTTGATATGGAACGTCGGCGCTTTTAATGGCTCACGCTTCAACTGAACATCGCGCATCAGTTCAAGCTGGTCTTCATAAATGTGAGCATTCACAATCTTATGAAATGCCTGACCAGGTTTCTTGCCCGTAATTTGCGCCATAATCGCCAAGAACACGTAAACTTGAACCATATTGAAGTTTAAGCCAAGCGGTACATCACACGAACGCTGAGTACTATTCAGGTAAAGCGTATCATCCAGCAATGAAAAATGGTGACTGTACATACAAGGACGCAAGCACCCCATGTGGAACTCACCCGGGTTGTAGAAGTTCAAGATTTCACCGCGGTCATCAACACCACGCGTTAAGTCATCCACTATCTTACGTAGCTGGTCAACATGACCACCATCAGGTTTCGCCCAGGCGCGCCCTTGAACCCCATAGACACGGCCCATGTCGTCTTCACCTTTACGGTATGGGTTATTCAACCAGGCATCATTTAGGTTGGCATTGGCATCCCAGGTTTTCGTGCCCAGCTTACGAAAATCTTCCGCATTATCGTAACCACGAATATACCCTAATAGCTCTGCAACGGCCGCTTTCCAAAAACTTTTACGTGTGGTGACCAACGGAAATTGATTGTTCGCAACATCGTAGGTTAAATCCGCGTTGATTACGGTCAGGCAGCGCTTGCCTGTACGCTCATTTTCAACCCAAACACCTTGGTCAACGATGCGTTGACACAAATCTAAATACTGTTTCACACCAATACCTTACTTCGTCTTTTGTGGTAATTCGTCTTTGTAATGACCACGTTTGTATGCCCAAACCATCATGAGGACACCGATAACCACCATTGGCAGGGATAAAATCTGTCCCATGGAAATAAAGCCACCGAATAAACCCAAATGAGCGTCTGGTTCGCGCACGTACTCAACTAAGAAGCGGAATGTACCATATCCAGCTAAAAATAGCCCTGAAACAGAACCTAGAGGACGAGGTTTCTTGATGAACCAATTCAAGATGAAGAAAAGTACGATACCTTCAAGCGCCATTTCATAAAGCTGTGATGGATGACGTGGCAGTGGACCGCCATTTGGGAAAACGATCGCCCAAGGCACATCCGTTACTCGGCCCCACAACTCGCTGTTCATGAAGTTACCTAAACGCCCCATACCCAAACCAAATGGCACAAGCGGCGCGATAAAGTCAGCAACACCGAAGAAAGTTCGCCCGTTTTTGTGTGCATACCAGAACATCGCAGTAATCACACCCAGTAAGCCCCCGTGGAAAGACATACCACCGGTCCACACTTTAAATAGATACAAAGGGTCAGCCAGGAAGAGCTCAAAATTGTAGAAAAGCACGTAGCCTACACGGCCACCAATCACCACGCCAAGGAAGCCTGCGAACAACAAATCAGAAACCTGCTCTCGTGTCCAACCACTTCCAGGCTTATCCGCACGTCGGTTCGCTAACCATAGAGCAAACATAAAGCCCACAAGGTACATCAAACCGTACCAACGAACCGAAACAGGACCAATAGAGATTAAAACCGGATCAATATTGGGAAATTCAATATATCCCTGAGACATAAATCATTCTCTTCTTATCACAACAAAATAAATATACCCAAGTAACCTCTAGATGCTTGGTTCAGCGAGAATGACTTGGGTACAAACTTAGAGCAGCATGGTCGCTGCAACAAACATTAAGAACACCGCGAATATCTTTTTTAATACCGCAGTTGGAAGGTTAGTTGCGAGCTTCGCACCCACTTTTGTTGTGAGCATCGAGGCCATAGCAATCGCTAATAAAGCGGGAAGATAAACATAGCCAATACTGTATGAAGGTAAGCCTTCCACTTTATAGCCATGTAAGATGAAGCCGATCATACCAGAAATAGCAATCACGCAACCACAAACGGAGGATGAGCCCACCGCTTTACGCATCTCTATCCCATGTTTATTTAAAAATGGTACCGACAGTGAGCCACCACCAATACCAGCAAGGCTTGATACGACACCAATTCCCGTGCCGTAAACTACAGTCACAGGGCTGCTCGGCATAGGTTTACTGCTCGTAACTTTAATGGAACGAAACATTTGTACTGACAGGCAAAGAACAATGACACCAAACACTTTCGGCAAATAGTGTGTAGGGATCCACTCAGCAATATTGGCACCAACAAAGCCACCAATGACCACACCAGGCATCAACCATTTTACGACAAACATATCGACATTGCCGAGCTTAAGGTGATTCATCGCCGATGAGCCAGACGTGACAATAATACTCGCTAACGAAGTGGCTAAGGCCATGTGCATACTCATTTCTGGAGAGATCCCAGCAAGAGGAAGCAAATACAACAAGGCAGGAACAACAATCAAACCACCACCGATACCGAGTAACCCCGCCATCACACCCACAAAAGCGCCTAGCGCCAACAATAACAAAAATAAAGAGACGGTCACGATTTCCTACTTTTTACCTGCACGGATAAAGCCCGCAAAGCCCTGTTGAATGAAGAAGTCATGCATCATTTGATGAATGTCCTCCCCATAGGACTTTGTCATTGCTTGCTCCGCTAATTTTTCTAATTCTTCTTGTTGGCTATGACGAATCAAATATTTCACCTTAGCCACATTGGAGGTGTTCATACTCAAACTGGTATACCCTAACCCAAGTAAGAGAAGAGCGCCAAATGGATCACCCGCTAGCTCACCACAAATACACACGGGCACCTGATATTTATCACACACCTCATGGATTTGCTTAAGCGCTAACAGTACCGCAGGATGCATAGATTCATAGACATCCGCTACGCGCGAATTGTTCCTATCTACCGCTAATAAATACTGAGTTAAATCGTTTGTCCCGACAGAAACAAAATCAACACGGTGAGCGATCGTTGGCAACAGATACACCATCGATGGTACTTCAATCATGACCCCAATTTGTGGGAATTGAATTCTATCATCAAGCAAAACGGCTTCGCTGTGAGCTTGATTAATCAAGCTAATGGCATCGTCTAGCTCTTTTACCCCTGACACCATTGGCAATAAGATACTTAAGTTTCCGCTTTCTGCACTCGCTCTTAACATTGCACGCAGCTGGATCAAGAAAATGTCTGGATGATCCAATGTAAAACGAATGCCACGCCAGCCTAGAAACGGATTATCTTCTTCGATGGGCAAATACGGCAAAGGTTTGTCACCACCAATATCCAAAGTACGCATCACTACTCGTTGATTCGGATAGCTGTTAAGTATTGCTTGGTATTGATGATACTGTTCATCTTCCGAAGGAAAGTGATGCTGAAGTAAAAATGCAATCTCAGTTCGGTACAACCCAACACCATCAACACCTGTGTTGATGGCAATATTACTGTCTGCACTGAGTCCCGCATTCAGCATAATTTCGATATGGTGATTATCTTGCGTAACCGCAGGGAGTGCGAGGTCCTTGTTTACCATGGCAAACAGTTCAGACTCTTCGCTTACTAAGCTGCGATACTCTCGCAACAACTGGCGGTTTGGCTCTAAGAAGATCTCACCCGTATAGCCGTCGACTATCCCGCGTTTGCCATTCACCACATCCGGATTAATGTTGGCGCCCATGACTGCAGGGACCCCAAGAGCTCGAGATAAAATGGCAGCGTGAGAGTTTGCGCCTCCCTCTAATGATACGACGGCTAACAAAAACTCTTTAGGTACAGAAGCGAGCAAGGTGGCAGTGAGTTCGTTCGCCACCAAAATAATGGGACGATCAATTGCAGAATTTTCTTGCTCACTGTTGTGCAGAAAATAGAGCAGCCTTTGCCCTAACTCTCGGATATCTTGCGCTCTTTCACGCATGTATACATCCGACATTCTTGCAAATCGATTCGAGTATGACTCTACAACTTGGCGTAACGCCCAGTCTGCCCTGTCTCCTTTTTCAATCTGCTTCTTCAAATCACCGCGAAGCATCGGATCATTCAGTAAGTGAGTAAACAGATCGAAGATCGCCAGCGCATCTTTGTTGATTTCACTGTCCAGTTTTTTCCGCATGCGGCGAAAGTCATTTAACGCTCGCTCTATGGCCACCAGTAGTGTCTCGTGCTCG
The DNA here is from genome assembly GCF_033344235.1 of Vibrio sp. Vb1554. NCBI lineage: Bacteria > Pseudomonadati > Pseudomonadota > Gammaproteobacteria > Vibrionales > Vibrionaceae > Vibrio > Vibrio sp. Vb1554. The sequence continues at coordinate 145,653 of NZ_JAWPOJ010000008.1, read as the reverse complement.
CGTTCCTTATCTAACGTGGACGAAGGGAAAATATCCGATAAACTCGGCTGGGTATTGTCGAACCAAAACTCTCCAATCGCGACACCAGTAGACGCAGGCAAACCTTTTAATACCGTGGGTTTAGATGCTAACTGCCAATGCCCAAGATTCTGCGCATGTGCAATGAGCACCGCTAACTGAGCGGATAAGGTAACAAGAAACGATTCTTCCATTTCACTAAACAAGCGCGGCGTTTTTTGTTGGATCACCAACACACCTAAAACTTGTTTACGATGAATGATTGGAGTAGCTAAAAAAGAGTGGTAAATCTGTTCGCCGAGTTGAGGAAAGAATTTGAACTCGGGGTGTTTTGAGGCTTCGGCAAGGTTAAGGGGTTCAGCGCTTCGTTTTACCAACCCAACCAAGCCTTCATTGAAGTTGATATGAATACTATCACCTTCAAAAATAAGGCCTTGAGTTGCCATTAACTCAAGGCGCTGCATTTCTTCATTAGCAAGATAGATAGTACAGCACTCAGTACTAAGGGCAGCACAAGTCTCTTTCACCAATATATCGAGTGCCAGATGCACATCATCGACCCTGGAGACTTTCTCAACTATTTCCCTTAGCTGACTGAGCATGATTATCCTCTACGTTGCTTTTTTCTTTTCCCTTTCGCTTTTCTCTCTCGAAAAGGCATGGCTAAGGATGCAAATTCTTTCATCGCTCGTCGATAAACATCTCGCTTGAAAGAAACAACTTGCCTAACTGGATACCAGTAACTTACCCAGCGCCAACCATCAAATTCAGGGGATTTTCCGCGTTGCATATTAATGCGAGACTCATCGCATTCTAATCTCAGCAGAAACCATTTCTGTTTTTGGCCGATACAAACAGGCTTGGAGTCCCAACGCACCAATCGCTTTGGTAGCTTATATCTTAACCAATGACGACTTGTTGCAATGATCTTAACGTCTTTTTTCGTTAAACCGACTTCTTCGTATAACTCCCTGAACATGGCTTGTTCAGGGGTTTCACCTTCGTCAATCCCACCTTGTGGAAATTGCCATGAGTGTTGCCCGTATCGTTTAGCCCAGAAGACCTGACCATGGTTATTACATATCACAATACCAACATTAAGTCGGTAACCATCGCCATCTATCACTGGCTAACCTCTATGAATAAATTTTTTATTACCGTGATTTTTCCACATATCCCCATTACTAGCAAACTTACTGATGTGATATGAGCAAGATTTATTACCTTTTCAGCATTTTTGGATATCTTTTAATCAAACCATACCTTATCAACACAAGAGTGAGACATTGCCCACATTTATTCACCTTTTCTGTGAATAACTTTGTGAAGAATTCAATTCAAATGAGTAATTCAGTTCAATCCCATCAAATGAAAAACAAATGAATAAACAAAAAAACAAACATAAAGCATTGATAAAAAAGTATTTATTTTTAAAAATAACGATAATTCGATCTTCAATTTCTTGATGATCTTTTCACCAAACTCAGATCGGTCAAAGATCCACCAACAGGCTATTTATCCACACTTACCTGCTATTCGTTTAGATGATTACAACAAAATCAACCCCAAAAATGCATTTTAACCCCTGTTTATTCATACAGACCTCGTCAGGATCTTATCAATACCTCCTCCACCTGTGGATAAGTTATGAATTGATCGTTCTTACACCGCCTCGGTGAAATCTTAAACAGTAGATTTGGTCGGAGTTTGATAAACTATATTTTTTGTAATACCACCTTGTAACTATGAAACCAGAACCACAAACAGAAGCAGAGCTATTGGAACGAGCGCATGATATGGCAGGACTCAGTTTTGCTGAGTTGGCCGCCGAGGCGAATATGATTGTTCCTGAAAACTTAAAACGTGATAAAGGTTGGGTGGGTCAATTACTCGAATGGCACTTGGGCGCTCCAGCTGGCAGTAAACCTCAACAAGATTTCGCAAAACTAGGGATCGAGTTGAAAAGTATTCCGATCAGTTACTCTGGCAAACCTTTAGAAACAACCTTTGTTTCTGTGGCCCCCCTCACTGGTGTTCATGGTCTTACATGGGAAACAAGTCATGTTCGAAACAAGCTATCTCGTGTGCTTTGGGTACCCGTAGAAGGAGAACGAGAAATCCCACTCGCTGAAAGACGTGTGGGCAGTCCACTCATTTGGTCACCAGATGAAGAAGAAGAACGGATTTTGCGAAATGACTGGGAAGAGTTAATGGAGATGATCGTCTTGGGAAGATTTGATCAAATTTCCGCCAGACACGGAGAAGCGCTGCATCTTCGCCCTAAAGCCGCAAATGCAAAAGCGCTCACCGAAGCATATAACTCAAATGGTAAGCCGATGAAAACTCTGCCCCGAGGCTTTTACCTTAGAACACAGTTTACTGAACAGATCTTACTCAAGCACTACATTAACACTCAACCAGAATAAAACTATATCAGCTATTTAGTGCGTCACGAGCGATAACTCAATATCGCAGTACGAGGCTGCCTCTTCAGTGCCACATTCGTCATACGCATTACGCAGCCTTAAATACGCTTTATCGACCCCTAGCCTCAATAATTCTTCTTTTACTAAGTCTAGAGAGCCAAAATGTATCGGGTCTTCACCGTCTTTAATCGGCTCAAGTTGATGCTTGTACTCCACAGCTAAAAGATAGTCAGAGACATCAGAACACCCAATCACAAATACTTTGGGAGTTTTATAAGTATCTTTATGTGGACCATGTAGCCACATGTCCAATTGATGCTTCTGCATAACATACCTCCTTCACACGATTATTTAAGTGTAGTTAGGCTAACTGTAGCTTTCGAGTTTGCTCTCCCTTTATACGTAAATCATTTGCGATTGCGGCTAAAAATCCCCTATATTGGAGTCACTTATTTAGTCGGTAACTCTTCAAGGACGTGATATGCAATACACAAAACTACCGCACTCATCACTTGAGATCAGTAAAATCTGCCTCGGCACTATGACGTTTGGCGAGCAAAACACAGAAAAGGACGCCTTTGAACAGCTCGACTTTGCCCTCGATCATGGGGTGAACTTCATCGATACCGCAGAGATGTACCCTGTACCGCCAAACTCGGAAACACAAGGGCTCACCGAGCAATACATCGGTAATTGGTTAGCAAAAAGCGGCAAAAGAGAGAAAGTAGTACTGGCAACAAAAGTGGCAGGCCCTCGCAATGTTCCTCACATTAGAGACAACATGAGCCTTAATCGTCGCCACATCCATACAGCAATTGATGACAGCCTTAATCGTCTACAAACCGATTATGTCGATTTGTACCAACTACATTGGCCGCAGCGTCAAACCAACTGCTTTGGTCAACTCAACTACCCATACCCTGACAAACAAGAAGAAGTCACGTTAATTGAAACGTTGGAAGCGCTTACTGAATTAGTGAATGCAGGTAAAGTGCGCTATATCGGCGTATCCAACGAGACGCCGTGGGGTGTGATGTCGCTATTGCGTTTGGCAGAAAAACACGATTTGCCAAGAATTGTCTCCATTCAAAACCCATATAACTTATTGAACCGCAGCTTCGAAGTTGGCTTGTCTGAAATCAGCCATTACGAAGGCGTTCAGTTACTTGCCTACTCTCCTTTGGCATTTGGCTGCCTGAGTGGTAAATACCTAAACGGGGCAAAACCTGAAGGCGCTCGATGTACTAAGTGGGAGCGTTTTGCGCGCTACTTCACTCCACAAGGTGTTAAAGCGACCGAAGCTTACGTCAATTTAGCTCAAGAGCATGGTCTAAACCCTGCACAAATGGCGCTCGCGTTTGTCAATCAGCGTCCATTTGTTGCTTCTAACATTATCGGAGCAACAAACCTAGACCAATTAAAAGCCAATATCGACAGTATTGATTTGCAACTTAGCGACGAACTACTTACTGAAATTCAAGCAATAGGTACCACTTACTCGAATCCTTGCCCTTAACAGTAAAGCTCCCTTCAAACGAAAACAGCTGATCTTCAAGACCAGCTGTTTATCCAATGAAGTCATACTTCATATAAAAAGTTAAGCGTGTTGAATGACTCGTTAACAACTCAGTCAGTCCAACACGCTAACGATTACGTCATTATTCGCGACGTTAAAACTCGACGAAGGTGACGAACTCGACGTTCAACTTTAACTGCATCCGGAACATTGGCACGTGTAGAACGACCATCGCGATCTAAACCAATATCTCTCAATAGATGAACATTCGTCCATGGAATATCATGAGCAGTTCGGCGTATGGTGCGCTGCCATTGCTTTTCTTCGCGTTTAAGGTCTGCTTTCAATAGCAAAGTGGCCAATTGTAGGTAAATAGAGTGACGCATAATATTTTCTCCGATTATCGATGTATTCGACTGGGAAAAATAGTGCGTAAAATGAACAGAAATATTCTGTTGATACTAAGCCGCTACTTTTCCGCAGCCTAGTAATAAATATGATAGGTTACGGATTAATTTTTATCTTGTGAGCCAGTGGTATTGGTATCATCCGATTTAAGGGTTATCGGAGCGATAGGCATACGATCAGCGCAAGCAGTGGTGTTAACAACGTAATGTTTCATCTTGCGCCTCCTAGCTAAAAATTAATCCGTTTATGAAAGGTATAACTCACTGAGTTACGGTTAAATTGTAAGCTTTGATGAATATATATCAAACATTTTTTGCCTTTTTGATTAAAAACAAATCAATACACCGCAATTTAGTTTCATATACTTTTATGTATAACATATTCACCTGAGGAATATATAAATTTGCGGATTTTATAAATCAAACCAAACAAAAAATAAAAAGAGCGGCTCTGTGGCCACTCTTTTATTGTATTTATTCGCCTATTTGACACAGGGAAAGGCCAACTACATGGCTTGTTCGGAAATCAAATTATGTTTATTAAGTAGTCGATACATGGTTGCACGCGAAACTCCTAGCTCTTTCGCCGCGTTTGAAACTTGACCAGAATGAGATTCCAAAACAACTAGCAACGCATCACGTTCACTCTTCTCACGGATTGATTTCAAGCTGCGCTTTGAGTCATTACGTTGAGGTAAATCTAAGTGATGCTCTTCAATCATTACGCTGTCGGACATTAATACCGCTCGCTTCACTTGGTTCATCAGCTCACGCACATTTCCAGGCCAGAAATAACGTGTCAGTGCCTTGAATGCATCCTCAGAAAAGCTTTTTGCTTGCGAGTTGTACTCTTTTGAGAACTCTTGTAAGTAGAAACGAGCCAGCAATGCGATGTCACTCGCACGTTCTTTCAAGCTAGGGACATTGATGCGCAAAACGTTGATGTAATGGTAAAGCTCTTCATTGAAGTCACCGTCAATCAAAGCTTTTTCAACATCTGACGAGTTAGCAGCAAGAATACGCACGTTAACCGCTTTTACGCCATCTTTGGTATCAATGGTGCCTTCTTGCAAGAATCTCAGCAGATTCATTTGCTGCTCTTTTGAAATGGTAAGAATGTCGTTAAACAACACGGTGCCGCCATCTGCTTGTTCAAGCAGGCATGCTTCCATATCTTCATCGGCGTTAATACCAAATACTTCAGCTTGGAAACGTTGTTCATTGAGTGCGCGACAGTTAATTGCCATAAACGGTTTATGAGAGCGTGAAGAGACTTTATGGATGGCCCTAGCAACCGCCTCTTTACCAGTCCCACTTTCCCCAGAAATCAGAATACTGACGTCCGTTGGACCAATGCGCTTCACTTGATCGCGTAAACGTTTCATCGGGATAGATTCACCGATCAAACCCATATCTAAACTGCTACCAAAACTAGGCCAAACTTTTTTCTCCAACTTAAGCATGCCAAGCTGGTGACCTATTGTGCTTAATAACTGTGCATCTGGGATCGGCGCTGTGAAAAAATCGATACAAAAGTTAACAATGAACTGGCATATGGTGTCAGTGCCAAGCTGAGATTCACGAATAAACGCTAACCAACGTACGTGTTTGTGAGAGCTGACTAAGTTCGCCAAACCATTCAAGCTGAACTCGTCATGGCTGAGATCAACAATACCGATACATGGACCAATATCTTCTAACAGCGTATTAGCTTTGCGTAAGTCACCTACTTGGTGACACTTCCAGCCCACTTGCTCCAGTACCGATAACCAAGGCTCATAAGTACCGCCAACTACCACAAGCGATCCCGGGATGGAATCCATCTTAAACTGCCCAGCCATTCTCTAACCCTTTTTCATTGTTAATAGAAATTTTGTGCCACAAACTTATCTTTGCGAGCGGGTAACATTATCGAGACTCCGCCCCCTCACGTCTGTCTCAGTATTAAGACTATGCAATAGATTGAGATTTGGCGAATGTTTATTTGCATATCCCATTAAAAAGCAAATGCAACAACTTGAATCAGCTTAACTAAAAGGCAAAAAAAAACCACCCGAAGGTGGTTTTTACTCATCCTATCGAATTACGCTTGCGGGCGCATTGCAGGGAATAAGATCACGTCACGGATAGTGTGCGTGTTAGTCAGTAGCATAACCAAACGGTCGATACCGATACCTTGGCCTGCTGTTGGCGGTAGGCCGTGCTCTAGAGCAGTGATGTAGTCTGCATCGTAGAACATTGCTTCGTCGTCACCAGACTCTTTCGCTTCAACCTGTGCTTTAAAGCGTGCATCTTGGTCTTCAGCATCGTTAAGCTCTGAGAAACCGTTCGCTACTTCACGGCCACCGATAAAGAACTCAAAGCGGTCTGTAAAGAACGGGTTATCGTCGCTACGACGAGCCAACGGAGAAATATCTGCTGGGTAACCAGTGATGAACGTAGGCTGCATTAGCTTAGGTTCTGCTGTTTCACCAAAGATCTCTTCAAGAAGCTGACCACATGTCCAGAAAGGTTCTACTTCAACGTGAACAGATTTCGCGATAGAAACCATTAGATCACGGTTTTGTAGGTCTTCTTCTGTTAGCGCTTGGATTTGCGCGTGGTCTGGGTTGTAGTGCTTGATTGCTTCGAACATGCTCATACGAGTGTAAGTACCACCAAACTCAACCGTTTCATCACCGTAAGGCATTGACGTTGAACCTAGAACTTCTTGCGCCACTGAGCTTAGTAGTTCTTCAGTTAGGTCCATCAGATCTTTGTAGTCTGCGTACGCCATGTAGAATTCCATCATTGTGAATTCTGGGTTGTGGCGTGGAGAAAGGCCTTCGTTACGGAAGTTACGGTTGATTTCGAATACGCGATCAAAACCACCAACAACTAGACGCTTCAGGTATAGCTCTGGCGCGATACGTAGGTACATTGGCATGTCTAGTGCGTTGTGGTGCGTGATGAATGGACGCGCACTCGCACCGCCAGGGATAACGTGCATCATTGGCGTTTCAACTTCCATGAACTGCTTAGAGATCATGAAGTTGCGGATTGCAGACATTACTTTAGAACGTACTACGAACGCTTGACGAGATTCTTCGTTAACGATCAGGTCAACGTAACGTTGGCGGTAACGCATCTCTTGGTCAGTTAGACCGTGGAACTTTTCTGGAAGTGGACGTAGTGCTTTGGTTAGCAACTCGTACTCTTCCATGTTCACGTATAGGTCACCCTTACCAGACTTATGAAGTGCACCTTTAACACCGATGATGTCACCGATATCTAGACCTTGGTATTTTTCTTTAAGTACTTTTTGAACCGCTTTGTCAGCGTAAGCTTGGATACGGCCAGAAGTTTCTTGAATTACCAAGAATGGACCACGTTTAGCCATGATACGGCCAGCGATTGCTACTACGTGGTTAAGCTCTTCTAGCTCTTCCTTCGTCTTTTCACCGAACTCTTTCTGAAGGTCGCCCGCTAGTGCGTCACGACGGAAGTCGTTTGGATGGCCGTTCGCTTTGCAGCTCTTTCGGATTGCATCCAGTTTAGCGCGGCGTTCAGCAATCAGCTTATTTTCTTCTAGTACAGTTTCGTTTTGAACAGCATCAGTCATTTTCGATGTATCCTGTTTTTGTCGGTGAAAAGCTTTAAAGACCTGATTTCAGGCTAGCTTCAATAAATTTGTCCAGATCGCCATCAAGAACCGCTTGAGTATTACGGTTTTCAATGCCCGTACGGAGGTCCTTAATACGTGAGTCATCCAATACGTAAGAACGGATCTGGCTACCCCAGCCAATGTCAGACTTAGCGTCTTCATTAGCTTGTTTTTCCGCATTTTGCTTTTGCAATTCAAGCTCAAATAGCTTCGCTCGAAGCTGTTTCATTGCCTGATCTTTGTTCTTATGTTGAGAACGGTCATTCTGACACTGAACCACTGTGTTCGTAGGTACGTGCGTAATACGTACCGCAGATTCTGTGGTGTTTACGTGCTGACCACCTGCGCCTGACGCACGGTAAACGTCAATACGTAGGTCGGAAGGATTAATGTCGATGTCGATGTTTTCATCAATCTCTGGATAGATGAACGCAGAAGCAAATGACGTATGGCGACGACCGCCTGAATCGAACGGAGATTTACGAACAAGACGATGAACGCCCGTTTCAGTACGTAACCAACCGTACGCATATTCACCAGAGATGCGAACTGTTGCCGACTTAAGACCCGCGACTTCACCTTCAGAGACTTCAATCACTTCAGCTTTGAAGCCCTTCGCTTCTGCCCAACGTAGGTACATACGCAGCAGCATGTTAGTCCAGTCTTGTGCTTCTGTACCACCAGAGCCTGCTTGCAAATCGATGTAACAATCAGAGCCATCGTGGTCGCCAGAGAACATACGACGGAATTCAAGCTTTTCTAGCTTCTCTTCCAACTCAGCAAGTTCTGGTTCAATTTCGTCAAATGTTTCTTGATCTTCTTCTTCTACAGCCAGCTCAAGAAGACCTTCTACATCTTCCACACCTTGCTCTAGTTGATCAATGGTTTCAACAACCGCTTCTAGTGATGCACGCTCTTTGCCCAGTGCTTGCGCACGCTCAGGTTCGTTCCATACATCTGGTTGTTCAAGTTCTGCGTTGACTTCTTCTAGACGCTCTTTCTTCGCGTCATAGTCAAAGATACCCCCTCAGGACATTTGTGCGCTGAGACACGTCCTGTAGACGGTTTTTAATTGGATTGATTTCAAACATGTTTACTCAACATTTTAGAATAGAATTTAACCGAGAAATTCTACTGAAAAATGTGACCGAGATACAGGAAAATTTCGGATGAGAAATCAGATTGCGGTGAGAGAGAGCACGGTCATAAAATTTTACGCCCACTTAGGGGCAACCGTACTCTATAAGAAAGGTTAATCTAGGTATTACTTAGCTTCGATATGGTCGATCATCAATTGCAATGATTGATTACCACGAAATTCATTCACATCCAGCTTATACGCGAGACGTACTGTTTTAACCGATGCATCTGGCCATCGGCGTAGATCAACATTGAATGCAATGCCGTCGATCATCACATTGGTAGGGTGACCTTTATAAAGCGGCTCTAACATCAATTTAAGATGCTTCTCACCCACCAGCTTTTGATGCAGTACTTTAAACTCACCATCAAAGATTGGCTCTGGGAAAGCTTGTCCAAAAGGGCCACCCGATCGCAGCTGTTCAGCAACATGCATAGAGAACTCTTCCGGCTTAAGTTCACCATCTGACATGATCACGCCTTTTAGCGCCGCTTCATCGAGTTCCTTTTTTACCACTTCATCAAACAAACGACTGAAACGCTCAAAATCCTGCTCTTTAATCGTTAAGCCTGCTGCCATGGCGTGTCCACCAAACTTGATGATCAAACCCGGGTTTTGCGTGTCGATGAAATCCAACGCATCACGCATGTGTAGCCCCGGAATAGAACGACACGAGCCTTTAATCGTCCCTTCTCCGCCATCAGCAAATGCAATGACTGGACGGTGAAACTTCTCTTTAATACGCGAAGCCAAAATACCAATCACACCTTGATGCCAATCACGTTGGAACAAGGCTAGGCCATAAGGAAGCTCATTGCCTTCACCAAACTGAAGGCGCTCACAGAAAGCCATCGCTTCTTGCTTCATGCCTTCTTCAATCTCTTTACGAGTTTGGTTCAAGCCATCCAATTCACTTGCCATGCGACGAGCAGCGTGGATGTTGTTACACATCAACAGTTCAACACCGAAAGACATGTCATCAAGACGGCCTGCTGCGTTAATACGTGGACCTAAAGCAAAGCCAAAGTCAGACGCAACTAAACGACGCGCATCGCGCTTCGCGACCTCAATTAACGCTTGGATACCGGGACGCGCTTTGCCCGCACGAATACGTTGCAAGCCTTGGTGTACAAGAATGCGGTTGTTTTCATCCAATGGAACGACGTCGGCGACGGTACCCAGTGCAACAAGGTCAATCAGTTCCATCAACTTGGGTTCTTGCATCCCCTGTTCTGCAAACCAATTGTGTTTTCGCATATGAACGCATAGTGCCATCATGAGATAAAACGCGACCCCCACCCCCGCAAGCGCTTTAGATGGAAAGCTACAGCTCTCAAGATTTGGGTTCACCATTGCATCCACATCAGGCAACACTTGTCCAGGCAAGTGGTGATCGGTAACGAGCACGGTAATGCCATTTTCTTTTGCGTAACGCACACCTTCGATTGATGAGACGCCGTTATCCACCGTCATGATCATCTCAGCGCCAAGCTCTAAGGCTTGGTCAACGACTTCTGGACTTAACCCATAACCGTCTTCAAAACGATTTGGCACTAAGTAATCCACATTGTGACTACCAAGCATACGCAGCGCGAGTACTGATAATGCTGAGCTTGTCGCACCATCAGCGTCAAAATCACCGACAACGATGATGCGTTTTTGTTCTTTTATCGCCTGAAACAAAAGATCGACAGCTTGCTCAATCCCCCCGAGTTTTTGATATGAATGCAACCCACGGGCCGACGTTTCTAATTGTGAAAGATCCGTTATCCCACGGTTGATGTAGATACGTTTAAGAATCGGAGGAATGGAATCAGGAAGAAGGGAAAGATCAGGTTCAGGACGTCGTTGAATTTCTATCATGCTTAAAAGAGCCGACAACTTTGCCGGCTCTGCTCCTAATGGATTATAGTTGCTTTAAACGTTTCAATAGCTCTGCAGGTGGTAGGTAGCCACCAACCATTTCGCCATTCGGTAAGAAGATTGCTGGCGTACCAGAAATACCCAATTGGCGACCTAGATTGTAATGCGCCTGGATGGTTTCTTTACACTGTTTTAAGTCTTTCGCAGGGTTATCAAATGTACGATTCACTTTCGCGTTGTGCATTGCCGACGCCGGATCTTCAGCACACCAAATCGTTGCCATTTGCTCTGCCACAGGGCCAGTTGCACCTTGGCGAGGGTAAGCCATGTAACGCACTGTGATACCTAGATCATTATAGCCTTGCATTTGGCTATGCAGACGCACACAGTAACCACAGGTGATATCAGTGAATACGGTCACAACGTACTTTTCATCGTCGGCTTTGTATTCGATCATGCTATCGGAGAACTGCGCAATTTTCTCGGCGTTAAGCGGCGCTTGACGCTCTGCTATGACATCTTTGTAACTGCCATCATCATTAATGGCATAAAGCGTACCGGCGATAAAGTGGCTACCATCATTTGAAGCAAACAGGATCCCGCCATTGGTTTGAATTTCCAATAAGCCAGCGACGTCTGATGGTTGAATATCAACGATAGATAAACCAAGCTTTGAGAACTTAGTTTTTAATGCTGCTTCATCAAAGCCGCTTTGTGCAGCTGGCGCTACTTGTTGCGCAGGAGTCTCCGTTTGAGCCTGACTTTCTTCTGCACCACAAGCGGTAACAAAAAATGGTAAAGTCAGCAGAGTTAGTCGGCGTAATACGCTCATGAAATTCACCTTAATGTAAAATCGTTTTTCCAAGAAGACATGGATGAATCTAACCATTGTTACGCTCTTGGGTGGTGTTGACTGTGGATCTGCTTCAATCGTTCAGTCGCCACGTGAGTATAAATTTGCGTGGTCGATAAGTCACTATGTCCTAAAAGCATCTGTACGACCCTGAGATCTGCGCCATAGTTCAATAAATGCGTGGCAAAGGCATGCCGCAGTACGTGCGGCGACAGCTGATCAGTATCAATCCCTGCTATCAAAGCATAGTACTTAATACGGTGCCAAAACGTCTGACGAGTCATCTGTCTTGCGCGTTTACTAGGAAAAACAATATCAGATGATGTATCACCAAGTAACGCAGGGCGCCCTTGTTGAATGAACGTCTCGATCCAATCGACCGCGTTTTCCCCCATAGGAACCAGGCGTTCTTTACCACCTTTACCAGTCACGCGCACCACCCCTTGGCGCAAGCTAACATTTTCCATGGTCAAACTGACGAGCTCTGTCACACGCAACCCTGTCGCGTAGAGTAGCTCTAGCATCGCTTTATCGCGCAATTCTATAGGGTCATTCGGGTCTGGCGCTTCGAGCAACGCGTCAACTTGCTCTTCACTAATATCTTTGGGTAAACGTTGTGGCAGTTTAGGGCTAACCAAGAGCGCACTCGGGTCATCAGCACGCACCTTCTCACGATGCAGATATTGGAATAAACGGCGAATCGCCGACAACATACGCGCACGAGACGTCTGTTTGTAATCTAAATCTACAAGGTGGCTTTGATATTCTTGCAAGCCAGACAAACTGATAAAATCAAGACGGTATCGATGTTTTTCCATCCACACGAGCAGCTTCATTAAATCGTTTCGGTAGGAAGCCAACGTGTTCTCTGATAGACCACGCTCCATCCACATCGCATCTAAGAATTGCTCAACAAGCGAAAAATCTTGTTGATTGACAGGCTGTTGTGCCGTCATGAATGCTTCCTTATCTGTTTATATTTACAGTATTTAGATTAAAGCACCTGTCAATCCAATACCATAAAAAATCATCCCACATAGGATATTCGCTGCAATCTTCCTCAATTTATGGTTAGAATCTTCCACAACAGCAACACAAATAACGACGAATATAATGAAAATCGGACTCTTTTACGGCTCAACGACCTGCTACACCGAAATGGCAGCAGAGAAAATTCGTACCCTTATTGGTGAAGACCTTGTCGACATTCACAATGTGAAAGAGACACCGTTATCACTAATGGCGGACTACGACTTATTACTCCTTGGCATCTCAACTTGGGATTTTGGTGAAATTCAAGAAGATTGGAACGCGATTTGGCAAGACATCGCGACCACGCCACTGAAAGGCAAAGTTGTAGCGCTGTTTGGTCTGGGTGACCAAGAAGGTTACGGAGAGTGGTATTTAGATGCGATGGGCTTACTTCACGATGAATTGCAAGCCACAGGCGCAACCTTTATCGGTTACTGGCCAAATGAAGGCTACGAATTTGAAGCATCGAAAGCATTGATCGAAGATGGCAGCAAGTTTGTTGGACTTGCGTTAGATGAAGACTCACAGTACGAACTGAGTGATGAACGCATCGAAAAATGGTGTGAACAAGTTCTTGTGGAATTCCACGACACGCTTTAATAGCGCAAACACGTCATCATTAAAAAGTAAAAAGCCCGATGAAGTAATTCATCGGGCTTTTTATTATCTTGATAACGCGAAGTGATTACGCGGTTTCTTGTGCTAGCTCTGGGCGAGGTTTCGCGATGAAGAACATGCACACGATAGCCGCAAATGTTGGAAGCACCCAACCCATGCCGACTTCGAATAATGGCAACATGTTAAACGCAGAAACATCAATACCCGATACTTTTGCCGCATCAACCAACGCAAACAGCAGAGATACAAGCAGTACTGCACGGTAAGCAAAGCGTGGATTCGGCAGTTTGCTGCGCACAAATGTTAGTGCAACCAACGCAATCGCCACAGGGTACAGCGCAAACAATACTGGCACTGACAGAGAAATCAGCTGCGCAAGACCAACGTTTGCAACCAATGCACAAACAGAACCATTAATCAGTACCCATTGCTTGTATGACAGTGGTGTTTTCGAGCTGAAGAAATCTGAACACGCAGAAATCAAGCCAATCGCGGTTGTCAGACACGCTAGCAATACGATGACAGACAGAACGATTTGACCGTATGGACCAAACAACGCTTGAACGTATTGGCTAAGCACTAGGCCACCATTATCAGCACCAGCAGCAACCGTTGCACTCGTCGCACCTAAGTAAAATAGTGAGATGTAAACAAACGCAAGACCAGCAGCAGCAATACAACCTGCATAGATCAGATATTTAGTAGTTGCAGAGCGCTCAGTAATGCCTTTACCGCGCAGTGCATCAACCATCAGCATGCCAAACATCAATGACGCGAACGTATCCATTGTGTTGTAGCCTTCTAAGAAGCCTTTGGTCAGAGGCTGCGTTAGGTATTCACCGTGCGCGCCAATCATATCGCCCTGAGGATCAAGGAAGACAGCGACAGCAAGAATGATCAAACCAACGAACAATGCTGGTGTCAGTACTTTACCGATGAGATCGATCAAACGGCCTTGGAACCATGAGAACATCATTGCTGCGATAAAGAAGATCACTGAGAACGCTGTCAGATGCGTTTGTGACGCCTCAAGGAAGAAAGGTTTCACCGCCATCTCGTAAGCCACTAGGCCAGTACGAGGCGCTGCAAACGCAGGACCAATGATGATGAAAATCAGTGCAGCCATAAGAACTGCCGCTTTTTTCGGAAGATCTTGCGTCAAGTGATCCCAAGAACCACCAGCAACAGCAATAGCAACGATAGTAATAAGAGGTAGACCTACCGCTGTTAGCAAGAAACCAAACATAGCTGGCATTAAGTTTTCACCCGCTAACTGACCCGCTAGAGGTGGAAAGATAATATTGCCCGCACCTAAAAAGAACGCAAATAGCATAAAGCCTACTGCGATAATATCTGTTAGTTTTAACGTCTGCTTCACAGATAACCCTTGTCTTTTAATTAATGAATGTTGTGTATGCTTAGACCACTTTTTGTATACCTAAAGTCAATAAGTACACGTGGTTCAATCTATAAAATTTTCGCCGCATAATGACGAAAGACTCATCATTTGGCAACCTTTAAGAAAAAAACACCATATTAATTTAGTTTTCAAACTTAAAAGCAGTGGATATAACCAGATCCAAATAACAGACCAGTTCTTTATCTCGATCAATTAACAATACAATTTAGTAACCAACAAAACAACAATCTATACAATTAATAAACAATAGAGCAATCCACTTAATTATTGAGCAAATATAAAACAATCATGAAGAACAAAAAACTGAAAACTAAAGGCTTCAATTTTAAGCAATTTTGTATTGAGGGCGGCGAGAGTGGTATGCCAGTCAGCACAGATGGGGTAATGCTTGGTGCTTGGATTCAAAGCCCTAACGACGCTAAAATTCTCGATATTGGCACTGGCACTGGCCTGCTTGCCCTGATGTGTGCTCAACGCTTTACAGAAGCTCAAATAACCGCGGTCGATATCGAATTAACAGCCGTTGCTGCCGCGCAAAAAAATATGGCCCAGTCTCCTTGGTCAGATCGTGTAAGTGTGCATCACACCGACATACTGCACTTTACGCCGACACATCCATTCCAACGCATCATTTGTAACCCGCCCTACTTCAACAGCGGCGAGCAATCGAAACACAGTCAACGTGCAACCGCGAGGCACACTGATACGCTAGGCCATAACGCATTGCTACAGCGTTGCTATCATTTGCTTGATGACGAAGGGAGAGCTAGTTTTGTGTTGCCAATCACCGAAGGCGAGCAGTTCATTGAGCTAGCATTAAACCAAAGTTGGTATCTATCGCGGATCTGTCGTGTGCAACCATCAGAAAAGAAACCAGTACACCGACTGTTATTTGAACTGTCAAAACGACCTTGCGATTTGCAGACGTCACATTTAATTATCCGTTCAAATGACGGCTATAGTGATGATTTCATCCAGTTAACCCGCGAGTTTTATCTTAAGATGTGAAATAACATGTGATCCTTATCACCAATCACTTTATAATGTGCGACCTTTTTGTATTCTATGCTGTTGTGGCGAACCATTAACCAAGCTTTGCTTGTGGAGAACTCATTGTGATCAGAACCTTTGCTGAACTTGATCTAGACCAAAACCTACTTGAAGCCATTGAAGAGATGGGTTACGAACGCCCAACAAAAATTCAGGCAGAAGCGATTCCACAAGCGTTGGACGGTCGTGACATTCTAGCGTCAGCGCCAACAGGAACTGGTAAAACGGCCGCCTTCGTCCTGCCAGCATTGCAATACTTGCAAGACTTCCCTCGTCGTAAGCCTGGACCTGCGCGTATTTTGATCCTAACGCCTACTCGCGAACTGGCGATGCAAATTGCCGATCAAGCACGTGCTTTGGCAAAAAATACCAAACTCAACATTTTCACCATCACTGGTGGTGTTCAGTACCAAGAGCACGCCGACATCCTTGCAACAACACAAGACATTGTGGTTGCGACACCTGGCCGTTTAAAAGAATACATTGATGCAGAACGTTTTGATTGTCGTGCAATCGAATGGTTAATCCTTGATGAAGCAGACCGTATGCTAGATATGGGTTTTGCTCCTACAGTCGATCGCCTATCTAACGAATGTCGCTGGCGTAAGCAAACCCTTCTGTTCTCAGCAACGTTAGAAGGGAAAGGCGTAGAAGGCTTTACCGCTGATCTGTTGAATGACCCAGCAGAGATCGACGCAAAATCGCCGCTGCGTGAGCGTAAGAAAATTGCTCAGTGGTACCACCGAGCTGATGATGCTGAACACAAACTGGAATTACTAAAACACATTATTACTCAGCAAGCTGAGCGCACTATCGTCTTTTTAAAGACTCGTGAGCGTTTGGCTGAGCTACGAGCGCAGCTTGAAAGTGCACAGATTCCATGTTCTTGGATTCAAGGTGAAATGCCGCAAGATCGTCGTAACAATGCGATTTCTCGCTTCCGCGATGGAACTGTGAACGTGCTGCTCGCGACGGACGTTGCTGCGCGTGGTATCGATCTTCCGGATGTATCACACGTTATCAACTACGACATGCCGCGCACGGCTGATGTTTACCTTCACCGTATCGGCCGTACGGCTCGCGCAGGTAAGAAAGGTAACGCTATCTCAATCGTAGAAGCACACGACCAACCAATGATGGATCGCGTTGCACGTTACGTGAAAGAAGACATCAAAGAGCGTTTCGTGAAAGAGATGCGTCCTAAACACAAAAAGCCTGTGTTTAAGAAGAAAAAGAAAAAAGACGACAAGAAAAAAGTAGCGAAAAAGAAAACCGCTAAGAAGAAGTAATCTTGTTGGGGCCAAGTAGCTCAAGCTAGAAAATAACAAAGGGTTGGCAATGCCAACCCTTTTTCGTTTGTGCTGATAGAGATTAACGTAGACTACGTCTCAATCAGCTTTATTTTTGCTCTTCGCGTTTAAATACTAACTCTGTTGGCGTCGATTCATCTTCCACAAAGTAGTAACCCGCCGTATCAAACTTAGTCAGGTCTGCAACGCTCTCAACACGGTTTTCAATGATGTAACGCGCCATCATACCGCGCGCTTTCTTCGCGTAAAAACTGATGACCTTGTATTGACCATTCTTACAATCTTTGAATACTGGCGTGATCACTTGCGCATCTAAATTCTTTGGCTTAACCGCTTTAAAGTATTCATTTGATGCAAGGTTGATAAGGACATTATCACCTTGAGCAGAAATCGCTTCGTTAAGCTTGTCCGTAATTACATTGCCCCAAAACTGGTACAAGTTCGTACCCTTGTCGTTTGCAAGCTTGGTACCCATTTCAAGACGGTATGGCTGCATCAAATCAAGTGGTTTTAGTAAACCATAAAGACCCGATAGCATACGCAGATGATCTTGAGCATATTCGAAGTCCGCTTCAGATAAACTTTCGGCGTCTAGCCCTGTGTAAACGTCACCTTTAAATGCAAGAATGGCTTGTCGTGAGTTTTCCGTGGTAAACGTTTCACTCCACTCTTGGAATCGGCCCACATTTAAATCGGCAATCTTGTCGCTCACTTTCATTAAAGAGGCAACATCAGCAGGAGTCAGTTTGCGGCAAACATCGATAAGCTCTTTTGAGTATTCGACCAACTCAGGTTGAGTAAATTTTTCTGTCGCTAACGGAGACTCGTAATCAAGAGTCTTCGCTGGAGAAACTACGATAAGCATGACTTTCCCTTCTCTAATTTTGTTTTTAATAGGGTACAAAAAAAGCCATGCATTGTCTGCATGGCTTTTTACATCGTACTAATAGCTTTCAACTATGAGTGATAGCTCACTTAGTCTTTTTTATCGTTGTACCAAATGCCTTCTTCAAGCTGAGATTTCAGCTCCGGGAAGTCATTCGCATCAAATGTTGGCACTTTGCCTTCACCAAGCTGGCGGTTGTAATCTTTTGCCAGTTTAATCACGATGCCAGATAGCAAGATGATCGCCACTAAGTTGACTATCGCCATCAGACCCATAGAGACGTCAGCAAGCGACCATACGACTGGTAACGAAGCTAGTGCACCAAACATCACCATACCAAGAACAATAACGCGGAAAATGCTTAAGCCCGCTTTATGATTGTGCTCTAGGAAGATTAAGTTCGTTTCAGCATACGAGTAGTTTGCAATGATTGAAGTAAACGCAAAGAAGAAGATTGCCACAGCAACAAAAATGCCGCCCCAATCGCCAACTTGTGAGCTCAATGCACGCTGAGTTAGCTCGATACCCGTCACTTCTGTTGCTTGACCGACATACTCACCAGACATCAGGATGATAGCCACTGTTGCAGAACAGATAACGATCGTATCCATGAACACGCCTAGCATCTGTACGTAACCTTGAGACGCTGGGTGTGGTGGGTAAGGTGTTGCTGAAGCTGCCGCGTTAGGTGCAGAACCCATACCTGCTTCATTCGAGAATAGACCGCGCTTGATACCGTTAATCATTGCCTGTGCAATTGCGTAGCCAAGACCACCTGCTGCTGCTTCTTGCAGACCAAATGCACTCTTAAAGATAAGCATCAATACATCAGGTAATTTCTCTAGGTTAGAGAACATGATGAACAGCGCTAGGGCTAGATAAAGTAGTGCCATGATCGGAACGATCATCTCAGCAACTCTTGCGATACGCTTGATGCCACCGAAAATAACAATTGCAGACAGTAGAACAACGGCAATACCGACATACAGGTTATTCCAACCAAATGCGTTGCTCATTGCATTGGCAATTGAGTTAGCTTGTACGGCGTTGAATACCAAACCAAAAGCGATGATTAGGAAAACTGAGAACAACACGCCCATCCAACGCATGCCCAAGCCTTTTTCCATGTAGTAGGCAGGGCCACCACGGTAGTTGCCATCATCATCTTTGGTTTTGTATAGCTGCGCCAGTGTGCTCTCAGCAAACGATGTTGCCATACCAAGCATTGCAATCAGCCACATCCAGAAGATCGCACCAGGACCACCCGCAGTCAATGCCACTGCAACGCCCGCCATGTTACCTGTACCAACACGTGCAGCAAGACTAGTACAAAGCGCTTGGAAAGAAGAAATACCAGCTTTGTCTGCTTTACGGCTGTTCTTAAGAACAGAGAACATGTGGCCGAAATGGCGGAACTGAATGAACCCTAATCGAACGGTGAAGTAAATACCAACACCAACAAGAAGATAAACCAGAATCGAGCCCCAGAGGAGATCGTTCATCAAATTGATTAAGTCTGTCATGTGTACCTCAAAGTGAGTTGCGCCAGTCTATGCGTCCTAGCCATCCACCAAATTGCCTGCTAAGTGTCAAAGTGTGCTTAGCTTTTTAAGTAATGTTTATGGGCAATCTAGAATCGTAAACGTCGCTTCATGCATCCATTTTACGTACCAGCGTATTTTTTGACGGGCGGATAATGCAACCTAGGAGCGCAAAAATCAATATGCAATAATAAGAATAACATTGTTATTTTTCACTATAAAGTCACCAAAAAATAACATAAATAGAAGACTTAACACTCAAACTGCGCAACATTTCAATTACCAAACACCAACATAAATAATTATTCTTCATTAAATGGAATGGCAAACCGTATAAACAAGAACAAGCTAGTATTCACAAGGTGTTACATAAATTTACGCTAGTGACTTACCATCTAATTGAACACTATTTCATCAAACTGATTTTATGCAACTTTAACCTTTGCGCAGTGCACCCATTCATCAAATCGAATTAACATAGAAAATCTCTCTATTTAATCGTTTTCTTGAGATCGTTTGTGCATTTTTTATCCACATCGTTGCAATAAAAAGTGTGATTTTGAGAATATTTTTGCACGAAAATGTCATGCTACCGACACAAATGCGAAATATATCATGTTTATTCTCACGGCTATTGTGGTACTTAAAAAACTCCACAAGGACTGGTTACAACAGTTTAGCTTAAGAAAGGTAAAGGTGGCTTATGGAAGGCTTTCAACTAGATGACATTTTTAATCTGGATACTACCTCAACAACCAAATCTCGTGCCAAACCAGTAAAGCGAAAGTGGCGTGAAATAGAAGAGATGAACGACAGACGCAATTTGCTTAAAGAGCTGCGCGAACTTGATGTCTGTACCGATTATAACTTGGAAGACATTAAACTCTAATTCAAACAAAAGGCACCTTACAGGTGCCTTTTGTTTTTTGTTTACAGTGACCGTAAACACCGTGAGTTTATGTACCAAGGTTTAAGTATGAATACCATTATTACTCAATGAGAATCTTCCGTACTTTTTGCCGAGAAATATGCACACTAAATTTTCGGTTGATTCCCAATAAATAAGAAATGTATCTCACAAACCCGAGAGACGGCTTTCGCTCGCTCAGGTTTCATCACTCAGGCTTAAACATACTCAGTATCACTTTGACGAACACGTTCGGCCAACTGCTTATAACGATCAGCAATCGTGTCACCAAACACAGGATCATCCTCACTGACGCTCCATAAGCTCTCGACATGCTGCCAATCTTCTGTGGTAAATAACTCTTCAATGAGAGGCAAAATTTTTCGCTCTTCTAGCTCCAAGTGGCGCCTTTGCGATTCAATGAAATCTTCTAGGTGAGCGACGAACATGTCTTGTGGCACAACAGCATCCTGAAGGATCATCTCTATCACGGATGAAAACTCTCTGGTTTTACTAGCTAACTCTAGATGTTCTTTCTCTAAATTTTCCATGGTTTGTTGCTTACCATAGTGTTCAAGAAAGTGGTGATAGAGGATATCTTCTTTCGGGTGGTGTACTTTCTCCGAATGATTAGAGAGGTAATCAACAATCTCGCTTACTAACGCATAGTTGATTACACGTTCTTTTTTTATCTCATTAAGCTTATGGCGCAGTATCGCCAACAGACGAACCATATAACCATGTTCGCGTCGAATTCTTTCGATCATCATAGCGTCTCTCCTTAACACCTACTTTTAGTAAGTGTACATGAGAAATTTACTATCAGCCTCGAGCATGCTCAAAAAAACAGCGATCATAGCATCCATGATCGCTGTCTCTTCATTTATACCGTTAATGGCAAATGCCAGTTAATTGGTGCTTTTTCTTGTGATGTAAGCAACTGGTTTGCTTGAGAGAAATGCTTACAACCGAAAAAGCCTCGATGTGCAGAAAGTGGCGATGGGTGTGGGGCAGCTAACACATGGTGCTTATTGCGATCGATAAAACGACCTTTCTTCTGTGCATGTGAACCCCACAGCAAGAACACTACACCTTCTTGATGCTGATTAATGGCTTCAATCACTCGATCAGTAAACGTTTCCCAACCTGTCTTTGAATGTGAATGCGCTTTACCTTGCTCCACCGTTAATACCGTATTGAGTAACAATACGCCTTGTTCAGCCCAGCTTTGCAAAAAACCATGCTGAGGGATTTGGAAACCTTCAATATCTTGCGCCAGCTCTTTATACATATTAACCAGTGACGGTGGCGTTTTAATGCCAGGAAGTACAGAGAAACACAGGCCATGCGCCTGATTTGGGCCGTGGTATGGGTCTTGTCCTAGAATCACGACCTTAACGTCTTTGAACTCGGTAAAACGAAACGCGTTAAAGACATCTTTTGCGGGAGGAAAAATAGCTTTGCCTGCGGCGCGTTCGGCTTCAACAAAATTCAAGGTGTCTACAAAGTAGCTCTGCTTTTTCTCTTCGCCGATCACATCGTGCCAAGTGGGTGACTGATTCATGGAAAGTTCCTGTCCTAAATTTTGCTTCTATTCTAACGAGCGAAACTCAAACAAACAAAAACTTACCACGAACTTGAGACAAGTAATAAAAGACTAATGCTTCTGTGGCGTTCGAAAATGCCCCCGTCCGGTAATGTGACGATTAGGCATCGGTAAGCGAAGCACGCGACGAGTGTAAGCATAAGGAGTAAAAGAGAGTGGTCGAGACATGTTGGCATCCTTCTTTGCTAATTCAGAGATTGATGTTCAATGACTAAGAAAGAAAGGTGCCAACTTTGTGGTTACGCCATTAACTGGCAATGGCCGCTAAATGGAATTGACGCAACGTGTCGATCTCTTGCTGCCAAATATCTGGATCAATTGTTTCTAAAATCAGAGGGATACCATCAAAACGAGGGTCTTTTGCGATGTACTCAAAGCAATCCCACCCGATCTCTCCTTTACCTAGAGAATGGTGGCGATCTACTTTGCTGGCAAACTCTACTTTTGAATCATTTAGATGCATTGCTCTTAAATAGTGCATACCTACGATACGGTCGAACTCTGCAAAGGTGCGCTCGCAATCTTCTTTTGTACGTAAGTCATAACCAGCCGTAAAGGTATGGCAGGTATCAATACAAACGCCGACACGATCTTTATCTTCCACTTGCTCGATGATTTCAGCAAGGTGCTCAAACTTCCAGCCTAAGTTAGTGCCTTGACCTGCCGTATTCTCGATAACAGCGATCACATTCGGCACCGCTTTATGCGCAAGATTGATCGACTCGGCGATCGTTGCGAGGCACTCCTGTTCAGAGACTTTCTTTAGGTGACTACCCGGGTGGAAGTTAAGCAAAGTCAGCCCTAACTGATTACAACGCTCCATTTCATCAATAAATGCCGCGCGGGATTTATTCAGCTTTTCTTCTTCCGGCGCACCCAAGTTAATCAGATAAGAATCATGGGGAAGAATATGTTCTGCTCCGAAACCCAGCATTTTACAGTTCGCTTTAAACGCACTGATGGTTTTTGCTTCTAAAGGCTTCGCCACCCACTGGCGTTGGTTTTTTGTAAATAGTGCGAATGCATTCGCGCCAATTTCACGAGCTCTCAACGGAGCTTGATCGACCCCACCAGCAGCAGAGACATGTGCACCAATGAGTTTATTCCCAAGCTTGTTTTTCATGTTTGTCATTTAATCACTTTAGACTTTCAGTATTGCTACCTAAATACAGATAGTTGCGTTAACCAGTTTAAACTTTAATCTCAATTTGTAGTAAATTTACAACGAAACTAGTTATTAAATATTTTTTATATTATCAAATAAATTGTAATTAGTTTGTTTTCAAAGGTTTTATTGATTTAACTCAATAAAATTACCTTAATAAAAATAATGTTTTTGGTTGTTTTTTGACTTAAATCAATATTAAAATAGTGGATATTAGCTATATAATACTCAGCTCAACGAAAATTCGAAAATTAACACCAATAATCACCACGTAAGTGGTCTAGGAGATAGTGATGATCCAAGGTATCCAAATTACAAAAGCGGCAAACGACGACCTACTAAACTCTATCTGGCTATTAGATAGCGAAAAAAATGAAGCTCGTTGTGTTGCTGCAACTGCTGGCTACGAAGCAGACCAAGTTATCGCAATCAGCGACCTAGGTGAATACGAAAGCCGTGAAGTTGCAATCGAAACTGCTCCTCGTATCGAAGGCGGCCAACACCTAAACGTGAACGTGCTTAAACGCGAAACACTAGAAGATGCAGTTGCACACCCAGAGAAATACCCACAACTAACTATTCGTGTTTCTGGTTACGCAGTACGTTTTAACTCGCTAACTCCAGAGCAACAACGTGATGTAATCGCTCGTACTTTTACTGAGACTCTATAATCTCTCAGTAAACTAGCTCGCTAGAATTTAAAAAGCTTGGTCAGCAATGACCAAGCTTTTTTGTTTCAGAATCCTTCTAACCCCTTTCTATAATGGAAAGCAACTCGCCTCTGAGGTGCATTTCTTTGCGAAGGATCTTTCTGAAACGCTTGCGCTACAGAGGTTGGATCAAGCCTATCTCTTTGCAGTGACGCCCCTTCTGCCCACCAAATCAATTGATGCATAGTGCGATTCATATAGTTGTCCCACTGCGTCTGCTCCGACTCATCCGCAGCAACGCCCTGTTCATCAAAGACTTCTTGCGCTTTCGGAATGTGGATCATCGCAGAGACAGGTAGACATCCAAGTTCAGATAAGAAGGTACGCATAGAAACGGCAGCTCTAACACCACCCCATTGTCCGGCAGAATAGGTCACGATAGCACTCGGCTTGTAAGAAAACAGCGAACTGCCGAAATGGTTAAGCGTGTTCGCCAGAGCAGGACTCATCGAATGGTTATATTCCGGGCTAACCATCACATACCCATCCGCATGTTTGATTTTGTCTGCCAGCTCACTTAGGTTCTGCGGAACTTTAGAGCGGTGATAAGCAAACTCGGGCTTAAACACATCACCAAAGTCGTAATTCAAAGGGTCGATGATTTCGACCGTATGTTGCGAATGTTGACTCGCGATGAGTTTTTCACACGCTTTACTGACTCGCATTCCTAAACGGGCTGGTCGTGGTGGCGTGCTGTCTCTCACTGAGCCAAGAAAAATCAAAAAATGCATGCTTCTCTTTCCATCTCATTTAGTTAAGTTCGTTTCTCAATCATAAAGAGAGTCAAAACTTACCGACAATAAAAAAGGTGAATGATTACTCATTCACCTCTCGTTATTTCTGTTTTTGATACTTACTATACTTTGAAGCTTACTGCACGCGGCGCAGTACTTGTTTCAATGCGTCAAAGTCTGCGTCGAGCTCTTCCGATAGCAGCTCCATCGCAGCGTGCTTCGCTAGTGGCGCAGGAAGCTCGATATCGGATTCTAGAATATCATCCACGACTTCTTTGAACTTCGCAGGGTGAGCAGTACATAGGAACAGACCGGTTTCACCGTCTTGCAATTGTTCTTCAAGCACTCGGTAAGCAATCGCACCATGCGGTTCGCATAGGTAGCCTAGAGCATGTAAATCTTTCACTGACTGTGCGCTTTGCTCATCAGATACTGCGCCTTTACCTAACGTCTCCAAGCCCCACTCTTTCACGCGGCACAGCTCTTCAATACGAGGCCAGTTGTTTGGTTGGCTCACGTCCATCGCGTTCGATGTTGTTGCGACTGTTGGTTTTGGCTCCCACTTACCTGTTTCTAGGTAGCGAGGAACAGTGTCATTGGCATTAGTTGCCGCGATAAAGCGTTTGATAGGCAAGCCCAGCGCTTTTGCCAGTAGACCAGCAGTTAGGTTACCAAAGTTACCACTTGGTACTGATACCACTAGGTTTTCACGCTCTTGCTTGCTCATTTGCGCAGCTGCTTCAAAGTAGTAACAGATTTGCGCCATCAAACGGCTGATGTTGATTGAGTTTGCAGAGTTCAGACCGATCTCTTCACGCAGTGCAGAATCATCAAAAGCTTGCTTAACCAGTGCCTGACACGCATCGAAGTCTCCATCGATCGCGACAGTATGGATGTTCTTACCAAGCGTACAGAATAGCTTCTCTTGCAGTGGGCTGATCTTACCTTTCGGGTAAAGAATCACAACGTTGATGTCTTCCATACCGTAGAAAGCATGCGCAACGGCTGCGCCAGTATCGCCAGAAGTTGCTGTCAGAATGGTGATCTTGCCACCGTCCGAAACGGCTGCAAGAGATTGCGCCATAAAGCGACCACCAAAGTCTTTAAACGCAAGCGTTGGGCCATGGAACAGCTCCAGTGCGTAAACACCATCTCTTACTTGGTTGATAGGCGCAGGGAATTGGAATGCAGCATCAACAAGAGCATTCACTTTCTCCTCTGTAAGTTCATCTCCAATTAACGCCGATAGAATCTTAGTGCTACGAGAGACAAAGTCTTCTGCAAGCAGCGCATCGATATCTTCAAATTTTGGTAATTCCGATGGGAAAAATAGACCTTGGTTACGGCCTAACCCTTGGCGAACGGCTTGGCCAAAGGAAACTTGTTCATCATTTTCTTTTATATTGTAAAGCTTCATAGCTCACTTCCTGTTACTTTCGAACCCTGCTTATCTAGACGACAAACGTGGACGAATCCTTCTTCGTTTTGTACGTAGTTTTGTTCTAACCAGCGAGCAACTCGCTCAGCGACATCTTTCTCTTTGCAAATACTGAACAGTGTCGGACCACTGCCAGAAATACCGGTTGCCAATGCACCCGCAGACGCTGCGTATTGACGTGCATTCGCAAAACCTGGAAGCAGTTTCTCACGATACGGTTCTGCGATCACGTCTTTGATCATTTTTGCAGCAAGTTCTGGCTGACCAGAATGACACGCATGAATAAAGCCCGCAAGGTGGCGACCATGAGCAATGATATCTTGTCGGCGGTATTGAGATGGTAGGATCTCACGCGCTTCCGCCGTTGATACCTTGATACCCGGATACGCCATCACCCAGTACCAATCATCAAAGCAAGGCACTTCTTGACTGATGATACCCAACTCTTCAAGCATCAGTTGCACACCACCAAGGTAACATGGCGCAACGTTGTCGTAGTGAATACCACCAGAGATCTTACCTTCCATCTCTCCCATCAGCGCCAATAATTCTGTCTCGTTAAGTGGCTGTCCATGGAATCGGTTCAATGCATCTAATGCAGCAACGATAGAACATGCACTTGAGCCTAAACCAGAGCCAATTGGCATGTTCTTTTCTAGCGTCATCTCAAGTGGTTTTAGCTCAACGCCTTTTTTGTCTAACTCACGAGCAAACACAAGCCAACAGTCGTAAACGATGTTCTCTTTTGGTTCAGTTGGCAATTTCTCAACAAAATCACCCGCCGTTTTAAGGCTGAACGGATCAGCCCCAGATTTCACCAATACACGGTCACCCAATAGTGTGCCATCCACTGGAGACACGGCAGCCCCCAGCACATCAAAGCCAACGCTTACATTACCAATTGATGCTGGGGCATAAACCACTACATCCATATCACTTGAACTCATTATTGTTATACCCCTAGTTTCCAACCTAAAGTACGCATCACGTCAGAAAATACACCTGCAGCCGTTACTTCGGTGCCTGCACCATAGCCACGTAACACTAGTGGGATTGGCTGATAGTAACGGCTGTAAAATGCCAGTGCGTTTTCACCGTCCTTGATTTTATACATTGGATCGTTTTCATCCACCGCTGCGATGCTTACTGTGCACTTGCCCTCATTAATCTCACCAACGTAGCGCAGTACTTTGCCTTCTTCCGCTGCCTTTGCAGATAATTCTTTAAAGTAAGCGTCTGCTTCAGGTAAACGCGCCATAAATTCATCAACGCTACCAGAATCATCAAAACCTGGTGGCAGTGCTTGATCAACCACAACGTCTTCTAGTTCTAGAGACATGCCTGCTTCACGAGCTAGGATCAGAAGCTTACGCGCGACATCCATACCAGAAAGATCATCACGAGGATCCGGTTCAGTAAAACCATTTTCTTTTGCGATATTAGTAGCTTCACTTAGGCTCATACCTTCATCTAACTTACCGAAGATGTATGACAGAGAGCCAGAAAGAATACCGCTAAAGCGCTCTAGCTCATCACCCGCTGAGATTAGGTTTTGCAGGTTTTCGATTACCGGTAGACCCGCCCCCACAGTTGTTTCGTACATCAGCTTGCGACGAGAGCTGCGCGCAACATCGCGAAGCTGATGGTAGTAAGCCATGCTTGCTGTGTTTGCTTTTTTATTTGGTGTAACGACATGGAAACCAGCAGCTAAGAAATCAGCGTATTGGTTCGCGATATCTTCACTTGATGTACAGTCAACCAATACTGGGTTGATGATGTGGTTACGTTGAACCAAAGAAATCAAACGCGCTAGGCTGAACTCTTCTGTCGCTGCCGACATACGATCACGCCAATGCTCGAGTGGCAGACCTTCACTATCAAGTAAAAGACCTTTGCTGTTTGCCAAGCCACACACGCGAATAACGATGCCTTTTTCCGCAAGCTTCGCCTGTTGACGCTCGATCTGATCCACCAGCTCACCACCAACGCCACCAATACCAACCACGAATACGTCTAAGAAGTGCTTAGAGTTGAATAGGTTTTCGTGACACGCTTTGATCGCTTCAGAGATTTTATCTTCAGGAATCACGGCTGAGATAGCACGCTCAGATGAGCCCTGTGCGATGGCTACAATGTTTACGTTCACTTCAGCAAGAGATGAGAAGAAGCGAGATGCAACACCGCGCGATGTACGCATGCCGTCACCAACCAACGTTATGATTGAAACATTATCAATAAACTCGACCGGCTCTAATAAGCTATCTTTCAGTTCCAACTCAAACGCATCGGCCAGTACTTGTTGCGCTTTTGCTTTAT
Source organism: Vibrio sp. Vb1554 (assembly GCF_033344235.1). Classification (NCBI taxonomy): domain Bacteria; kingdom Pseudomonadati; phylum Pseudomonadota; class Gammaproteobacteria; order Vibrionales; family Vibrionaceae; genus Vibrio; species Vibrio sp. Vb1554. The sequence goes on along the minus strand of NZ_JAWPOJ010000008.1, from coordinate 117,053 downwards.
CTTCTGCCTCAATACAGAAGCTAATGCTGTACTCAGAAGAAGACTGAGTAATAAGAACAATAGACACACCAGCGGAAGACATTGCGCCGAACACGCGGCTTGCCATGCCAACCATACCCTTCATACCTGGGCCGGAGACGTTAACCATAGTTAGGTCGTTTAGCGTCGTGATACCTTTGATCGCCAGATTGTCTTCACCAGTGTCTTGCCCAATCAGAGTTCCTGCACCTTGTGGGTTAAAGCTGTTTTTGATCAGACATGGGATGTGGAACTGCGCGATAGGAGCAATGGTCTTCGGATGCAAAACGGAAGCACCGAAGTAAGAAAGCTCCATTGCTTCTTGGTAGCTAAGAGATTTGAGTAAGCGAGCATCTTCCACTAAACGAGGGTCGCAGTTGTATACACCGTCTACATCAGTCCAGATCTCACAACAATCTGCGCGCAGACACGCCGCAAGAACCGCCGCCGAATAATCAGAGCCATTGCGACCAAGAGTTACCAATTCACCTTTCTCGTTACCTGCGGTAAAGCCTGGCATGATGTTCACATGGCCCTGAGGAAGAGGGTTTTGGCGGAAGTTTTGCGTTGAAACGTCTACATCAACCATGGCTTCAAGGTGATCACCTTTTGCGTATAGGTATTCAACTGGGTCGATAAGATGTGCAGGCTGGCCTTTGGCTTCTAACACCGCTTTCATCAATTGAATCGAAACGCGTTCGCCTTTGCTAATAATACGTGCATTAACATTGTTTGGGCACATGCCAAGAAGATTGATGCCATGAACGAATTGGCGTAATTGAGAGAGAGAAGTTTTCACTTGGTTATCGAAAGCTGAACCATCGATATTGGGTAGTACTGCTTGGACTTGAGTGAAGAGCGTTTTAAACGACTCCTCCAACTCTTTGATTTGTAGTTCTGCTTCACCATTGCGCAATGCGCCTTCAATGACCGCAACCAATTTGTTTGTTGTTTTACCAGGAGCGGAAAGAACAACCGCCACTTCTTCTTGTTGAGCGTTATTGGCAATAATGTCTGCCGCTCTCAAAAAGCGATCTGCATCAGCTAGTGATGATCCGCCAAACTTCAATACTCGCATCCCTTCCTCCGGTATATCTTCTTAAATTTGTCTAAATTCTGGATAAAAAAGCATAAAAAAAGGCCTGTATCTTGTTGGATACAGGCCTTTTTTGTGAATTTCTTTCGCTCAGCAGCCTGCCCCAACATGTGTCGTGTCGGTAATAATAATGGTCGTGGTCATTACTACTAGGCTGTTAGATGGCATAAATAAATATTCAACGTTAATTGTGTTTGCTTAACTCTACGTTTACCGAGTTTCTGATACATAGTCAACAAAAAATTGTTTGTTTTTCCATCTTTCAGAGAATTCTGCTAAGCAATGTCATTGATATTTATAGTTAATTACACATTATTGATCATTTAAAAATCTACAGTTAGTTTTTGTAAAGGACTTAACCATCATCACCAGTTCGGTTTTTTATCTAATAACTAGTCTGATCTTTGCCATAAAACGTACGATCAAATAATTCGAGAGGGTTGTGACACATAACAACAACTTAACTGTGACTTATGTTCATAGGATCGAATTATTTAGAAAATAGGTGAGCTAGCTTTCATATTCTATGCTTTAATAGTGAGAAGCTTTGGGCGCATACTAATAAAAAGTTGACACAAGGAGTGGTGAACATGAAAAGAGGGCTTTTTCTGTTGCTGTTTTTTGTGCCTGGTGTTTGTCTAGCAAACGAGCTTCCGCCGCTTCCAGGTAAAACATCCCCTTCTCCTCATAAACTATTCATTTCCAGCGACAGTTATCAGTCTGACAGTTTTGATGTTTGGAATATCGATACGGGTTACGCTTACGAACTTTTTGATTCGGTAGACGTTTATGTCGGTGCGCGAGTCAATAACTCTCCTACCAAAAATCAAAGTGGTTTTTTGAGTGGGATCAGCTATCACTTTAATGATCGTGTCACGCTGAAAAGTACAGTTCGCTCTTACAAGAACGAAACAGCGGAAGGTATTCGCCAAGACGACAGTAGCCTCGCGGCTGAAGTATCAAGTCGCGTAAAAATTACCGATAAACTGGATCTTCACGCGACTCTTGATTACCAAGATTGGCAACAAGGCTTTGAGGTTGGTTTAGGCTTTCGTTTTTAGAAGTCCAGCTTTTGCTTAGAAATCAACACACCGTTCCAGTCCGCGTAAACGTAGTGCTTAGGTTGAACGATTTGGTTTTGCATCGTTAAGGTTACGTTTACCTCTCCTATCCCGCGTTTCTCTGTTTTAAACGGGTTGGTGCCAAGAGCTTGAACGCCAATGTCCATTTGAGATATTTGTGCTACGTCGCGTATTGCACCATAGACAATGATACCTTCCCACCCATTTTCTATTCCGAGTATCGCTAATTGATCGCCGAGTAATGCTCTCTGACACGATCCATGTCCGTCAACAATCAATACTTTACCCGTTCCATCTTCGCCCAGTACTTCACGCACTTTCGAGTTATCGTGATAGCAGCGCACCGTAACGATTTCACCGTAAAAAGCGCTACGTTGACCAAAGTTCTGCAATGGTAAAGTAAGCAAGCTCACTTGGTCTTCAAATTGGTCACAAATATCGGGTGTAATGTCTCTCATATTTCCTCCGTGAATTTTCTCACCCAAGCGGTGCTTCAGTGAGCAGTATCCTTTTCTATACCTTCTATACGAGCCGAGGTTTAATGGAGCCTAACGTATGAAAAACTTTCGGCTGCGAGCACGCAATAAGATAAAGTTGGTCATTAATGACGTAATAAATCGCGTTTTGTTGAAAGTCACTCGCCAATTCAACGGCTACCTCTGGCGACAACTCGACGGCAAAGCTTTCCTCATACCATGTAAAAGCGCTATCACCTACCGTGACAGGCGCGTAATTAACGTGCTGTAGCTGTTTTTCTAACGCGTGATTGTTTATGCTGTTCTCTTCTTTGGACCTCAAGTTACTGTATGGGTTCCAAGCGGTTATCACAGCATAGTTTGAAACACGCCACTCGGCTTCGAATCTGAAAAAAGATTCTGAATAAGCATTCCATAACGATGCGTCTATGTTCTTATTACTTTTTTCTATCATAAGTCTTAAACGATTAATAACAGTTACATTTCATCAATTGATATAAATCAACAAACTGAATGGAATTAACATTTGAGCATTGTTAGCATGCTGTTAACAATATAAAATCCGCTCAATATCTTAGGGTGTTTACGTTTCAGGCCCCACTGAAAGCAGGAAATGAAAGGTAAACAAGCCCTTTAGAATAAACGTCGCCATTGGATACTGGTGAGTTGGCAAAATTCCATGGAGGGCGGATAACTGAAAGAAGTGTTTTTTTGATCAACTTGATTTATTATCAAAATCACATTACCTGTATGTTATATTTTTGCCTAGAATTTATTCTATTAGCACAATTTTGTCACAAATTTAGGTACCGCCAATGCAAACCCCGCAGATTCTTATCGTTGAAGATGAGCAAGTAACTCGTAACACTCTTAAGAGTATTTTTGAAGCAGAGGGATACGCTGTTTTTGAAGCCAGTGACGGTGAAGAGATGCACCAAGTGTTGTCTGATAACTCAGTCAACTTGGTTATTATGGACATTAATCTTCCAGGCAAGAATGGCCTTCTACTAGCGCGTGAATTACGCGAGCAAGCGAACATTGCTTTAATGTTCCTGACAGGCCGTGACAATGAAGTAGACAAGATCCTAGGTCTTGAGATTGGTGCAGATGACTACATCACTAAACCATTCAACCCACGTGAACTAACTATTCGTGCACGTAACCTACTTAGTCGCTCAATGAGCTCTAACGCGGTGCAAGAAGAGAAGCGCTCGGTAGAAAAGTATGAATTCAACGGTTGGGTACTAGACATCAACAGCCGCTCTCTAGTAAGCCCTGCTGGTGATAGCTACAAGCTACCTCGCTCTGAGTTCCGCGCATTACTGCACTTCTGTGAGAACCCGGGTAAGATTCAAACTCGTGCAGATCTTCTTAAGAAGATGACTGGTCGTGAACTTAAGCCACACGACCGTACTGTAGACGTAACGATTCGTCGTATCCGTAAGCACTTTGAGTCTGTTTCAGGTACGCCAGAAATCATCGCCACTATCCACGGCGAAGGTTACCGCTTCTGTGGCGATCTAGAAGACTAGATTTAACCGCTAATATGCAAAGGGCTTGCTCATTGAGCAAGCCCTTTTTGTTTTAGGTCTAACGACTAATGCAACATCATTGCGGTTAATAAACCTTGTTAATCTTCACGTACTTTTCGACTAACCAACGCTGTTTACCCGCATCGTCTAGAAGCACTGCGATATCAACCGATTTTTCTGTGTTCACATCAATGTGAGACGAGAACGCCACCTCCCATCGGCTTTCACTGTGCGTTCGAGTATCTAAAGACGCACTGTCCACCAACCACTCTTTTTGCCCCTGTTTAATAATAAGAGCTTCTGCCGTTAGATTTGCAGGAAGTAACTGATCTCCTTCGAGGTAAAGTGCACCTTGAATACTTTGCTCTTCCACGTCCCCAATATTCGGCATGAGGTTCACCCATAAATTACTTTTGAGCTCAACATTAACCTCATTAATCGTAATCTGACTGTTTTGTTGCCAATTCACATTTGGAACGGAACTACAGCCTGCCATCAATGCCATGACTAATGCCAATGGTGCGATTCTTTTCATGTTATTTCCTTTGTTCCAACCAACTTTTGAGGACTTGAATATCGTTTTGGTATTCATTTTTGATCTCTTCAACCCAGTCTGAAATGTTTTCCCACCATGCTGGCATATCGGGCGATTGCGCTTTTTGCGCCACACTTTGGATACGTTTCAGGCCAATTGAACCTGCAGCACCTTTGATTTTATGCGCTTCAGAAACAATCCCATCTTGATCTTTCGCTGTCATGTTCGAATCTAAGACATCGATATAGTCTGGCATCATATCTTCAAACATTTTTATGCTGTCGTAGACAGGTTTTGCACCAACAATGTCGACGTAAGACTCTAACATATCCATATCGAGCAAATGTGTCTCAATCACAGGAGAAGGCACTGGCTCTTCCACTGTTTCGGGACCGCTCACCACTTCCTTAGGTTGTTCTAACTGGTGAGCGAAGAATTTATCAATCACTGACTGAATAGCATTCACTGCCAGCGGCTTACTGATCGCATCATCCATGCCGTTATCTAAGTATTCACGACGATCTTTCATTACATTAGCAGTTAAGGCGACCAATGGAGGAAGATTGTTATAATGCTTGCGGTAATAATTGGCGACATCAAAGCCCGTCATATCAGGCAGTTGGATATCCAACAACGCTAAGTCGTATTTTTCTGGCACAAAGTTCACTAACGCTTCTTGGCCCGTCATTGCCACGGTGACAGAGTGCCCTAGGCTCTCTAGTAACGATTTAGCCACAGTTACGTTAAGCTCGATGTCTTCGACCATAAATATGTTGAGGCGCACATTGTCGCGTTTCGCATCAATGACTGGCTCAGCTAGTTCAACAATCGGAACGTGGATCGATACAGTAAAAGTGCTACCAAAGCCTTCCTCACTGGTAACCGTAATGTCACCATCCATCATATTGATCAGTTGCTTAGATACCGCCAAACCAATACCTGTACCGACCGCATGCAGGTTGTCCTTGCCTGATTTCACTTGGTAGTACATCGCAAAGATCTTATCTAGCTCTTCGTCTGGGATACCAATACCTGTGTCTTCCACTTCCATAATAATGGTCGCAAAATCGTCTTCGACATCCGCGCTCACTGTCATCACAACGCCACCTTCCTTGGTGAACTTCATTGCGTTGCTGACCAAGTTCCAAATCACCTGACGTAGACGGGTTGCATCCACTTCAATTGCTTTTGGCAAGTCGCTTAAACGTTCTAAGTCAAAGCGTAACCCTTTTTGTTCCGCCATCAGAGCTGAGATACTCTCAATCTCTGCGACGAAGTCTTCGAAGTTAAGTGGCGCAGGTAATAGTTCTAACTTACGGCGATCAAATTTATCCATATCGATAATATCGTTGAAGATGTTACCTAGCGTAATCGCACTCACATTGATGGTCTGCATGTGTTTACGCTGCTCTTCTGTCAACGGACTATCTAGAAGCATACGACTTAAGCCTACAATGCCATTCAGCGGCGTTCGCAGCTCATGACTGATGGTTGAGATGAAGGTAGTTTTGTCGCGGCTTGCTTTCTCTAACGACTCTTCATGGCGCTTACGTTCAGTGATATCACGACCGAACCCAACGAGACCAAGGTGGCGGCCATCTTTGCTGTAAAATGGCACTTTACGCAGCTCAAAGTAATGCTTGCGACCATCTGGGTATTCGAGCCATTGCTCGTAAGTAATTGCTTGATTATCGGCAAAAACCTTTTGGTCAGTATCAACGATATGCTCGGCGATTTCTTTGCTATACACATCCCAAGGGCTTAATCCGACTAACTGGTGCTCTTTCTTGCCCGTTAGCTCTTCCATCGCGCGGTTACAGCCAGAGAAAACACCATCCGCATTGCGGTAGTAAATTAAGTCTGGTGAGGCATCAATAAATGAACGCAGTAATGCGGTACGTTCTGCCAACTCTAATTGAGTACGTTCGCGTTGGAACACCTCATTTTCGAGGTCTTGCATCGCCTCTTCACGTGCTTCTTCCGCTTTAATACGCTCTTCAATTTCTTGGTTAAGCTTTTCAATGTTTTGTTGAAGTTGGTAATTCAGCTCTTGATCTCGCGAACGCATGTCCTTCAGTTTGGACACCAGCTTAGTTAAACGCTGGCGAGACTCTTCTAGTTGATCGACAACCACAGAGAGGAAGTAAACCGCCCAAGGGGTGATCAATAGACCAAAAAACACCGAACGGACAATGTCGATATCATCTACTCGCCCTTTGAGAGCTAAAGTAATCCCTACCTGCACCACAACAGCTAATGCCACCAGCGCAAGGGCTAGCAAAATAGAGAAGCGAACAATCCCCAGTTTGACTAGCAAGTCGACATAATACTGGGCGAGGTTTTTCATGGGTTTCATTAACTACTCCATGGTGGTGGCTAGATAGCGCCATTCGATGATGAAAAACAGGTAAATGCACTCGACCTAACGCAATTTAGGTCTGTTTGATTAGTGAAAAACACACGGTGCGATCTGCGCTTGTGACACGAGATAGAAAGATAAACCAACGAGCGCACACGCTTCTGTAAGTTTAACGTGTTTAATACGGTGATTTAAACAATCAGCTATCAACTTAGAGCAAGCGGTCACAAAGCGTTAGCAAGAACTGGGGTGAATACAGGTGCGATTACGTCCATCAGCTTTAGCTTGGTATAACGCACTGTCAGCCATAGCGATGCCCATTTCGGGTTCATCACCATGCTGAGGAATGTAAGAGACCAGACCGATACTGACGGTAAGGCGTTCAGATGCTTCTGAACTGTCGTGTTCCATATCAAGCTGTAGAATTTTCTCATGAATACGCTGTGCTACGTTGCGCGCACCTTCCGTGGTGGTATTCGGCAAGATAAAACCAAACTCCTCGCCACCATAACGCGCAACACAATCCGAAGAACGATTGATGACTTGTGTAAACACGGTAGCGACACTGACTAACGCTTCATCACCTTGTTGGTGACCGTAACAGTCGTTGTAATCTTTGAAAAAGTCGATGTCACATAACATGATGGTGAGCGGCAGCTTTTCTCGAGCGTGGTGGTACCACAATACCTGCAGTTGTTCGTCGAAACGGCGTCGGTTCGATACTTGAGTTAAGCTATCCATAAAGCTCAATTTTTCTAACTCTAGGTTGGCTTTTTCCAACTTTTGTTCTGCAAGATAACGCTCAGAAATATCACGCGCCATGATCAGCACACCATTCGTTCCTGATGCTTTATCTTTAAAAGGCGATTTCACCACATCAAACCACGTACTTTTACCATCACTACTCACGACTTTATCTATGTATCGAACTGGCTCTAACTGGCGTAATGCTTCTAAGTCACTATCTGCTAAGCGCGCGTACATCTCTTTAGGAATCACGTCTTGGAGGCGCTTACCTATCAAATCAGAAATTTTTGAAATGCCTAACGCCTTAACAAAAGGCTGATTACACGCTTGATAGACCATGTTCTCATTGAAAATACCAATGGAGTCCGGACTGGCATCCAGAATCGTTTGTAAGATAGTATCTCTTTGCGCTAGCGCCACCTCAGTATCTTTGCGACGCTCCATTTCATCTCGCAGATTCTGTTGCATCTTGTGCCATTCAGTCACGTCATGACTAATAGACAGCGTACCGATAAGCTCACCACTCGGCGAAACAAGAGAGTTTTGATTGACTTCCAATAAGCAACTTCGACCTTGTGGATCCGTTGTCCATTTACGTTCGCTTTTTCTGGTCATCTCACCCAAGGCCTTGGATGCGCAAGCTTCTTCCCTTCGCCCTTGCCAGAATTGATCAAATGCTCGATTGGTCGTTAATAGATTGCCTTGGTGGTCTTGGGTACAAATCAGCTCTGAAAGTGAGTCTAATGCCGAACGTGCGATGATTAATTGGGCAAGTTCTTGTTGCTGCTCTTGGTGAGTGGCTTGATATGGCTGAGCATAAAGAATCCAAACTCGATGATTGCGCAATAAACTCTTTCTGCCTGACAGCTCCACTTTAATAGATTCACTATCAGATAGTCGCCAGTCAAAAGCCTGCTGACGAAAATGACGACTAGAGAAGCGATCGAGAAACTGCTCAAGCTCATGAATATCGAATAAAGCAGGATACAAATACCCCGTTCCCAAAGAGCGAATGCCTAACAACTGCATCGCAGCCTGGTTAGATAGCAAGAGCTGAGCATGGCTAGTGTCCACCACTATGACTGGATAGGGAGAATCCGTTACTAGTTGCTTAAGTGATGTCTGAAAGTGCAAATAGATCAGTGCTAACGCGCACACGCCTGCGATTAACAACAAGACGACATAGCCATAACCGCCTTGACCACCCCAAAGCCAATTGAGTAACTGATCCATCGTTTAAACCTTCAAAGAACACTGGTTAAAATATATCAGTTATTTATTGAGCGATCTGCTATTAATTCCGGTTTAGTATAGATAAAGGCATTCCCCGTAAGGCTCCCTTGAGCACCATGAGCACTGAGATCTCGACCAATTTCCGTCATCGCTAGCCAACGGTTTTCACACCACAGAGGCGATAATAACGTGGGCCTCCTGGCTGCTGATGAAACGCGATGATAAATCACATCTGGTGGTGTCATACGAATCATTTCACTGGCGATCGCAACATATTCTTCTAATTCAGGGGCTTCTAGCTTTCCAGCACGCCAAGCTTTCGCCATGGTGCTACCTTCGACAATATGCAAGCCATGTAACTTGATGCCATCCGTTCCCACGGCCAACACTTTTTGCAGCGTTTCAATATTTTCGGCGCGGGTTTCTTTGGGTAAACCCACAATTAAGTGAGTACAAACCTTGATTCCGAGTGTTCGAGCACGCTTAGTGATTTCGGCATAACACTCAAAGTCATGACCACGATTGATACGTTTGAGGGTGTCGTTGTTGGCGGTTTGAAGACCTAGTTCTAGCCAAATTTCATAACCTTGCTGTACATAGCCCGACAGTAAATCCAATACCGCATCAGGGACGCAATCAGGACGCGTCCCCACACAAAGACCAACCATGTCTGCAGCCTTTAGTGCTTCCTCATACATGTTTTTGAGAACTTGTACTTCTGCATAGGTACTGGTGTAGGCCTGAAAATAAGCGAGATACTTCTTCGCTCTGTGAATTTCACCTGCGCGATCTTTTAACTGTTCGTGAATGCTTTTTATCTGGACTTCTTCATCTGCAAACGAAGCCACATTGCAAAATGTACATCCTCCCCGCCCAATCGTGCCATCGCGGTTAGGGCAACTAAATCCACCGTGCAATGTTAACTTATGAACCTTTTCACCGTATCGACGCTGAAGATCTTGGCCGATTGTATTGACCAACTCATGTAACTGCATAAATTCTCACCAACAATAAATCGTAATCAATCTCACTACGATCTATGTAAATAAATTACATCCCTGCAAGAAAAAACACACAATATTAATCAATTCAAACACCCATCATGCAGGTCAAAATCAATAAACTTGCATAATTAAAGACAAAAATCGTTCATGTTGCGTAAATGTTAAACTAAAAATGCATAATTAAACGAAAAAATTGGGTCACAACGCCGACTTTTTCATTGCATTCTGAAGTGACAAAATTGTAGGATACTTACACAACCCCGTTATTTTTGTGACTTTTATTACAAAGCACACTGCGGGATTTGTCGGTGTTATCCCACTCCTACCTATATAAATCACTAGATAGTGATAATAAATAAAGGGATACCACCAAGGATTGTTTTTCTCGCAAAACTTTTCCTGCGAGATACGGAAAGGAATCAAGACCGGTCAACCTAGATCGGTGGCGATAATAAATATAAAGGACAAGACGTAATCAATAGTCTAGGTAGTATTTGCTGCCCGTTACTTTTGCGTCGACATTGAACTGGAAGGATGTATCTATGGTAGATAGAGAGCAAAATCCACAGGGTCTGTACACTCCGGAACTGGAGCATGACGCTTGTGGTATCGGTTTTGTTGCTCACCTTAAAAACCGTAAATCTCATGAAGTAGTGACTCAAGCATTGGATATGCTGGCTCGCATGGAACACCGTGGTGGTCAAGGTTGTGACCCATGCAGCGGTGACGGTGCGGGTATCTTGCTACAAAAACCTCATGAATTCCTATTAGAAGAAGCCGTTAAGCTAGGCATTAAACTGCCTTCGTTTGAAAAGTATGGTGTTGGTGTCGTTCTTTTCCCGAAAGACGAATACAAACGCGAACAATGCCGTGACATTCTAGAACGCAACGCACAGCGTCTAGACCTTGAAGTTATCGGCTACCGCGTATTACCAACCGACAACTCCATGATTGGTGCCGACCCTCTAAGCACAGAGCCTCAATTTGAGCACGTGTTTATCTCCGGCGGCCCTGGCATCACGCCTGAAGAGCTAGAGCGCAAACTGTACGTACTTCGTAACTATACTGTACGTGTTTGCCTAGAAAGCGTTTCGAACATTGGTGACGACTTCTACATTAACTCCATGTCTTACAAGACATTGGTATACAAAGGTCAGTTAACGACCGAGCAAGTACCTCAGTACTTCCTTGATCTACAAAACCCGACCATGGTGACTGCACTGGCGCTGGTACACTCTCGTTTCTCTACCAATACCTTCCCGAAATGGCGTCTTGCACAGCCTTTCCGTTACATTGCCCACAACGGTGAAATCAATACAGTTCGCGGTAACTTGAACTGGATGAAAGCCCGTGAAGCAATCCTAGAATCAGACCTGTTTACTCAGGCTGAAATCGACATGCTTCTTCCAATCTGTCAGGAAGGCAGCTCGGATTCATCTAACTTCGATATGGCACTTGAGCTCCTAGTTCTTTCTGGTCGCAGCCTGCCACACGCATTGATGATGATGATCCCGGAAGCATGGCAAGAAAACAAAAACATGGATCCTAAACGTCGCGCGTTCTATCAGTACCACGCGAACATCATGGAACCATGGGATGGTCCTGCTTCAGTATGTTTTACTGATGGTGTTCAAGTTGGTGCGACACTAGACCGTAACGGTTTGCGCCCTTCTCGCTACACAGTGACCAAAGATAACTTCCTAGTGATGGCATCTGAATCTGGTGTTGTGGATATTGAACCAGAGAACGTAGAGTTCCGTGGTCGTCTACAACCGGGTCGTATCTTCGTTGCAGACCTAGAACAAGGTCGAATCATCTCTGATGAAGAAGTGAAAGACACCATCGCAACGGCACAGCCTTACGAGAAGTGGGTAGAAGAAAACCTACTGAGCTTGAAGAAGCTGCCAGATGCGAGCAACCAGTTCAGCCAACCTAAGCCAGAACACCTTCTACACCGCCAACAAGCGTTTGGCGTAAGCACTGAAGAAGTGAACGAAATCATCGTTCCAATGGCGAATGATGCGAAAGAGCCATTATCAGCAATGGGTGCCGACTGGCCTCTTGCGGTTCTATCTCATCAGTCTCAACATCTTTCAAACTACTTCAAGCAGCTGTTCGCACAGGTAACTAACCCACCGATCGACCCGATCCGTGAGCGTATGGTTATGTCGCTGAACACTTACTTGGGTAAAGACCAAAACCTTCTGACTGAAACACCACTTCACTGTCAGAAAGTAGAATTGGAATCGCCTGTTCTAGCCAACTCTGAGCTTGAAAAACTGCGTGCGATCGATAACGAGCACCTACAAGCGAAAACGTTGGATATCGTATTCCAAGCTAGTGAAGATCAAGGCAAACTTGAGCGTGCATTAAAACGTATCTGCCAATACGCAGAAGACGCGGTTATCGATGGTTATTCAATCATCCTACTCACTGACCGCGCAGTGAATTCAAACCACGCGGCGATCCCAGCAATGCTGGCTGTTGGCGCAGTGCACCACCACTTGATCCGTAAAGGTCTACGTGCGAAGTGTGACATCGTGGTTGAAACTGGTGACGCGCGTGAAACGCACCACTTTGCAACGCTACTTGGTTACGGTGCGAATGCGGTTAACCCTTACCTAGTGATTGAAACCATCATTGAACTTCAACGTACGAAGAAGTTGGATCCAGAAGCGAACCCGCGCGATCTGTTCAACAACTACCGTAAAGCGATTAATGGCGGTCTTCTGAAGATCTTCTCGAAGATGGGTATCTCGACGCTACAGTCGTACCATGGCGCACAAATCTTCGAAGCCTTGGGCATCCACAAATCCGTGGTAGACAAATACTTCACTGGTACGGTTTCTCGTATCCAAGGTCTCACCCTTGATGATATCGCCAAAGAAGTGCTGATCCGTCACCGCATCGGTTACCCACAACGCGAAATCCCAATTCAAATGCTGGATGTTGGTGGTGTTTACCAATGGAAACAGCGTGGTGAAAAGCACCTATTCAACCCAGAGACTATTTCTCTACTGCAAGAGTCTACGCGCAACAAGAACTACGATCAGTTCAAGCAATACGCGACAGCCGTAGATAAACAAGGTGACAACGCGGTAACTCTGCGTAGCCAGCTAGAATTCATTAAGAATCCAGCCGGTTCTATCTCTATCGACGAAGTCGAGCCAATTGACAGCATCGTGAAACGCTTCGCGACGGGTGCTATGTCATTCGGTTCTATTTCTTACGAAGCACACTCCACACTGGCTGTTGCGATGAACCGTCTTGGCGCGAAATCGAACTCTGGTGAAGGTGGTGAAGACCCAATGCGTTTCGAGCGCAAAGAGAACGGCGATTGGGAACGCTCTGCAATCAAGCAGGTGGCTTCAGGTCGTTTCGGCGTAACCTCTTACTACCTAACTAACGCTGAAGAGCTGCAAATCAAAATGGCTCAAGGTGCGAAGCCAGGTGAAGGTGGTCAGCTACCAGGCGATAAAGTAGATGACTGGATCGGTGCAACGCGTCACTCGACTCCGGGCGTTGGCCTTATCTCTCCACCACCACACCACGATATCTACTCAATCGAAGATTTGGCTCAGCTTATCTACGACTTGAAGAACGCGAACCGCGCAGGCCGTGTAAACGTGAAGCTGGTATCAGAAGCAGGCGTAGGTACGATCGCTTCTGGTGTAGCGAAAGCGAAAGCGGACGTTGTACTAATCGCAGGTTTCGACGGCGGCACAGGTGCATCACCAATGTCTTCAATCCGCCATACCGGTCTTCCTTGGGAACTTGGCTTGGCAGAAACGCACCAAACGCTACTGAAGAACGGTCTACGTAACCGTATCGTGGTTCAAGCAGATGGTCAGATGAAGACACCTCGCGACCTTGCAGTGGCAACACTACTTGGTGCAGAAGAATGGGGCGTAGCAACCGCAGCATTAGTGGTTGAAGGTTGTATCATGATGCGTAAGTGTCATAAGAACACTTGTCCTGTTGGTATCGCGACTCAGAACAAGACGCTTCGCGAGCGCTTTGATGGCCGCGTAGAAGACGTCGTTACCTTCTTCCAATACATGGCACAAGGTCTACGTGAAATCATGGCTGAGCTTGGCTTCCGCACTATCGATGAAATGGTCGGTCAAGGTCAGAAACTGAAGATCCGCCAAGACATTTCTCACTGGAAATACAAGAACCTAGATCTGTCTCCTGTTCTCCACGTTGAGCAACCACGTGAAGCTGATGGTGTATTCAACCAAGCTCAACAGAACCACAACCTAGAAGAAGTGCTAGACCGTAAGCTGATTCAAGCAGCGATTCCTGCACTAGAGAAAGGCGAAGCGGTGAATGCCGAGTTCCCTATCGTCAACACGGACCGCTCTGCAGGTACCATGTTGTCGAACGAAATCTCGAAAGTGTACAAAGATGCAGGTCTACCTCAGCCAATGAACGTGAAGTTCAAAGGTTCTGCAGGTCAGTCATTCGGCGCATTCCTAGCTAAGGGCGTGAAGTTCGAAGTGGAAGGCGACGCGAACGACTACTGGGGTAAAGGCTTATCCGGCGGTACTTTAGTACTTTATCCAGATGCGAAATCAAGCATTGTCGCGGAAGACAACATCGTGGTTGGTAACGTGTGCTTCTACGGTGCAACTTCGGGTGAGTCTTTCATTCGTGGTATGGCTGGTGAACGTTTCTGTGTTCGTAACTCAGGCGCGAAAGTAGTAGTAGAAGGCGTCGGTGACCACGGTTGTGAATACATGACTGGCGGTGCAGCCATCATCCTTGGGTCAACAGGTCGTAACTTTGCCGCAGGTATGAGTGGTGGCGTGGCTTACATATGGGATAAATCAGGTGACTTTGAGTCAAAACTGAACCCAGAGTTAGTAGACCTAGATCCAATCGAGCAAGAAGACAGAGATCTATTACTCGACATGCTAACTAAGCATGTTCAATTCACAGGAAGTGAAGTCGCTCAGTCTTTCCTAGACAACTTTGAAGCAAGCCTAGCCTCTATGGTTAAGGTAATGCCGCGTGACTACAAAGCGGTTCTTCAAAAGCGTAAAGCTGAAGCACAGTCTCAAGGAAACGAAACTCAAGTGGAGGCCGTATAATGGGTAAGCCTACTGGATTTTTAGAGCATGGTCGTGAACTACCACAGAAGATCGACCCAGCTGAACGCATCAAGAACAACAAAGAGTTCGTTCTGAACGAGGAGTTTGGTGACAAGATCAATACTCAGGCTTCTCGTTGTATGGATTGTGGTGTGCCGTTTTGTCATAACGGCTGCCCTATCGGTAACATCATCCCAGAGTTTAACGATGCGGTTTATCGTGATAGCTGGGAAGAAGCTTGGAACATTCTAAGCTCAACCAATAACTTCCCAGAGTTCACTGGTCGTGTTTGCCCTGCTCCGTGTGAAAGTGCTTGTGTACTTGGCATCAACCAAGATCCAATCACTATCTGTAATATCGAGAAAACCATCGTAGAAACGGCGTATCGTGAAGGGTACGCCAAACCAAAAACACCACGCTCTCGCACTGGCAAAACCGTTGCGATCATTGGTTCAGGTCCTGCTGGCCTTGCGGCAGCAGAGCAGCTAAACAGCGCTGGTCATACTGTGACGGTATTCGAGCGAGACGAGAAAGTGGGCGGTCTGCTACGTTTTGGTATCCCAGACTTTAAACTGAGCATGGAAGTCATTGATCGCAAGATCAATCTAATGGCAGAAGCTGGCATTGAGTTTAAAGTAAACCAACACGTCGGTGTTGATGTAAATGCTCAACAATTGCGTCAAGAGTTCGATGTGGTTCTACTAACCGGTGGCTCAACGGTTCCACGTGATTTGCCCGTTCCGGGTCGTGAACTAAAAGGCGTTCACTTCGCGATGGAATTCCTAGGTCAAAATAACCGCCGTGCCAACGACATGGATCTTAAGGGTGAAGAACTTCACGCCGCGGGTAAACACGTTGTCGTTATCGGTGGTGGTGATACGGGTTCTGACTGTGTAGGTACATCAAACCGCCACGGTGCAGCAAGCATCACTCAGGTTGAAATCATGCCGATTCCACCAGAGAAACGTCCTGCCAATATGCCATGGCCACAGTACCCGATGATCCTACGTACTTCGACGTCTCATGAAGAAGGCGTTGATCGTCACTGGAATATCCTAACCAAAGAGTTCATCGGCAATGACAAAGGTGAAGTTACCGGTCTTCGTTTAGCTGATATCGTTTGGCAAGATGCGAAACCAGGCGAGCGTCCAAGCTTCAAAGAAGTAGAAGGCAGCGAGCGTGTGATTCCATGTGATATGGCATTTCTAGCGATGGGATTCCTACACCCTGAACCAACAGGCGTACTTGCTCAACTGGATATCGCACTAGACGATCGCGGTAACGTAGCAACTCAAGATTTTGCTACTAACCAAGAAGGCGTATTTGCTGCTGGTGATATGCGAACAGGCCAATCTTTGGTGGTTCGTTGTATCAATGAAGGCCGCGAATGTGCCCGTGCTATCGATGATTACCTAATGGGTGGCACAAACCTAGAAGCAAAAGCAGATTCACTGATGCTTTCTGCTTAACGAAGCAGTCATGCTTCTCTCTTTCAATTGCCTAATAGCCATCAGCAATATCGATGGCTATCGGTGAAGAAAGAAAACAATTCCTTCCAATCTTTCTATTTTGACCAGCATTTTATGCTGGTCTTTTTTATCTCCCACAGAATCAAATGTTACTTTTTTGTAACAATCAATTTTCTATCTATTTGAAATTATTAAACTATTTTAGCTTATTAAATGGTAAATCGTATATTCACGTGATGATCCACTAATAACTTGACCTTTTTTACAATAAGCTATAGCTTGTGAAGTTGATGAAAATAAAACACTCAAAAAATGTTAAATATTTCACAACTTTTACTGAATAATTATACATAAAGCTATAAAGATGACGCATAGTTAGTCATCGATATCAACGTAAGCAGTGTTGATATATCTGTCGGGATGACGGATAAGCAAAGGGAGAATTGCAATGGCTCTTTATGATCCAAGTCTTGAGAAAGACAACTGTGGATTTGGCTTGATCGCGCATATGGAAGGCGAACAAAGCCACAAGCTGGTACGTACAGCAATTTCTGCACTTGACCGCATGACTCACCGTGGTGGTATCGCCGCCGATGGTAAAACTGGTGATGGTTGTGGTCTTCTATTACAAAAGCCCGATTCCTATTTACGTCTTATTGCCGAAGAAAATGGTTTCAACCTTGGCAAGCAATACGCCGTAGGGATGATTTTCTTCAACCAAGATCCAGTCAAAGCTCAACTCGCTAAAGACATCGTCAACAAAGAACTGGCGCAAGAGACGCTAACTGTGGCTGGTTGGCGTGAAGTACCAACTAATTCAGAAGTACTCGGTCCAATTGCGGCCAACTCGCTTCCAAATATTCAGCAAGTCTTTGTCTCTGCACCGGCAGGTTGGCGCGAACGCGACATTGAACGTCGTCTCTACATCGCACGCCGTCGCATCGAGAAACAAATCACCGAAGATCCGGATTTCTACATCTGTAGCTTATCGACTCAAGTTTTGGTGTACAAAGGCCTATGCATGCCTGCGGACTTACCGCGCTTTTATCTTGATCTTGCCGATCTACGTATGGAATCTGCTATCTGTCTGTTCCACCAGCGTTTTTCTACCAACACTCAACCGCGTTGGCCATTAGCTCAACCGTTCCGCTACCTTGCTCATAATGGTGAGATCAATACCATTGAAGGTAACCGACAATGGGCACGCGCTCGTGCTTACAAGTTCTCGTCACCACTGCTGCCTGACCTACAAACTGCAGCACCGTTTGTGAACGAGACAGGCTCAGACTCGTCTAGCCTAGATAATATGCTAGATCTCTTTTTAGCTGGCGGCATGGATATCTTCCGTGCCATGCGTATGCTTGTGCCGCCAGCATGGCAAAACCACCCTGACATGGATCCGGATTTGCGTGCGTTTTACGATTTCAACTCCAAACACATGGAACCATGGGATGGCCCAGCAGGTATCGTACTGTCCGATGGTCGTTATGCTGCTTGTAACCTAGACCGAAACGGTCTACGTCCTGCGCGTTATGTAATTACCAAAGACAAGTTGATCACTCTGGCGTCTGAGGTAGGGATTTGGAATTACGCCCCAGATGAAGTTGCCAAAAAAGGTCGTGTAGGTCCGGGGGAATTGCTCGTCATCGACACTCGTAAAGGTAAGCTTTGGCAATCTAGCGAGATCGATAATGACCTGAAATCTCGTCACCCTTATCGCGAATGGATGGAGAACAACGTTCGCAAACTAACACCGTTCTCTCAGCTGCCTGAAGATCAAGTAGGTGAGCGCAGCTTTGATGAAGACTTGCTTAAGACTTATCAAAAGCAGTTTGCTATGAGCAATGAAGAAGTCGATCAAGTATTGCGTGTCCTCGGTGATATGGGGCAAGAAGCCGTCGGTTCGATGGGTGATGACACCCCGATGGCGGTTCTTTCTTCGAAAGAGCGCTTGGTGACTGATTACTTCCGTCAGAAGTTCGCGCAGGTCACCAACCCACCAATCGATCCACTGCGTGAGAAACACGTCATGTCGCTGGCGACCAGCATCGGTCAGGAAATGAATGTCTTCTGTGAAACCGATGGCCACGCGCATCGTGTAACCTTTGATTCTCCAGTACTGCTCTATTCTGACATGCAGCAACTACTAGAGCTGAGTGACGATCATTACCGTAATACCATTCTCGATATCAACTACGACCCACAACAAAAAGATCTTAAACAAGCCATTAATGATCTGTGTGAGCAAGCAGAGCAAGTCGTTCGTGAAGGCACGGTTTTAGTGGTTCTTTCGGACAGAGCCTTGGTCAAAGGTAAGTTACCAATTCCGGCAGCAATGGCAGTCGGCGCCGTTCAAACTCGTCTGATTGACGCGAACTTACGTTGCGATGCCAACATTGTTGTCGAAACCGCAACAGCCCGTGATCCACACCAATTTGCCGTCTTACTTGGTTTTGGTGCCACTGCGGTTTACCCATACCTTGCTTATGAAGCGTTAGGTAAACTGATTGATGATAAAGCACTAGAGAAAGACTACCGCGATGTGATGCAAAACTACCAATACGGCATCAACAAAGGCCTGTACAAGATCATGTCGAAAATGGGGATCTCAACCATCGCCTCTTACCGCTGCTCACAACTGTTTGAAGCAGTTGGCTTGAGCCAAAATGTGGTCGATCTGTGTTTTAAAGGCGTCACAACTCGAATTGAAGGCGCGAATTTTGACGACTTCCAGCAAGATCTTACAAACTTATCTCGTAAAGCATGGGCGAAACGCAAATCGATTGATCATGGCGGCTTGTTAAAGTACGTCCATGGAGGTGAGTATCATGCTTACAACCCGGATGTCGTCGGCACGCTGCAACAGGCCGTTAAATCTGGCGAAAGTAACGACTATCAGAGCTTTGCTAAGCAGGTAAACCAACGCCCTGTTGCCATGCTGCGTGACTTAATGTCGCTGAAAAAATCAGACTCACCGCTGCCACTTGAGCAAATAGAACCACGCACTGAACTGTTCAAACGCTTTGACTCAGCGGCAATGTCCATTGGCGCACTTAGCCCAGAAGCGCATGAAGCACTTGCAACGGCGATGAACCGTCTTGGTGGTTACTCTAACTCGGGTGAAGGCGGTGAAGATCCTCGCCGTTTCGGTACTGAGCGTAACTCACGTATCAAACAGATTGCTTCTGGACGATTTGGTGTAACGCCGCATTACCTGACTAATGCGGATGTACTGCAAATCAAGGTGGCACAAGGTGCGAAACCGGGTGAAGGTGGACAGCTACCAGGACACAAAGTCACCGCAGAAATCGCAAAACTGCGTTATTCGGTACAAGGCGTGACTCTGATCTCCCCTCCTCCGCATCACGATATCTATTCGATTGAAGATTTGGCCCAGCTGATCTTCGACCTTAAACAAGTCAACCCGAATGCGCTGGTTTCGGTAAAACTCGTCTCCGAGCCAGGTGTCGGCACCATCGCAACGGGTGTAGCCAAGGCTTACGCTGATCTTATTACCATTTCGGGTTACGACGGTGGTACCGCAGCAAGCCCATTAACTTCGGTAAAATACGCTGGTAGCCCTTGGGAGTTGGGGTTGGCAGAGACACAACAAGCTCTGGTTGCTAATGGTCTGCGTCATAAGATCCGCCTACAGGTAGACGGTGGTCTAAAGACTGGTTTAGACGTAGTTAAAGCCGCAATTTTAGGTGCAGAAAGCTTCGGTTTTGGTACTGCGCCAATGGTCGCTATGGGTTGTAAGTTCCTACGAATTTGTCACCTCAACAACTGTGCAACTGGGGTTGCGACTCAAGACGAGACACTGCGTAAAGAATACTTCAAAGGTCTACCAGAAATGGTGATGAATTACTTCATCGGCCTGGCAGACGAAGTGCGCGGATTACTCGCCGAACTTGGCGTTGAAAAGCTGACGGACTTGATTGGTCGTACCGATTTACTTGAGGCAGTAGAGGGATTTACAGCGAAACAGACCAAGCTGGATCTATCCAATATTCTAGAAGCTCCAGTATCACCTGAGGGCCATCCGCTATTTTGGACAGAGCCAAACAAACCGTTTGATAAAGCTGAGCTCAACCAAAAGATCGTTGATGATGCCATGCATGCGGTCGAAAACAGTCAATCGGCAAGTTTCTTCTACAATGTCATCAACACTGATCGTTCTGTTAGTGCACGCTTATCTGGCGAAATAGCAAAACGCTATGGCAACCAAGGGTTGGCGGCTTCCCCTATCAAAATCTATCTTGACGGCACCGCAGGCCAGTCCTTTGGTGTTTGGAACGCAGGTGGTGTAGAGCTTTACCTCACGGGCGATGCGAACGACTACGTGGGCAAAGGCATGGCGGGCGGTAAAGTGGTTATCAAACCTCACCTTGGCACTGCATTTAAGTGTAATGAAGCAACCATCATTGGTAACACCTGTCTGTACGGCGCGACCGGCGGTAAACTATTTGCAGCCGGTAAAGCAGGTGAGCGTTTCGGCGTACGAAACTCAGGTACGATAGCCGTCATTGAAGGTGCTGGCGATAACGCTTGTGAGTACATGACTGGCGGTATTGTTGCCATTCTTGGTGCGACAGGTGTGAACTTTGGCGCGGGTATGACTGGAGGCTTTGCCTATGTTCTGGATGAGAACCAAAGCTTTGAAGGTCGAGTTAATACTGAGTCTGTCGAAGCCATCTCATTGTCCGATCTTTACATCCACCAAGAACATTTGCGTGGCCTAATTGCGGAACACCTTGAAGAAACAGGGTCGAGTCATGCTGAAAATATTTTGGCGAACTTTGATGAATGGATTCCAAAGTTCTATTTGGTGAAACCACAAGCGGCAGATCTTCGCACGCTACTTGGTCACCAGAGCCGCAGTGCCGCAGAGCTGCGTGTTCAAGCACAGTAATCATGGAGGATGTTTGAATCATGAGCCAGAACGTTTATCAATTTATCGATGTGCAGCGTGTAGATCCTGCGAAAAAGCCTATCAAAGTTCGTAAGATCGAGTTCGTTGAAATCTATGAACCGTTCACTAAACAACAGGCGACTGCACAAGCGGATCGCTGCTTAGATTGTGGCAACCCATATTGTGAATGGAAATGCCCAGTCCACAACTACATCCCTCAATGGTTAAAACTTGCCAATGAAGGTCGTATTCTTGAAGCGGTTGAACTATCGCATCAAACCAATAGCCTACCGGAAGTATGTGGGCGCGTTTGTCCTCAAGACCGCCTATGTGAAGGTTCATGCACGCTTAATGATGACTTTGGTGCCGTCACCATCGGTAACATAGAAAAGTACATTACCGACAAAGCGTTTGAAATGGGCTGGAAGCCAGATATGTCCAAGGTGGAGTGGACCGATAAAAAGGTTGCAATCATTGGAGCTGGCCCAGCTGGCTTGGCTGCCGCGGATATCCTAGTGCGCAATGGCGTTAAGCCAGTCGTGTTTGACCGCTACCCTGAAATTGGAGGCCTTCTGACCTTCGGTATTCCTTCCTTCAAGCTTGAAAAAGGCGTGATGGAAAACCGCCGCCGTGTGTTCACTGAAATGGGCGTCGAGTTCCGCATGAACATGGAAGTAGGCAAAGATGTCCAAATGCAAGAGCTGCTTGATGAATACGATGCTGTTTTCTTGGGCGTTGGCACCTATAAATACATGCGTGCAGGTCTAGATAATGAAGATGCGCCGGGTGTGTATGACGCGCTGCCATTTTTAGTTTCGAACACCTACAAAGTCATGGATCTTGAGAGTAACCAACCCTTTATCGATATGGCAGGAAAGAAAGTCGTCGTACTGGGTGGTGGTGATACAGCAATGGACTGCGTTCGTACCTCAATTCGCCAAGGTGCCTCCAACGTAGTTTGTGCTTATCGTCGTGATGAGGCCAACATGCCAGGCTCTCGTCGCGAGGTAAAAAACGCAAAGGAAGAAGGCGTGAAGTTCATGTTCAACCTTCAGCCTTTGGGAGTGGAAGTGGATGCGTCAGGCAAAGTCTCGGGGGTCAAAGTGGTGAAAACCGCACTTGGTGAACCTGATGAAGCAGGTCGCCGACGTCCAGAGCCCGTTGAAGGCAGCGAGCACGTTCTACCAGCAGACGTTGTTATCATGGCGTTTGGTTTCCAGCCGCACAAAATGGACTGGTTAGCACCGTTTGATGTCGATTTGGATCAATGGGGTCGTATCAAAGCCCCAGCGAAGCAAGAGTTCCAGTTCCAGACCAGCAATGAAAAGATCTTCGCCGGTGGTGATGCGGTACGAGGTTCTGATCTTGTCGTAACCGCAATTGATGAAGGACGAAAAGCGGCAGAAGGCATTCTCGATTACCTCGAAGTTTAATCTCAGTTAACCTCACAAAAAGGGTCCTATTATTGGATCCTTTTTCTTTTGTATCCATATAATTAGAAGCAAATTATAAGAGTAAATACAATGAAAAAAGCCGCTCTCCTTTCCATTACTTTGCTCGGCTTAACCGCTTGTAGCCAAGGAGTCACAACCATGACGGATCGTTCTCAATCACCTTGTGGTGACAAACCAAACTGCGTCTCCACCCAAGACTCGCGAGAAAAATACAACCTAACGCCATTCATCTTAGTTGATTCAGTGAACATCGACGCTATTGAGCAAGTTGCGCTTGAACTGCCAGGCGCGAAAACCGCGGTGAAAGAAAGCAACTACCTTCGTATCGAGTGCACATCTAAAATCATGCGCTTCGTGGATGACCTCGAACTAAAAATAGCAGGAGACCAACTGATTGTGCGCTCGGAATCTCGTGTGGGCTACTCTGACTTTGGCGTAAACAGAAAGCGCGCCGATCAATTACGAGAAAAGCTCACTCAAGCTAAGCTCATCAAATAGAAAACTGCCAACGGGGAGTGCTATACTCTCGGCCAACTAAAATATTTACCTAAAGAGAGTGTTATGAAAGTTGGTATCATCGGTGCGATGGAACAAGAAGTGACCATCCTGAAGCAAGCAATTACAAACTGCAAAACTGTAAATAAAGCAGGTTGTACGTTTTTCTCTGGTCAAATTAACGATGTTGAAGTCGTCGTACTACAATCGGGCATCGGTAAAGTTGCAGCGGCAGTGGGCACGACAATCCTTCTTGATGAATACCAACCAGACGTTGTGATTAACACAGGGTCTGCTGGCGGTTTCGATTCAAGCTTAAACCTTGGCGATGTAGTTATCTCTACAGAAGTTCGTCATCACGATGCAGACGTAACCGCTTTTGGTTATGAAATTGGCCAAATGGCCGGTCAACCAGCTGCATTCAAAGCGGATGACAAGCTAATGGACTTAGCAGAAAAAGCCCTAGCACAAATGGAAAACACTCATGCGGTTCGCGGCCTAATTTGTACTGGCGATGCGTTTGTTTGTACTGCTGAGCGTCAAGAGTTTATTCGTAAACACTTCCCGTCAGTTATCGCTGTAGAAATGGAAGCATCTGCTATCGCTCAAACTTGTCACCAATTCAACACACCGTTTGTTGTTGTGCGTGCAATCTCTGATGTCGCTGATAAAGAATCACCAATGAGCTTTGATGAGTTCCTGCCTCTAGCAGCAAAAAGCTCTTCCGAAATGGTATTCAAAATGCTGGAACTCATTAAGTAAACGACTCATTCATGGAAGAAGTTTTTCAGTCATTTTATGCCAACGGTGCGCTCCTCATTATGTGGGGTGCACTGATCTTGCACCTTTTAGTGCCACTACCCCATTCAGCGCACCCCATCACTTTATGGCGAAAGCTAGCAGAACAGCTAGCCAACAAAGTGAACAATAATCACAATTACTCACAGAGTGTAATCTCAGGCAGTCTTGCATTAGGCTTGATGCTGTTTCCTTGCTTGATATTACTGATTGCAATAAAGCCATTTGTTTGGCAAATCCCTTTATATGAACTGGTTCTATTGATCATTGCGCTAGACTGGCGTAACAGCGAAACGTTAACGAAACAGCTCGTAACTAGTATGTCTTCGGAAGACAAAGCTCAGTGTCGAGCATTACTAAGACCATATCTTAATCGCGATACTGGTAGCCTCTCGATCGTTGGCATAGGTAAAGCTGGCTCAGAAACCCTGATTATGGGATACAGCCGCAACGTGATCGGCGTGCTATTTTGGTACGCACTAACAGGTGGTATTGGTGCGTTAATGTATCGACTCACAACAGAATTAGCGCGAGTGTGGTCCCCTAGCCGACGCCAATATTTGCCCTTTGGTAAACCTGTGATTCAACTGGTTGCTACTCTGGATATTATTCCACTTCGTCTCTTTGCCATACTTTTAGCTGCCGGAAAGAATACAAGTAATGTGCTCTCTGGAATACAACAGCAAGCGAAGTCTTGGCCCTTACCAGGACCTAGCTGGGTGTTATGTACTATCGGACACAAACTACAACTGTCTTTATGCGGCCCTGCTATCTATCAAGGTGTGCGTGCAGAGCGCGCAAAAATCGGTGGGCGCATTGCGCCATCGGCTATTCACCTTTCACAAATACATACGCTGCTCGTTTGGCGCGTCCTGGCTTGGATCGCAATCCAAAGTTTGCTTTTAGGAATAATTTATCAAGGATTATGATGAATAAATTATGCTTCGCATTAACGCTGTTTGTTTCGACAGCGACCTTCGCTCAACCCGCTCAACGCATTATAAGTTTAGCTCCACATGCCACCGAAATTGCCTTTGCAGCAGGGCTAGGAGAGCAGCTTGTTGCTGTCAGCGAAATGAGCGATTATCCAGAACAGGCAAAGCAGCTAGAAAGAGTCTCAAATTATCAAGGAATTAAATTAGAGCGTATTATTGCTCTTCAGCCGGACTTAGTGATTGCTTGGCCAGCCGGAAACCCCGCTAAAGAGTTGGAGAAAATTAAACAGTTCGGTATTCCTATCTATTACTCCACTACAGGTTCATTAGAAGATATCGCCAACAATATTGAGCAACTCAGCCAATACAGCGAAACTCCACAAGTAGGAAAAAAGGCCGCTGAAGATTTTAGAACGCAGCTGAGTACACTAAAAGAACAGTACAACACGAACGAGAAAGTTAGTTACTTTTATCAGTTGAGTGAAAAGCCTATCATCACTGTCGCCGGAAAGAACTGGCCAAGTGAAGTCTTTACTTTTTGCGGTGGTGAGAACATTTTCGCCGCATCTAGCGCGCCTTATCCTCAAGTTAGCATCGAGCAAGTCATTACTCGCCAGCCAGAGGTTATTTTTACTTCTCGTCACGCAATGAGTAACGATAGTATGTGGGCTGAGTGGAGTAATGAGCTTCTTGCTCTTAAAAACAAACACATCTGGTCCCTAAACTCTGATTGGATTAACCGTCCCACACCACGCACATTGAACGCGATCAAGGAAGTGTGTGAGCACTTTAAAAGCGTTCGTCAAAAACGCTAACGATTTCGTGGCAAATACCGTACAATTTCCGCCCATTTTTTCTCACACTATTTAAAGGTACTAAGTAACATGGACTCCATGCTGCTTTATATGATCGATTTGTTCGGTACCGCTGTTTTCGCTATCTCTGGCGTATTACTGGCGGGCCGTTTAAAAATGGATCCATTCGGCGTTATCGTGCTCGGCAGTGTGACTGCTATAGGTGGCGGAACAATCCGAGACATGGCGCTTGGTGCCACTCCCGTATTTTGGATAACAGATACGACTTACTTATGGGTGATATTTGTTACGTGTCTACTAACCATGCTTGTTATTCGAAGACCCAAGCGACTCTCATGGTGGGTATTACCCGTTTGTGATGCCATCGGTCTCGCTGTATTTGTGGGAATAGGAGTAGAAAAGGCACTCGCCTACAATGCATCCGGGATGGTCGCGGTGATAATGGGGGTTATTACTGGCTGTGGCGGTGGCATTATACGAGACGTGCTGGCTCGCGAAGTTCCTATGGTATTAAGAAGTGAAGTCTATGCTACGGCATGTATTATTGGCGGCATCTTCCATACGATGGCGGTAAACATGGGTTATGACCACTCAACGGCTTTACTCGCTGGTGTAATCTCAACGCTCATTATACGCCTCGGTGCGATTCGTTGGCATCTATCCCTGCCAACTTTCGCCATTAACCGTTAAACACCAACAACATCACTCATTATGGAGTCGACCAAGTGTCGGCTCCTCTCATTTATGCTCATTTGATTCGCCAATTCTTGGGCAATTCGCTAAATTATCTCAACCATTCCTAACTTTCATTAATCATTATGTTGCTTGAAGGTATTGAAACGTTACTTGTCCTCAGTAAAGAAAAAACCATGAGCCGCACAGGCAGTCAACTCTATATTAGTCAATCTGCCGTGAGTAAACGTATTTCAAATCTAGAGAAGAAGTTAGGAAAAAAATTGATAGAGCCAAATGGTCGGCACATAAAGCTGACCTCCGATGGCCTTGCCCTCATAAACACAATAGAACCAACGTTCAATGAGTTAAGAGGTCAGATCTATGATCAACAACAAATAGAAGATACTTCTTTAATCAAAATGGACTGCTCTGAAACCTTAGTGGCGGGATACCTCAGCATGATCATGGCAGAACACTTTGCCCATGATCAGTACATACGAATATCGACCAATCATACGCCACGCATTATTGAGAATGTGAAATCAGGCAAAGCAACATTGGGATTTTGCGCTGGCTATCTACCACCTCATCATGGATTAATGAGCCTTCACCTCGCCGATGAACCTTTCTCAATTGTCAGTCGACATTCACTTTCACAACTACCTAAAGCTATTTTGACCAATGACCTAACTAACCCTGCCAACACATATCAACAAGCTATTTTATCCAAACACGGAATCGAACCTTTGATGGAAATGGATTCGTATACTGCGGCAGCACAACTGGCTTTGGGAGGTATGGCTCCCGCTTTAATCCCTAAATCTATCCTAACGACACTTAATATCACATCTAAGTTCTGCTATGACTTTGAAGAGCTAGATCAGTTAGTTCGACCAATACATATCTGCTTACGTCACAGCACATATCGTAGCGAACGAGTTAAAGCACTGACAGAATCCATTGCTGATGTTGTTGCCAAAGAAGTTTCGTTGCCATAAGCATCGACATCACTATAACTAGAGGACGAATCCATTTTTGCCCTTTACTTACCACGACCTTCGCCCCTAACTGAGCACCAAGAAAACCGCCAACAGCCATAGTTAAGCCAAGCTTCCACACTGGCAACCCAGCTAAGATAAAAAAGAGTAGTGCCGCAATGTTTGACGTGAAATTGAGGATTTTGGTTCTAGCTGTGGCTTCGACCAAAGAAAAGTGACCTAGTGCAACAAAACAAACAGTAAAAATAGATCCAGTCCCAGGGCCAAAAAAGCCATCATAGAAGCCAATCCCGCCACCAATGCATAGCGCAAACATCGCTTCAGATAACTTTGGTTCTCCATCGATTTTTCTCGTACTTGGCGCGAGTAAAAAATAGAGGGAAATGGCTATCAAAAGAACAGGGATCAAACTGGTGAGTACGCTAGCATCAATAAACTGCACAGCCTCGGCACCGATCGCTGCACCAATAAAAGTACAGAGTATCGCGAAACGCATTTCCTTTAGGCTGACAATACCGTTACGCACGAAATACCAGCTAGCAGAGAAACTGCCAAACGAACTTTGTAACTTATTGGTTGCTAGAGCTTGAGTCGGACTCAACCCCGCAGCCAAAAGCGCAGGGAGCGTAATGAGCCCTCCCCCACCAGCCATCGCATCAATAAAGCCTGCGGCAGTCGCAACCAAAAATAAGGCCAACAAAATCTCAACCGTGATTTCCACTACACTTCCTTTTTGAAGAGGTATCAAAGAGGAAGAAACGGTAGCACTTATTCACAAAACTACCAATGGAAAGTCAAGACACCAATCTATTCCTAATTTTCATAGAATTAATGCTTAAACTTGACTCCAAACTTTTATATAAAATTTAGTTGTCAGAAAGAATTGAATCACTGTCACAAATCTATTCCTGATAATGAGATCAAACGCTTACCTTTAAATATAAAACTAGACGAATATGAAAGATCTGTTCAGCATGTAGAGTTTACATTGTCAGCTCTCAAGGCCCGATATCTGAGGAAAATACATGACTAGCAACTACCCTTTATCACGACATCAATCCTCAAAAAATAGTGGTAGTATAAGCACCTACCCACTTTATAAATCAAATCATCAACATCGAAATCAAGAAACCATTATCTTATCTATCGAGAGCTTCGATATCGTTGTCAAGAACAATGTAAAAGATAAAGCGAAATTAGAACGTTGGGAAAAGATAAAGGGAATGTTTGAAAATACAGCAAACTATTATGCTACAGGACAGGACTTAGTTTTTATAACCAACTTATCAAACTATTTGTACGGAAATAATAGCTCTGTTATCGTTAAAAATTATTCTGGATCTCCACATATCATACTCACAGGCTCCCCTGCTATGCACTCAAAGCTTTCTGGATTAGGAAAATTTCTTCCCACTCCAACTGTGGCAAAGTTCGCTGTTGGACCAGAAGGGGCATTACAATCCATTAGAAGTGGGGGCATAATAACAATTATCTTAATATCCACATACAGAGTGATTGACTTTTTCCTCAATGACCGTCAAACCTTAGCCAAACTATTTGGTACTTTAGCTAGTGATATAATCACTATCGGGTTATCGTCAGCTGCAGCAGCTATATTTGTAAACTTTGCCGCAGCAGTGGGTGGCAGTGTTGTAACTTTAAGTGCTGGCCCATTATTAGGGGCTATTTTGATAAGCTCGGCTGTAGGTCTTTTATTGAATAGAGAAAATGATAAACGAGGTTTAACACAGAAGTTAATAGCCTCTATAGATATTTACTTAAAGCAAAGAGATATAGAAGCAAAGAGAAGAGCAAAAGAAGAATATAATGAGATTCAACGTAAAACTCAAAGTATGATTTTCTCGCAAGAAATACAGCGAGGTTTGTTACGATGAAAAAAGGGAGTTACGACCGAACGCAAGTGTTTTTTTATTTAATAATTTTATTAGCATCAGCAATATCACTGTTAATATATGGTTTTGATGGATTGTCAGACTTTTATCTTAACATCTATAATAATGAAAGTTATTCATCTTTTGATCAGGCTGATATTTTGATTATAGGCTCTAGTTTGATCTTATTTGAATGCTCTAGAATGTCCGTAAAAACATTAAAATCAAATAATTTCCTAACTAAAAGTGAGTTTAAAAGCTCTAGTAATATATTCCTAACTATATCGGTAACTAGTTTTTTTCTTCTTTATCCCTCGCTACTAGCAGCAGATGTTTTTGCAAAAAGTAACGGATACTCTCTTGATACTGAAGAATCAACTTATAACTTAGTCTTAGAAAAAAGAACCTATCGAAGCACTCCATAGTTAGTATGTTTTTAAGCTCGACAGTGCTTATTTTAACTTTTTCTAATTACCTATCTGCTTAAAGAGTTATGGTCGGCTTAATACCTCAGTCCTACAGCATTAATTTTGTTGTAGCAAATGGTAGTACTATTTCTTCATCTTTGGGTACATTGCTTGCCATCATTAGCTTAATGATCTTCAAAAGCGAAGCATACCAATCGTTCCTAGCACACTTTAATGCTCTTCATTTTAGAAAAACCTCGATATAAAAAAGCCCGCTCAAATGAGCGGGCAATGAGGTTGTCATGTAAGCCCTGATTAATGAGCTTACTGATTTTTATCTGTTACGCGTCTAGACTCGCTTTCACTTTAGCGTGTAACTCTTGAACCGAAGTTACTGACGCTTTTGCGTCTGCAGTATGAGACATACATGTAGCGAACGCTGCATTCAGTGTCGTTGTGTAGTTCACTTTTTCTGCCAGTGCACCACGGCGTAGAACTTTCGAATCTTCAATCGCTTGACGACCAGCAGCCGTGTTTACGATGTAGGTGTATTCGTTGTTCTTGATGCGGTCAAGAATGTGTGGACGACCTTCGTGTACTTTGTTTACCAATCGTGGGTTAATACCCGCTTCGCCCAGAATTACAGCTGTACCGTGTGTCGCATCCAACTGGTAACCCAGTTTCACTAACTTAGAAGCTAGGTCAACAACACGCTCTTTATCACCTTCACGTACAGACAGTAGCGCACGACCACCTTCAGGATAAACCGCACCACAACCTAGCTCTGCTTTCGCGTAAGCTTCTGCGAACGTTGCACCCACACCCATTACTTCACCTGTTGAGCGCATTTCAGGGCCCAATAGAGGGTCAACACCAGGGAATTTGTTGAACGGCAGAACCACTTCTTTCACTGAGTAGTAAGGAGGGATAATCTCTTTAGTAAAGCCTTGTGACTCTAGAGATTGACCCGCCATTACACGTGCAGCGATTTTCGCTAGAGGAGCGCCTGTCGCTTTCGATACGAATGGTACCGTACGAGCAGCACGAGGGTTCACTTCAATTAGATAAACGTCGTTATCTTTCACAGCAAACTGCGTGTTCATCAAACCGCGCACACCGAGTTCGAATGCTAACTTCTCAACTTGCTCACGCATCTTGTCTTGAATTTCCTGACTTAGCGTGTATGCAGGCAGTGAACATGCAGAGTCACCAGAGTGAACACCCGCTTGTTCGATGTGCTCCATGATACCGCCGATAACGACGCGTTCACCGTCACAGATAGCATCAATATCAACTTCGGTTGCATCATCCAAGAAACGGTCTAGCAGAACTGGAGACTCGTTCGATACGCTTACTGCTTCGTTGAAGTAGCGACGCAGGTCTTGCTCGTCGTATACGATTTCCATCGCACGACCACCGAGTACATAAGATGGACGAACAACTAATGGGAAGCCAATTTCTTTCGATTTCTCAACCGCTTGCTCCATCGTTGTTACTGTCGCGTTTTCTGGCTGAAGTAGACCTAAACGGTCAACAGCGGCTTGGAAGCGTTCACGATCTTCCGCACGGTCGATAGCATCTGGGCTAGTACCAATGATTGGCACACCAGCCGCTTCTAGAGCACGAGCCAGTTTAAGTGGCGTTTGACCACCGTACTGAACAATCACACCTTTTGGTTTTTCAACGCGAGCGATAGACAGTACATCTTCCAGAGTTACTGGCTCGAAGTACAGACGATCAGACGTATCGTAGTCAGTAGATACCGTTTCTGGGTTACAGTTAACCATAATGGTTTCGTAACCGTCTTCACGCAGCGCAAGTGATGCATGAACACAACAGTAATCGAATTCGATACCTTGGCCGATACGGTTTGGACCGCCACCAAGAACCATGATCTTATCTTTGTCTGTTGGGTTTGCTTCACATTCTTCATCGTAAGATGAGTACATGTAAGCCGTGTCAGAAGAAAACTCTGCGGCACATGTATCCACACGTTTGTAAACCGGATGAATATCAAACTGCTCACGAGCACGGCGAATTTCACTTTCAGCGACACCAAGCAATTTAGACAAGCGAGCATCAGAGAAGCCTTTGCGTTTCATCTGACGAAGCACTTCTTTGGTCAAACCTGCGTAGCCGCCCGCCTTGACTTGTTCTTCGAGTTTTACAATTTCTTCGATTTGAACCAGGAACCAGCGGTCGATTTGAGTCAAGTTGAACACACCGTCGACTGACATACCCGCTCGGAATGCATCGGCGATGTACCAGATACGCTCTGCACCTGCTTCTTTAAGTTCGTGACGAATCTTAGTCAGTGCATCTGGCGCTTCCAGATCGACCATCTCATCAAAACCAGTTGCGCCAACTTCTAGGCCACGCAGTGCTTTGTGAAGAGATTCTTGTTGGTTACGACCAATCGCCATTACCTCACCAACCGATTTCATCTGAGTTGTCAGACGATCGTTTGCACCAGCAAATTTCTCGAAGTTAAAGCGAGGGATCTTAGTTACGACGTAGTCGATAGTTGGTTCAAATGACGCAGGTGTTGCACCACCTGTGATGTCGTTTTGTAGTTCGTCTAGCGTAAAGCCAACAGCCAGTTTCGCGGCAATTTTCGCGATTGGGAAGCCTGTTGCTTTTGATGCTAGCGCAGAAGAGCGAGATACACGCGGGTTCATCTCGATGATGACCATACGACCATCTTTCGGGTTGATACCAAACTGTACGTTTGAACCACCTGTTTCAACACCAATCTCACGTAGAACGGCTAGCGATGCATTACGCATAAGCTGGTATTCTTTGTCAGTCAGTGTTTGTGCTGGAGCAACCGTGATTGAGTCACCCGTATGGATGCCCATTGGGTCAAAGTTCTCGATTGAACATACGATGATACAGTTGTCCGCTTTGTCACGAACGACTTCCATTTCGTACTCTTTCCAACCGATGAGTGACTCATCGATAAGAAGTTCGTTGGTCGGAGATAAGTCCAGACCGCGACGACAGATTTCTTCGAACTCTTCTTTGTTGTACGCGATACCACCACCAGTGCCACCCATGGTGAACGATGGACGAATGATACAAGGGAAGCCAACCATATCTAAAACTTTGTAAGCTTCTTCCATGCTCTTCGCTGTATCTGCGCGAGGACACTCAAGGCCGATAGACTTCATCGCTTTATCAAAACGAGAACGGTCTTCCGCTTTGTCGATTGCATCAGCCGTTGCACCAATCATCTCTACGCCAAACTCTGCGAGAACGCCGTGCTTCTCTAAATCTAACGCACAGTTAAGTGCTGTCTGACCACCCATGGTTGGCAGTACCGCGTCTGGGCGTTCTTTCTCGATGATCTTGCGAACAACTTCCCACTGGATTGGCTCGATGTATGTCGCATCTGCCATTTCAGGGTCAGTCATGATGGTCGCAGGGTTAGAGTTAACTAGGATAACTCGGTAGCCTTCTTCACGAAGAGCTTTACACGCTTGTGCGCCAGAGTAGTCAAACTCACATGCCTGACCGATAACAATCGGACCAGCACCAAGAATTAGAATACTTTGAATGTCAGTACGTTTTGGCATTATCTACTACTCCGAATTAAGCGCTGTGTTTTTTGATTAGTTCGATAAAGTGGTCAAATAGAGGTGCCGCGTCATGTGGACCAGGGCTCGCTTCTGGGTGACCTTGGAAGCTAAATGCTGGCTTGTCTGTGCGGTGGATACCTTGCAAAGAGCCATCAAATAGCGATACGTGAGTAGCACGTAAGTTTTCCGGTAATGTTGCTTCATCTGCCGCAAAGCCGTGGTTTTGCGAAGTGATCATCACAACGTTACGCTCTAAATCTTTTACTGGGTGGTTTGCACCGTGGTGACCAAACTTCATTTTCACCGTTTGCGCACCTGATGCTAGCGCCAGAATTTGGTGACCTAGACAAATACCAAAAATTGGCAGGCCTTTTTCTAGGAACACTTTGGTTGCTTCAATCGCGTAAGTACATGGTTCTGGGTCACCAGGGCCGTTCGATAAGAATACGCCATCTGGATTTAGTGCCAGAACTTCTTCCGCTGACGTTTCTGCAGGTACAACCGTTAAGCGGCAGCCGCGGTCAACCAACATTCGTAAGATGTTGCGTTTTGCGCCGAAGTCGTAAGCGACAACGTGGTATGGCAGCTCGCTGTCATCTTTCGCCTCTGGAAGTCCACCTTCAAGCGTCCACGAACCTTGCTTCCATTGATACGCTTCTTTTGTTGTAACTTCTTTCGCAAGGTCCATTCCTTTTAAGCCTGGGAATTCTTTTGCTTTCGCTAGTGCCAAAGCTTCGTCTAGGTTATTGCCCGCAACAATACAGCCGTTTTGAGCACCTTTTTCACGCAGGATACGAGTGAGCTTACGAGTATCGATATCAGCGATGCCAACGATATTTTGAGACTTAAGATAATCAGAGAGGGATTGTTCGTTACGGAAGTTAGAAGCGATTAGAGGAAGATCGCGAATCACAAGGCCTTGTGCATGAATGGAAGAGGATTCTTCATCTTCGGAAGTGGTTCCGGTATTGCCAATGTGAGGATAAGTGAGAGTGACGATTTGCTGAGAATAGGAAGGATCAGTGAGGATTTCTTGATACCCCGTCATCGAGGTATTAAAAACGACTTCACCAACGGAAAGACCATCTGCCCCTATGGACACTCCGCGGAACACTGTCCCATCTTCTAGGACCAACAGTGCTAATTTACCCAAGACAACCTCCAGAATAAAAATGCAAAAAAAATAAATCAAACTGCAAACATGCCTTCCTTTACCTATAAAATCTACATAAATAGGTATTTCAGACAAATTGGCGGTATTCTAAAGTTGGAGTCGAAACCTGTCAACCTACAATCAAAAATAAATGATTAATTTCTAGCGAGTAAGGTCATTTTGAATCAGTAAGGCCCAAAAAGATAACTTTTACATGCTATTACATAGAGAGGCATAGAGGTTTAATGAATTTTACAAATTTAAACTTTTTAGAGATCACAAAAAAGTATGAGTTTTTCACGCAAACGTTCACTCAACAAAAAAGACATTAGTTTTTAGACATCAAAACCCAAAACACCCACAAAACAACCAAAACAACAACAAAAGTAAGCACCAAAATACTTTCTGTTAGAATCATTTCATTTACAAACAATTCTATAGATATAAAAAAGCCGGCTACCGCCGGCGAATAATTATGTATTTAGAGATCATTCAATCCCAAAACATCTGTCATGGTATAAAAGCCCGCTGGTTTGGCACTCAACCAAACAGCGGCCTTGACGGCGCCATTAGCAAACGTCATACGATCGGTCGCTTTGTGCGTTATCTCCACTCGTTCCCCGATATCAGCAAACATGGCTGTGTGCTCACCGACAATATCGCCAGCGCGAATTGTAGCAAAGCCGATCTCATCTTTAGTACGTTCACCTGTGATACCTTCTCTCGCATAGACAGCTACATCATTCAGCTTGTTGCCCATCGCACCAGCAATGGCTTCGCCCATCCCGATAGCAGTACCAGAAGGAGCATCAACTTTATGACGATGATGTGCTTCGACAATCTCAACATCACAGTAGTCGCCCATCACTTTGGCTGCTTTCTCAAGAAGCTTAAATACTAGGTTCACACCAACAGAGTAGTTAGGAGCCATGACAACAGGCACTTGCTTAGCGGCTTCGTCAATCAGCTCACGCTCTGCATCACTGAAACCAGTCGTCCCAATCACAATACTCTTTCCATGCTTCTTACACAGTTCAAGATTCGCCAACGTACTTACTGGGGCAGTAAAATCGATGATTACATCAAAATTATCGACGTCTTTAGCAAGATCATCCGTTAAGAACACATCGAATTTGCCTTCACCACAAAGTTCACCGATATCGACACCGACAAGTGAGGACTCAGGTCGTTCTGATCCCGCGCTCACTGTCGCCTCTGGATTAAGGTGTGAAGCTTTAACCAAATTACGGCCCATTCGGCCTGCTGCTCCTGCGATTGCAATACGAACCATTGCGCTTTCTCTCCTTCTCTGGATAACGAGGTTTGCTCTCGTTCTCTCGTTTCGCTTAATCTGTTTAAACTAACAACATACCG
Organism: Vibrio sp. Vb1554; assembly: GCF_033344235.1. NCBI lineage: Bacteria > Pseudomonadati > Pseudomonadota > Gammaproteobacteria > Vibrionales > Vibrionaceae > Vibrio > Vibrio sp. Vb1554. The sequence continues at coordinate 80,923 of NZ_JAWPOJ010000008.1, read as the reverse complement.
TGGTTACCACAAGCAAGTTCATCAGGCTTAAGCAAACTCTTTTACGACACGCTCCAAGATAGGCACGTTCGCTTCAGGAAAGGCATAGTTACCCAATTCTCTTATCTCAACCCAGCGACCTTCTTGACCTTCTCGGCCGTAAGGCTCATTACTGAACTTAGATACCGTAATAAAATCAAACTTAAGTGATTTGTCTGGATAGTCATATTCCAAATGCTCGAAAAGGGCTTGCTCAGTAACTTCAATTCCTACTTCTTCTTCAAGTTCTCTTGCTAGAGCATGTTCAATACTTTCTCCTGACTCGACTTTCCCGCCGGGAAACTCCCAAAACCCGCCTTTATGCTTGTCGTCTGGACGCTTTGTAATAAAAATTTTTGATTTGTCTTGGTTAAAAATAATAGCCGCGACTATGTGAATTCTTTTCATAGGGGTTCCTAACTCTCAAGCCGTTACACTTCAACGGTCTTTGCATCTCTAAAACTATCCGATGCTATCAAAACTTATGAAATTCGACAGCCACAGAATTTGCTTAAAAAAAGAGCCGCCTAGGCGACTCTTTAAAAAATTATCTGACTAATACGTTAGTCGATTTTGCCGTGACACTGTTTATACTTCTTACCACTACCACAAGGGCAAGGCTCATTGCGACCTACTTTACGTTCATCACGTACCATTGGCTGACTTGAACCTTCTTCAGATTCTTCACCTTCAGAAAGAGGATTTTGTGCTGCTGCGTGTTGCGCTTGAGCACGACGAGCGGCCTCTTCAGCTTGCGCACGACGTTGCTCTTCCATACGTTCAACTTCTTCTTGTTGCTGAACTCGAACGCGAGATAGAACAGTAATCACATCGGTTTTCAGCGCTTCTAGTAGACCTTCAAACAGTTCAAACGATTCACGCTTGTATTCCTGTTTCGGGTTCTTCTGCGCATAGCCGCGTAAGTGAATACCCTGACGCAAGTGATCCATTGCTGCCAAGTGCTCTTTCCAAAGCGTATCCAACGTTTGAAGCATAACCGATTTCTCGAAGTTACGAAGTACTTGCGCACCCACCACTTCCTCTTTCTCTTTGTACACTTCAACGGCTAGATTGATGATCTTCTCGCGTAGCGCCTCTTCGTAAAGCTTATCGTCTTCTTCAAGCCATTGCTTCACTGGCGCATCAAGATCGAAGTCTGCTTTCAAGCGCTCTTGCAGACCTTCAACGTCCCACATATCTTCTAGTGATTGTGGCGGGATGTACTCATCAATAACCGCTGTTAGCACATCTTCACGGTTTTGCTCGATCATACCGCTGATGTCTTCAACGTTCATCAATTCGTCGCGCAGCTCGTAGACAACCTTACGCTGATCGTTCGCCACATCATCGTATTCTAGTAGCTGCTTACGGATATCAAAGTTACGACCTTCCACTTTACGCTGTGCTTTTTCAATTGAGCGAGAAAGCATTTTCGATTCAATTGCTTCACCTTCTTCCATACCACTTTGGATAAGGCTCGCCATACGATCAGAAGTGAAAATACGTAACAAAGAGTCTTCCATAGATAGGTAGAAGCGAGATGAACCCGCATCTCCTTGACGACCAGAACGACCACGTAGCTGGTTATCAATACGGCGAGATTCGTGGCGCTCAGTACCAATGATGTGTAGACCACCAGCATCTAGTACTTGATCATGTACCACTTTCCACTCTGCTTTAATCGCATCGATTTGTTCTTGAGTTGGGTTCTCCAAAGCTTCCACTTTTGATTGCCAACTACCGCCAAGCACAATGTCCGTACCACGACCGGCCATGTTGGTCGCGATAGTTACCGCACCAGGCATACCCGCTTCAGCAACAATTTCCGCTTCCTTTTCATGGAATTTCGCATTCAATACGTTGTGTTTGATCTTCGCTTTCTTCAATGCGTTAGAAAGAAGTTCTGATTTTTCAATCGATACTGTACCAACCAATGTTGGCTGACCTTTCGCAACGCGCTCTTTGATATCTTCAATGATTGCAGCAAACTTCTCAGCTTCGGTACGGTACACCACATCCGGCATATCGTTACGAATCATTGGTTTGTTGGTTGGGATAACCACCGTTTCCAAGCCATAAATAGATTGGAACTCAAACGCTTCAGTATCCGCAGTACCTGTCATACCAGACAGTTTTTCGTATAAGCGGAAGTAGTTCTGGAAGGTAATCGAAGCCAAAGTTTGGTTTTCGTTTTGAATCTTAACGCCTTCTTTCGCTTCTACTGCTTGGTGAAGACCTTCAGACCAACGACGACCTGGCATTGTACGACCAGTATGTTCATCAACAATTACTACTTCACCTTCGTCTGTAACGATGTAATCAACGTTGCGCTCAAACAACACATGAGCACGCAAAGCGGCATTCACGTGATGTAACATGCTGATGTTAGTCGGAGAGTAAAGTGTGTCACCCTCTTCCATAAGACCATTTTTCACCAATAGTTCTTCAACGTACTCTTGGCCCGTTTCTGTGAGGTATACTTGCTTTGATTTCTCATCAACAGTGTAGTGACCATCACCACGATATTCTTCAGAGTCTTCTTTGTCTTGCTTTTTAAGATGCGGGATCAAAAGGTTGATTCGGGTGTATAGCTCAGAGCTATCTTCAGCAGGACCAGAAATGATTAAAGGGGTACGAGCTTCATCAATTAGGATTGAGTCCACCTCATCGACAACTGCAAAGAAGCGTTCACGTTGTACGCGATCTTCGCTACGGAAAGCCATATTGTCACGAAGGTAGTCAAAACCAAATTCATTGTTCGTTCCGTACAAGATGTCAGCTTGGTACGCTTCTTTTTTCTCTTGAGGGGGCATGTTTGGCACGTTTACGCCAACAGTCATACCTAAAAATTCAAATAGAGGGCGGTTTGTCTCTGCATCACGTTTAGCTAGATAATCGTTCACTGTTACAATGTGAACGCCTTTACCAGCCAGGGCATTTAGGTAAGCAGGAAGCGTTGCCGTCAGCGTTTTACCTTCACCCGTACGCATTTCAGCGATTTGACCCGCATTTAGAACCATACCACCGATAAGCTGGACGTCGAAGTGGCGCATACCGTAGACACGCTTAGATGCTTCACGAACCGTAGCAAAAGCTTCTGGAAGTAGTTTATCAAGAGTTTCACCCTTCTCTAGGCGCTCACGGAATTCAACCGTCTTTGCTTTTAACTCTTCGTCACTTAGAGCTTCGAATGTTGGCTCAAAGTTATTAATTTCTTTTACAATTTTTCTAAGGCGGCGCAGTGTTCGGTCGTTGCGACTGCCAATCACTTTTGTCAGTAGCTTAGTTATCATTTTTCGTGAATCTCTCTTTATTCAGACCGTTCCCGATCTACTCATAATGCCTTCAGTCTCTGCCAGTTTGGAACTAAGAATACTGAGATAAATCATTTATCAAAGATATTGAGTTCAAACATCCATATTTCAAGGCTAAGTTTTGAAACAATGTGGCTTAGTGTAAGGATTTTTAATCGATACAACCATAAATAGACGTATTTGTTTGAAGCACTCTGAAGTTTTTACTTAAAGTGGTGACTGATTAGCCGATATTGCATACCGCAATATGTGTAATCCATCCAGAGCAAACTTTGCTTTTTACCTTGCTACATTGTAAAACTGAAGCTAAAGACGTTAATGTAAACTATACCTTGATAGAAAGCTGCTCTAGAATAGCTATATCTCAACAAAATTAGATTTTACCTATGCGTGATCACCGTCCAACCTCGACTGAAGATGTTATTGCTGAGTCACAGTTCAAGCAGATTCAAGAACATGCTGGAGAAATCTTACAGCTTAACCAAGCTTTGCAAGAGGTCTTACCCACGGGGACGGCCGATCATTGCCGAGTAGCGAATGTTCGTAACGGCCATCTATTGATCGATGTCTCTAGTGCCGCGATCAAAATGAAGATCGATTACGATCGCCTCATGATCCTAAATAAACTTCGTACTCAAGGCTTTGCCAAGCTGATGAGCGTTGAAGTGAGGATCAATCCTTCACTATATCGAAACCGCTTTCAACAAGACGACAGACCTAAGCGTCCACCACTAACCGAATCTGCAGCAAAGTCATTAATGACGATTGCCGACATGGCGCCACCGAAAATTCAAGAGCGTTTAAAACGATTAGCCGATATGGCAGAAAAGGAAGATCGTAAGTGAACGTTATTTCAATATGCTGAAAGCTTGAATGTTATTGATAAATCCAGGATTAAAGCCAAATAGCAAAAAACCAGGCATAAGCCTGGTTTTTTATTAATTCTAATGCCAAGTATTTACGCAAGCACCATATTTGGTTCTGCGAATGCTACTGGTGAGCCGACTTCTTCTTCGAATGTAGTCCACTCCCACGCTTCCTGATCTGCAAGAACAGCACGTAACAGTTGGTTATTTAAACCGTGGCCAGATTTAAAGGCACGGAATTCACCAATGATTGGGTGGCCACACATGTAAAGGTCACCAATCGCATCCAACACTTTGTGAGTCACAAACTCATTTTCAAAGCGTAGACCTTCTTCATTAAGAATACGGTAATCATCCAAAACGATAGCATTGTCAAAACTACCACCCAAAACTAGGTTTTGAGATTGTAGATATTCGATATCACGCATAAAGCCAAACGTACGTGCTCGAGAAATCTCACGAACAAAGCCTTTTGACGAGAAATCAAACAGCAAACGTTGCTCGTCTGATTCAATCGCTGGGTGATTAAACTCAATTTCGAAGTCCATACGGAAGCCGTTAAATGGTACAAATTCTGCCCATTTATCACCATCTTCAAAACGAACTGGCTTTTTGATGCGGATGAAGCGTTTTGGCGCATTTTGCGTTTCGATACCTGCTTGTTGTAGCAAGTATACAAATGGGCTTGCACTACCATCCATGATCGGAATTTCAGGTGCGTCTACTTCGACAACAATGTTATCGATGCCCATACCAGCAAGTGCCGCATTCAAGTGCTCAACAGTTGAAATACGCACACCTTCATCGTTTACCAATGCAGTACAAAGCATGGTGTCACGAACCGAAGCTGGATCAGCTGGAAAATCTACAGGTGGATTTACATCTGTACGACGGTAAATGATACCTGTATTTGCAGCAGCCGGGCGCAGAGTAAGTGTGACTTTACGACCAGAGTGGAGACCCACACCAGTTGTTTTCACTATTTCTTTCAGAGTACGTTGTCTGATCATCTGCTTGCCTCTCAAAAATTTGCTACAAAACACGGCCGTCTGTAACGTCGACCGTGAATGCTACCATAATTTTGAGCCATGTCAAATTTATGGGTTAAAGATTAATCAGCCTGACGACGCAAAAATGCCGGTATATCTAAATAACCACTTTCCTTTTCTTGCTTTGGAGCCGCAGAACTTTGGCTCGACGAAGCTGGAGAAGAAGGAGCAGTGTTTGTCGGCTGAGGAGTTACCTGTGGCTTCTCTTGCACTTGATTATTTTGCAAGGTCTGTGCCGGTTTTTCTTCAGCTTGCGTTGCCGCTGCTTGTTGCTGTGGTTGAGCTTGCGGCGTCGGTGCCACTTTAGCTTTACCACCCGCAACTAGCGTGATATCTGGCTTTTTCTCATTACCAATACCTGTCGCTACAACTGTTACGCGGATTTCGTCAGTCATATCAGGGTCTAGAGAAGTACCGATAACAACAGTCGCATTGTCAGAAGCGAATGCCTTCACTGTATTACCAACCGTCTCAAACTCGTCAAGACGCATATCCAGACCAGCAGTAATATTGACAAGAACACCACGAGCGCCCGCTAGATCGATGTCTTCCAGAAGTGGGCTAGAAATTGCCATTTCAGCCGCTTCTTCAGCACGGTCTTCACCTTTGGCGATGCCGCTACCCATCATTGCGTGACCCATTTCAGACATTACAGTTCTTACGTCCGCAAAGTCGACGTTGATCATGCCAGGGCGAGTAATTAGCTCAGCAATACCTTGAACGGCATTCTTAAGAACATCGTTAGCGCTTGCAAAAGCTTCTAGTAGTGTTACACCACGACCAAGTACTTTAAGTAGCTTTTCGTTTGGAATCGTGATCAAAGAGTCAACATGCTTAGACAGCTCATCGATACCTTGCTCAGCAAATGCCAAACGCTTTTTACCTTCAAAACTAAACGGTTTAGTTACTACCGCTACTGTTAGAATGCCAAGCTCTTTAGCCACTTCAGCAATAACAGGCGCTGCACCAGTACCGGTACCGCCACCCATACCAGCTGCGATAAACACCATATCGGCGCCAGTCAGGGAATCTTTAATTCGATCTCTGTCTTCGAGAGCTGCGTCACGGCCAACCTGTGGATTAGCACCTGCACCCAGACCTTTAGTGATATCACCACCGATCTGAATAACATTGCCAACGCTTGTCTTACGAAGTGCTTGCGCATCAGTGTTGACGCTGATGAATTCCACACCTTCGATGGATTCACGCACCATGTGTTCAACGGCGTTACCACCGCCGCCACCAACCCCAACGACCTTGATTACTGCATCGTCAGACATTTCCATCATCGGTTCAAACATGTGTTGTCTCCGTTTATCCTGCAACTCAGGTTAAAACTCTTTTTGTATCCAGTTACGCAATTTATCGAAAAAGCCAGTTACAGATGAGCGTTTAGGTTCATTATAATCGCTATCGTCGCTAGACTGCATGTCTCTTGCGTAATGAAGTAATCCAACTGCCGTAGAATGGTACGGCTCTTTTACATAGTCAGTTAATCCGCTGACTTCGAGCGGTTTGCCGACCCTTACTTGATTGCGGAATACGCGTTCCGCACATTCTACCACTCCGTCCATTTGCGCAGCACCGCCGGTGAGTACAACTCCCGCAGCCAGATGGTGCTTGATACCCTCTTCGCGCAATTTTGCTTGTACAGAGTCGATAGTTTGGTTAACCAGTCCCATAAGCTCAGAGTAGCGTGGCTCAATCACTTCTGACAACGTTTGACGTTGCAGGCTACGTGATGGTCGTCCACCTACGCTTGGTACATTAACCGTGTCATCCTTACTGACCAGTTCACTCAAAGCACAGCCATATTTGACTTTTATTTCTTCAGCATCGCTCACTGGCGTGCCAAAAGCAAAAGCAATATCACTGGTTACAGCATTTCCTGCGTACGAAAATACTTCTGTGTGACGTAACGCACCGCCAGTCCAGATGGCCACATCCATCGTGCCGGCGCCAATATCAACCACACAAACTCCAAGCTCTCTTTCATCCTCGGTGATTACTGCATTACTAGCAGCAAGCCCAGAAAATACGAGTTGTTCTACTTTAAGGCCGCAGCGTTCTACCGCCTTAATAATGTTGCGTGCCATGTCATTATGGCATGAGATAAGGTGGACACTCACTTCCATTCTTACCCCAGATAAACCAAGCGGATTTTTGATTCCTTCTTGGTAATCAATGGTGAACTCTTGCGGAATCACATGAAGAATTCGCTGTTCATCACCGATTTTAATCGATTTTGCGGTATGGATAGCGCGATCCATGTCTTCTTGAGACACCTCTTCATCAGAAATCGTGCCCATACCTTTTTCAATTCGGCTTGCGATATGCTTACCAGACAACGAAATGAAGACTCGGCTGATCTGGCACTCTGCCATTAATTCAGCTTGATCAATTGCACGTTGTACTGATTTTACAACCGACTCCAAATCATTCACGCCACCTTTATCCATGCCGCGTGAGGGGCTACTACCTGCGCCAATAATATTAATTTGACCGTCTGGTAAAACCTCACCCACTAGAGCCGATACGGTTGCAGTGCCTATATCAAGACCAACAATAATGTTGTCATCAGCGGCCTTAGTCATCTGTACTCTCTTCTAACTCTTGTTCAGGAAACCAACCAACTGCGGCTCCTGTATCGTACCTAAGATCGATATAACTGATTCTTTGCGTGTCACTGCCAAGCTTGTTATAGAGCTTAAAAAAGCGCTCTATACGCTCAAGAAGAGACTCTTTACCGAGCTCTAATCGAATACCGTTATCAAGGATGATTTGCCAAGCTCGTCGCTCGTTTAATACCAGAGACGATATCGCTAAACCCAATTGCTGAAACTTAGGACTCAAATCACGGTAAGTCTGTAAGACTTCCGGTCCGCTATCTTTGGGTCCGTACAGCTTCACTTTTTCTTCTTGCAACAGAGCAACATCTCCATCAAAAACGAACCCGTTTTTATCTAACAGTTCGTTGCCATTCCAAATGGCTTCTGGTTGATGCTCCGTCAAAAAAACTTTTACTGTATCCGGCCACTGCTTTCGGATTGCAGCATGCGCTACCCATGGCAGAGCTTCGACACTTTGCTGTAATACATCAATATCCTGGGACATAAATGTACCGATGTGATCAATTCGACTAAATGCAGCCTGCACATCGTCAGCTTGGACATACTCCAGTTTCCCCTGAAGTACTATTTTGGAGAGAGGTAACCTTTGGTCATCCCACATCCAACTGATCGCCGCGTACAAAACAGAACTAATTAAAGTCACAACCACAACGAAAAATAACGCACCCAAGATTTTTTCTTGGCGACCACGGTTGTTACCCGTGTTTGGTCGCTCGTCATTCAGTGCAATATTCAACAACGTCTTCGTTTCCTGACTTTTGTCGTGTACTTTTTACCCATATAATTACGCAGAGGTAAAAGTCTTGACTTTAACCTTGGGATTATACTGAGCTCTTGTAAACTATCAAACACTGATAGCAATAAATCACAATGATATTGACGCAAAATCGAGATCTGAGTCTTTATCTGTCCTTCGCGTCAACAATATGTGTCAGCCAAGCATCTTGTTTATATTCAATTTAAGACCTGCTAGCTGTTTCGCCACTTTACCAATATCACCCGCACCTTGCGTTAAGATTAGGTCGCCGTCTTGTATAACGTTAGCTAAAACTGAAGGTAATTGCTCGATTTCTGGAACAAAAATCGGATCTACCTTGCCTCGGCTGCGAATTGTGCGACATAAAGCGCGCCCATCAGCACCTGCAATCGGCTTTTCACCCGCTGCGTAAACATCCAGCATGATTAATACATCCACCTGTTCAAGCACATTCGCGAAATCATCGTATAAATCACGAGTACGGCTATAACGGTGCGGTTGGAAAATCATCACCAAACGCTTGTCTTGCCAACCACTGCGTGCTGCATTAATGGTTACATCCACTTCTGTTGGATGATGGCCGTAATCATCAACAAGCATTGCATGGCCGTAGCCAGTATCAAACTCGCCAAGGTGATCAAAACGTCTTCCCGTACCTTGCGTACCAGCCATTGCCTTTAGGATCGCATCGTCTTCAATATCATCTTCAGTAGCAACCGCAATCGCAGCAGACGCATTCAATGCATTGTGACGACCTGGAATATTCAGCGTGATATCTAAGTTAGCTCGCCCTTTACGTACTACCGTAAATTTGCCTTGCTGTCCCTCTTGACGATAATCTTCAATACGTACGTCGGCATCTTCAGAAAAACCGTAAGTTATCACTTGACGACTAATACGTGGGATTAACTCTCGAACCACAGGATCATCAATGCAAACAATTGCTTGGCCGTAAAACGGTAGATTATGAAGGAAATCGATGAAGGTTTGCTTTAAGGTTTCAAAGTCACCACCATAGGTATCCATATGATCGGCTTCGATATTGGTAACAATGCTCACCATTGGTTGCAAGTGCAGGAATGACGCGTCACTTTCATCTGCCTCTGCAATTAGAATACGACTCGAGCCTAGACGCGCATTTGTACCTGCGCTTTTCACCAAACCGCCATTCACAAACGTTGGATCAAGACCGGCTTCAGAATAGATTTGAGTAACAAGAGCGGTCGTCGTGGTTTTACCGTGTGTACCCGCAACGGCAATACCGTGACGGAATCGCATCAATTCAGCCAACATCTCTGCGCGGCGTACAATAGGGATGCGTAATTCACGTGCCGCCATCACTTCTGGGTTTTCTTCGTTGATCGCCGTTGACACAACAACCACACTCGCTTTCTCGACATTACTGGCTTGATGACCAATAAATACCGTCGCACCTTTTGATACCAAACGCTCTGTCACAGCGTTCTCTGATAGATCAGAACCTGTGATTTGGTAGCCTTCGTTCAACAGCACTTCTGCAATGCCGCTCATGCCCGCACCACCAATACCGATGAAGTGGATGGATTTCACGCGGCGCATCTCTGGCACCATTGCGCGAATCTGAGCTAAGTCTTGTGTATGTTGGATTGTCATCAATTCTATTCTCAATAATTCGGTTAACGCTTTTCGGTCAAAGCGACAATGGCTTGTGCGACAACTCGGTCAGCATTCAATTTTGCAGCGCCACGCGCTTGCTCAGCCATTGTAAGTAAAGCTTGGCGATCCAATTGTTGGATCTGCAGAGTCAGAGACTCAACGGTTAAATCTGGTTGTTCAATCATTTTCGCCGCGCCGCAATCCACCAAGTGGTCTGCATTAAGTGCTTGCTGGCGGTCTTTGTGCATGAATGGAACAAAAATAGCGCCTACACCTGCCGCCGAGACTTCAGAAACGGTTAACGCTCCAGAGCGACAAACTAAAAGGTCAGCCCATGCGTAAGCTTCTGCAACGTCATCAATGAATTCCATTACTTCTGTATTTACCACACCATTAGCTTGGTATGCTGCATTCACTTCTTCGGCGGCACCTTTGCCCGCTTGATGACGAATACAGTAATCTTCGCCCAATTTCGACATCACTTCTGGCAGAGTTTGGTTAAGAATACGTGCGCCTTGGCTGCCACCCATCACCAAAATGCGAATTGGACCTTGGCGCTCTTGCATGCGCTCAGTTGGCGCTGCTAATTGAGTCACGTCTTCACGAACTGGGTTCCCAACCACTTCGGCATTTGGAAAAGCGCCTGGGAAAGCCTGAAAAACCTTCTTAGCGATTTTCGATAACCATTGGTTCGTTAAACCTGCTACTGCATTTTGTTCATGCAGAACAACAGGAATGCCACTCATCCAAGCGGCAATACCGCCCGGGCCGCTAACATAACCGCCCATACCAAGCACTGCGTCTGGCTGCCAGCGTTTCATGTGAGCACGAGCCTGCATAATGGCATTGATAATTTGAAATGGTGCTGCAAGAAGACGTTTAACGCCTTGACCTCGTAACCCTTTCACTTTGATAAAGTCGATTTCAATGCCATGTTTTGGCACCAAATCCGCTTCCATTCGATCCGCCGTACCTAACCAACGGATCTCCCAACCTTGCTCTTGAAGCTGTTTTGCTACCGCCAAACCTGGGAATACGTGACCGCCAGTACCACCAGCCATCACCATCAAACGTTTATTTTGTTTCATTAGCTTGTTGTTCTGATTGTTGTTGCTCGCGTTTCAAGCGGCATTCGTAATCGATACGCAGTAATATGGACACTGCGACGGACATAATTATTAGACTAGAACCACCATAACTGATGAGTGGAAGTGTTAAACCTTTTGTTGGAACAATACCGGCGGCAGCTCCAACATTAACCAAGGTTTGAAACGCAAACCAAATACCAATTCCGAAAGCCAGATAACCTCCGAACATTTCGCCTTCTTCAAATGCACGCTTGCCGATGTAAACCGCTTTTAGCACCAAGCTAAAAATCAGCATTAAGACCAGCACTACGCCTACGAAACCAAGCTCTTCAGCAAGTACGGCAAACACAAAGTCGGTATGCGCTTCCGGTAGATATTCCAGTTTTTGAATTGAATTACCGAGACCTTGACCGAACCATTCACCACGACCAAACGCCATCAAAGACTGAGTCAACTGATAGCCACTGCCAAATGGGTCTTCCCACGGGTCAAGGAAGGAGGTTACTCGTCGCATACGGTATGGCTCGACGAGAATCAAACCTACCACAGCGCCGATACCTGCCACCATCAAGGCGAGAAACTGGGTTAGTTTTGCACCTGCGATAAAAAGCATGCCAAACAGCGTGACCAGCATCACGACGACCGTCCCCAAGTCTGGCTGACCAAGTAGTAATACTGCGAAGAAGGCAAACACCATGATAGGCTTCATAAAGCCACCAAAGAACGTTTGTCGTACTTCGTCTTGCTTTCGAACTAAGTAACCAGACATGAAGATAAACAGCGATAGCTTCGCGACTTCCGCTGGCTGAAGGTTAAACAGCCCAAGGGGAATCCAACGAGACGCACCATTAACCGACTTACCCGCCAAGAGCACGATGATCAACAGTGCGAAAGAAGTCCAAAGTAAGTAATGGCTCTTCTTAAACCACTCTTGCAAAGGCACTTGCAAAATAACAGCGGAGGTCCCTAACGCCAGCACGAGAAACGTCGCATGACGAAACATAAAGTGGAACGGCTGTTCCGTTAATCGAGAGCTGATTGGAAATGATGCAGAGGTTACCATGACCAAACCAGTCAACATCAAACCCAGTGCAATCCACACTAACTGACGATCAAACATCGCCTCTGGGGCTGGATGCTTGAGCCAATTGCCAATACTGCGTTTAACGTTACCTAAACCCACGAAGTGTGTAACCTTTAATTATGCATATTTCTGAGCAAGAGCAGCGAAAGCATCACCTCTTGCCATAAAGTTGTCGAATTGATCAAAGCTAGCACATGCAGGAGACAGCATCACCATATCACCTGGTTTTAACTGCGAAGATACTTGTTGAATCACATCTTCCATAGTGTCGAAACGTATTGCAGATTCATGCAGTGGCATAAATTCATCGCCATCAGCGCCAAAGCAACACAGTTGCAAGTTAAGCGTCGCGAAGATCGGTTTTAATGGCGAGAAGTCAGCACCTTTGCCAACACCACCAACGAGTAAGTAGAGCTTGCCTGTCGATTCCAAACCAGATAGCGCAGCCATAGTGCTGGCAATATTAGTTGCTTTAGAGTCATTCACCCATTTGACGCCTTGATTATCCGCAACCACCTGGCATCGGTGTGTCAGTCCCGTGTAATTTTTAAGTGCATTCAATGCTTTGTGATAGTTTACGTCCGCAGCTTTTAATAGCGCTAAAGCAACCAGAGCGTTAGATAAGTTGTGCTTACCAACCAACTTAAGCTCATCACTTGCGACAACTCGTTGACCGTGATCGAGCAGCCAAGTACGGTTGCCATCCACCTCGAGACCAAAGTCCTGATTGTCGCTGCCAAATGTCACCAATGGCATCTCTGCGTCTGGGAAGGTTTCTTGATCATCACGGTTCACGACTGCAAGAGCAGCATGGTTAAAAATACGCAACTTAGCTTGTCGATAGTCAGACATGCCTTGATAACGATCCATATGATCTTCAGAAAGATTCAGAAACGCAGCGGCTTTGAGCTTTAAGCTTGACGTCGTTTCTAACTGGAAGCTCGAGAGTTCGAGTACATATAGGTCTGCGTCTTGTTCTAACAAATCCAGTGCAGGCACACCGATGTTACCACCAACGCCAACATCCAAACCTGCAGCCTTAGCCATCACACCTGTGAGGTCGGTTACTGTGCTCTTACCGTTTGAGCCCGTAATCGCAATCACCGGTTTCTGCACCGCCCAAGCGAATAACTCGATATCACCTACTACTGCCGTACCTTTTGCTAATACGGCTTGGATCTCTGGTGTCGCTAGCGCAATACCAGGGTTGGTCACGATAAGATCCGCGTCAGAAAGCCAGTCTGTATTCCAACCACCACTATGCAGTTGAACACTTTCCGGCAAGCGCTCTGCACCTGGAGGGTTTACACGAGTATCAATGACTTTGACCACAAGTTGTGGCTGATTTTTTCTTAGGTGTTTAACGACAGAGAGCCCGGTAATACCGAGCCCTACGACGACAACACTATGTATGTTTTGCCAACGTTCCATATTTGATCACACTGTAAATCTTATTCTTGGAAAGTGCGATTAACGCACTTTCAATGTCGCAAGACCAATCAGAACAAGAACCATAGAAATAATCCAGAAGCGCACGATTACGCGAGGTTCTGGCCAACCTTTCAATTCGTAGTGGTGGTGAATTGGTGCCATACGGAAAATGCGCTGACCACGTAATTTGTAAGAACCTACCTGTAGGATGACTGATAGCGTTTCCATCACAAATACGCCACCCATGATCACCAACACCAACTCTTGACGAACTAGAACAGCAATGGTGCCCAATGCACCGCCAAGCGCTAGTGAGCCGACATCACCCATGAACACTTGTGCTGGGTAAGTGTTAAACCACAAGAAACCAAGGCCTGCACCTACGATTGCTGTACATACGACAACCAACTCAGAAGCATGTGGTAAGTATGGAATATGAAGGTATTCAGAGAAGTTAACGTTACCCGTCGCCCATGCAATAACCGCGAAGCCTGCAGCAACAAGAACCGTTGGCATGATTGCCAAACCGTCTAGACCATCGGTCAGGTTAACCGCGTTACTCGTACCGACAATCACAAAGTAAGTCAGGATAATGTACATCAAACCAAGTTGCGGCATGATGTCTTTAAAAAATGGCACCACGAGCTGAGTGGCTGCAGTGTCTTTACCGTAAGCGTACAATGCAAAAGCCACGACAAACGCGATCAACGATTGCCAGAAGTACTTCCAACGCGCGATCAAACCATCGGTATTTTTTCGTACCACTTTACGATAATCATCAACAAATCCGACCGCACCGTAGCCAAGTAAGACTGTCAGTACCGCCCATACGTAAGGGTTGGATAAGTCTGTCCATAGCAAAATCGTGATTGAGATGGCCGCTAAGATCATGATACCGCCCATTGTTGGGGTACCACGCTTACTAAAGTGAGATTCAGGACCTTCGTTACGCACTACCTGACCAATTTGCAGCATTTGCAAACGCTTGATCATGATTGGTCCCATCCATAATGACAGACCTAGAGCGGTTAATACGCTTAGGATTGCTCGAAAAGACAAGTATTCAAACAATCGGAAAAAAGACAGGTATGGCTGTAGCAGCTCGGCAAGCCAAATAATCATTAATAATACTCCTTCAAAGCAGCAGCGACTTCAAACATACGTGCACCGTTCGCTCCTTTCACCAACATCGTATGGTTTTCAGGAACGGCTTGGTCTAGATGCTGCTTGATGTATTCAATCATCTCTTGGTGCGTCTCAAAATGAATGCCTTGGCAAAGATCACTGATCACCTTGGCGTCTGCACCATATGTGAGAACATGTTCAAATTTTTGTGGGGCAGCATGTTCCCCGACTTGACGATGAAGTGCAAGACTTTCCTCGCCCAATTCCGCCATATTACCTAAAATCAGCCAGCGTTGACCTGGGAAAGCGGCCAATAAATCAACTGCCGCTTTCATGGCTGGTACGCTCGCGTTGTAGCTGTCGTCAATCAATTTTATCTTTTCGCTCAGCGCTTCAACCTCGACGCGACCTTTCACTTTGTTCAAATGTTTAAGGCCAGCACGAACCTCTTCTAATGTGGCGCCCATTCGTAACGCAATAATAGAAGCAGCGATCGCATTCGCAACGTTGTGTTGACCTATAATACCCAGAGACAGTTCAATTTCTTGTGAGCTTGCTGCGATATGTAAGTCAAAGCTTGCTTCACCTTCGGCGTTCAATACGATGTTAGAAGCGAAGAAGTCTGCATCAGTATTACTTTGTGAAAAAGTAATGACTTTCTTATCTGCTAACACTTCATCCCACTTGGCTTCACCATTGCTGTCTAGGTTAACAATCGCAATACCACCAGCTGAAAGGCCTTGGTAGATTTCACCTTTGGCTTGTTTCACGCCATCGATAGAACCAAAGCCTTCAAGGTGAGCGGCGGCTACATTGTTCACTAACGCGATATCTGGTTTTACTAACTGAGTCGTGTAAGCAATTTCACCTATATGGTTAGCACCAAGCTCAATCACGGCATAATCATCATCCTGCTGTGAGCGCAATAATGTCAACGGAACACCAATATCATTATTGAAGTTACCCGCCGTGAATAACACTTTGCCTTTCAATTGCAGGATACTCGCAACCATTTCTTTTACGGTAGTTTTACCGCAACTTCCGGTGATGGCAACGGTAGGTGTTTTGCATGCTTGATGCACCCAAGAAGCAAACTCACCCAAGGCAAGTTTGGTATCCGACACCACAATTTGCGGCACATTCACATCTAAGCGTTTTTCTACGAGTAAAGCACCGGCACCTGCATCTACCGCTTGTTGGCAAAAGTTGTGCGCGTCAAAGCGCTCCCCTACTAACGCGACAAATAGAGCCCCACGATCAATCGTTCGTGTATCAGTAGAAACCGCGTCGATAAGTAGATCGTCGCCGAATCGCTTGCCACGAGTGATGTCTGCAATTTGAGATAACGTTACTTTGATCATGAGGTCAATCCTAAAAGTTGCATTGCGGACTCACGGTCGGAGTAATGAATCGTTTCGCCATTACGAATCTGATAATCTTCATGGCCCTTCCCTGCTAACAAGATAATGTCGTTTGGCGAAGCATTTTCAATGGCATAAGACAGTGCTTTGAAGCGGTCATGCTGAACAATCGCTTCAGCAGGTTTTGACAGCCCAGCTAACATGTCTTTCACAATCTGAACCGGATCTTCGCTGCGTGGGTTATCGTCAGTCAACACCACTCTGTCACCTAGACGCTCTGCAATTTCCGCCATCATTGGGCGCTTACCTGCATCGCGATCGCCACCGCAGCCAAAAATAGCCCACAGCTGGCCTTCACAATGAACTCGTAAAGCTTGCAGCGCTTTTTCTAAAGCATCAGGAGTATGGGCATAATCGACCACGACTTTGGCACGATCCTCAGTTTGGAATAACTCCATTCGGCCGAGTACAGGTTGCAGTTGACCTGCGGTTTCGAGTAACGCTTGTTTCTCTTTACCTAAGCTTAATAAGGTCGCAAAAGCGAGCATTAAGTTGGTTGCATTAAACTCACCAATCAAAGGCGCGTGCAATTCACCTGAGCCAAATTTACCATCGAACTTAATAGTAATCCCTGATTCCGCGTAACTGACTTCCGTCGCCCAAATTGCGCTTTCAAATTCAGTGTTCGGCTTGAGCGAGACAGCGATCGCATTACTTAACTGCGACGCCCATTGATGACCGACTTCATCATCAACATTGATAATGGCACGTTCACATTGGTGTTGCGTGAACAACCCAAGCTTTGCATTGGCATACTCTTCCATCGTGCCATGATAATCTAAGTGGTCACGACTTAAGTTAGTAAACACGCCCGCCGCAAATGATAATGCTTTGACACGACCTTGCGTCAGGCCATGAGAAGATACTTCTAGCGCGGTGTATGTGGCTTGTTGATTTGCGAGAGAGGAGAGCGTTTTCTGAATTTCAACGGCATTCCCCGTTGTATTCGCAGCTTGTTGCAAGTTATTGAGGAAGCCATTTCCTGTTGTTCCCATTACCGCCGCTTTATGGTCAAGCAGTTCTAGCCATTGCGCTATTAACTGGGTAATGGTGGTTTTGCCGTTGGTGCCGGTGACACCAATCAAATCCATATCAGGGTAAGCATAGATCTTTCCAGCAATTGCGGATAAACGTTGGTCCAACCTATCAATGTAAATGACGGGAACATCATCAATGATTTCCACCGTACCATGTGTTTTGACATCGCAGGCTTGCGCCAGGGCTGCATTTGCACCTTGCTCAATTGCAGAGGCAATGAATTTACGCCCATCCACAACATGGCCAATCACTGCTACAAACGTGGTTCCAGGTTGAACTCTTCGGCTGTCGAGCTCCAATTCAGAAACAAGAACGGACGATAAGCTAGGGCAATCCACCCAAGGGGAAAGCAGCACGTCCATACTGATGGCTTTAGTCATATTTGTTCTCCGAGCTTTGGCTCAGGTTTTCTTAATTTTGTTTGCTCAGTAAACCACAGGGCTTACTGTTGGAATTTGTTTTCGTCAGGTGCAACATTGAGTATTTGTAGCGCGCCTTTCATGATTTCAGAGAAGACAGGAGACGCTACCGAACCACCATAGTAGTCATCACCTTGAGGCTCGTTTACGATCACCACCAAAGCAATTCGCGGATCGCTAACCGGAGCAAGCCCAGCCGTGTAGGTGATGTACTCGTCGCTGTACCCGCCAGCAGAAGCTTTACGTGATGTACCTGTTTTCGCTCCCACTCGATAACCAGGAACTGCCGCTCTGCGAGCCGAGCCCCCTTTTTGAGTTACGGTTTCCAACATGTCTAATACTTGACGCGCATACTTCGCACTCACCACTTGACGTGACATGTCATGATCATTGCTTTCAATAATATGAATAGGCTCGTATTTGCCAAGGTTTCCAAGCGTCGCATAAGCATGGGCTAGCTGGATTGGTGTAATTGATAGACCGTAACCAAACGCAATCGTGGCGCGCTCAATTGGCGACCAACGAGTTCGTGTAGGAAAAATACCCGTCACTTCCCCAACTAGGTTTAGGCCAGAAAGCTCACCAAAACCCACTGAACTGTACAGCCCAAGAAGCGCCTCTACCGGCATTTGCATTGCTAGCTTCGTCACACCGATATTACTCGACTTTTTAAGGATCGTGGTCAAGCTCGCTTTGCCTACGCGAGAGACATCTCTGACTCGACTACCACCTAAACGTAGGACACCATTACCGGTATCTACGATGGTATCTTTATCGGCTATCCCATTTTCTAAGGCGGCTAAAATAACGAAAGGCTTAATGGTCGAACCGGGCTCCATTGAGTCCGTGATCACTCGGTTACGCATTTGATAGCTTTGCCAATCGCTACGATTGTTAGGGTTGTAAGAAGGAGCATTAACCATGGCCAATACGGCGCCCGTTTTTACATCCAACATGACAACGGAACCTGAAGTGGCGCGGTGGTCCGCAACGGCTTGCTTAATCGCACGATACGCAATCGCCTGTAGGCGCTGATCGATGGTTAACTGAAGTGATTTACCTTCTTGCTTGTCTTGCCAAGCAATGTTTTCCACAACACGACCATAACGGTCTTTACGAATAGTTTTCTTACCCGCCGCGCCAGTGAGCCACTCATCGTAGCTACGCTCCACACCTTCTAGGCCATGCCCGTCAATGCCTGTTACACCGACTAAGTGAGCACTAACCTCACCTGCAGGATAATAACGACGAGATTCCGACTTAAGGCCAACACCTGGCAGCTTTAGCTCACGAATATAGTTCGCCATGGCCGGACTGACCTGGCGCTGCAAGTAGATAAAGCGGCGTTTTTCATTGCGCTTGATTTTGTCTATTAACCCTTGTCGGTCAATACCAAGAACATCCGCTAATGCATGCCAACTTTTGGTCTGGCTTAACGCGTTTTCTTTAAATATCGTGGCAGGATCTGCCCAAACCGCCTCAACCGGTACACTGACAGCAAGCGGCTCACCATTTCGATCCGAAATAATACCGCGAGCAGAAGGAATGGATTTAACACGAACCGAACGTAGGTCACCTTGTTTAATCAGGTTATCTGGCTCAATGATTTGGATGTAGGCTACGCGTGCCACCAAAAGGGCAAATGCACAAAAAACAAAAAACAGTAATAGATGGAAGCGCCAACGAATCAAGAAAGATTCTTCGACCGCCACTTTCACTGCTTTGTTATCGGTTTTCTTATCCCCCGTAGCCGCTTTCTCTTTTGCTACAGGTTTACGCTTATTGGCTTGTTTCGTGTTGGATTTTTTTCTAATCATTTGAGCGTGACAACCACTTCTTTATCGCCATCAGGTCGTTTCATTTCAAGTTCTTTTTTGGCAAGGTCTTGAACACGACTGTGTTCCGCGAGGGCAGTTTCTTCCAACATTAAGTTACGCCATTCGCTATCTAATCGTTCTCGTTCAACCAACGTATGGTCTTTCTCGGTAATCGCTTGACGCGCATGGTGGGTAGCAAATACCACTCCCATTGCCGATGCCACGATCAATAGCAACAACAGTAATGGCCAGCGACCAACGGTGAGGAGATCCGTCGCAATCAACTTAGCAAGATTAGGAGTGGGTTTCGTCATAATAATTAAAGCTTTTCCGCAATTCTTAACACAGAGCTGCGCGAGCGAGGGTTCATTTCAATTTCTTGTTTGCTTGGCTTAATCGCTTTGCTCACCGCTTTCATATTCGCACTACCAAGAGCACGAATTTGCTCTTCCGTCATTGGAATACCGTGTGGCACTTCAGGCCCTTTGCTCTCTTTACGGATAAAACGTTTGACCATACGGTCTTCCAGAGAGTGGAAGCTAATCACAGATAAACGGCCTTCAGGAGCCAGAATGCTCGCCGCGCCTTTAAGTGCCGTATCAATTTCTTCTAACTCACTGTTGATGTAAATACGAAAAGCCTGGAAAGCACGAGTCGCAGGGTGTTTTTTCTCTTTAAAACTTTTCGGTGCGGCATCTGAAATCAATTTTGCCAGCTGACCAGTGCGAACCATTGGCTCATTTTCTTCGTCTTCACGGTAGGCAACAATCGCTTTTGCAATACGGCGCGCATGTTTATCTTCCCCAAACTCACGAATGACCCAAGTGATATCATCGAGGTCTGCTTCCATCAACCATTGAGATACTGGAACACCTGATGTCGGGTCCATACGCATATCTAGCGGACCGTCTTTCATAAAGCTAAAGCCACGCTCTGCGTCGTCTAACTGAGGAGAAGAAACGCCTAAATCCAGCAGAACACCATCCACTTTTCCAACTAGCCCATACTCTTCAGCATACTCAGCAATACCAGAAAATGGACCATGAATAATGGTGAAGCGAGGGTCATTGATTTTGCCTGCCTCAGCGATCGCTTGAGGGTCACGGTCGATACTGTACAGTCGGCCATTTTCACCGAGTTTAGATAGAATTGTCCGGCTGTGACCGCCACGGCCAAATGTTCCATCAATATAGACGCCGTCTGGTTTGATAGCTAAGCCATCAATGGATTCATTTAATAACACGGAAATATGTTGGAAGGTTTCGGTCATAGCTTTCTCGTTGAATGATCTTGAAGCGATTCTTTAGTGTACTGATTTCCTACATCATCGCCACCACAAGTCTAAAGTTAGACGTGATTTACGCCAAGTTTATTGGTAATGACATAGTTTGCGTCAATTAAATGCAAAAAACCCATCACTACCGAAGTAGAGATGGGTCTCGAATAGGTGGAGCCGACACATAAGCCGGGTTCTGTTCCGCTTGCGCGGCGGTAGCCATTCGTCTAGGCCAGCAATCACTCACTGGCTCGAGCAACCTACCCGCCTCCTTACGCGAGCAACGCAATGTGGAGGCCTATTTGGTCTTGCTTCAGGTGGAGTTTACCCTGCTACGAACTATTGCTAGTCGTCCGGTGCGCTCTTACCGCACCCTTTCACCCTTACCTGTGCCCTAAGGCCATCGGCGGTCTTCTCTCTGCTGCACTTGTCGTAGGCTTGCGCCCCCCAGGCGTTACCTGGCACCTTGCTCTATGAAGCCCGGACTTTCCTCCCCTTTGTCAGTCTCCCGAAGGACGTCAACGTCAGTCTCCCAAAGGGACTTCGACGTCAGTCTCCCGAAGGACATCAACAAAGCAGCGACTACCCAGTCAGCTCCGAGGGCGGATTGTATAGAGTTCTCACTTCAGAGTCTAGTTAGATCACAGATATGATGAAATGAATGCACTAAGTGATGACTTTTTAGTCAAGGTGCCAAAAATAGATAATAAAAAGGCCGATGCCTAAACATCAGCCCTCATTGACCATTTATCTCGCTAGCGGCACTTAGTCTAAGTTTTCTAAGCCCCATTTATATAACGCATTCTTCTTCAAGTTATGTATTTCTGCCACCAAAGCAGCTGCTTTTTTCAAAGGCAGCTCTTTGGTCAAAATGCCTAACGTGCGTAAAGCATCTTCAGGTAGTGAGTCGTCTGTTGTTTCACGATGGCCATGTACCAACAATACCATTTCACCACGCTGTTGGTTATCGTCACTTTTCACCCATTCAATCAGCTCACCTAACGGCATGCCTTGAATGGTTTCAAAGGTTTTTGTTAGCTCTCTTGCCAACACAACTTCTCTATCTGGGCCAAGAACGTCTAACATGTCTTGTAGAGAGTCTAAAATACGGTGCGGTGACTCGTAAAAAATACACGTACGCTCTACCGAAGCAATCTCTAGGAATTTATCCTTACGACCTTTGCTTTTCGGTGGTAAAAAACCTTCGAAGCTAAAGCGATCCGATGGCAAGCCAGAGGCACTTAACGCCGTAATGACCGCACAAGCACCTGGAAGAGGCACAACTCTAACGCCCGCTTGACGACATTTTGTCACCAAATGGTATCCTGGGTCGCTGATAAGTGGCGTACCAGCGTCAGAAACTAATGCGATAGACTGACCGGAAAGCAGCTTTTCTACCAAAACTTGTGCTTTTTGCTGCTCATTGTGGTCATGTAGAGCAAAAGTTTTGGTTTGAATATTGAAGTGAGACAGTAATTTGCCCGTATGTCGAGTATCCTCAGCGGCAATGATGTCCACAGTCGACAGAATTTCGATAGCACGTTGGGTGATATCCGCTAAATTTCCGATTGGAGTCGGTACGATATAGAGAGTTGGCCCCTCATTCGGCAACTTATTTTTATCTGTCATTTGTTTACCATCACTTCAACGATTAATATAGAGACAATTTTGTACAAAATTATAGAGAACTCACGGCAATGATTAACCATAAGAGACTCAGTGTACCACGCATACTTACTCCTGTTGCACTAGCAATTACGCTCGCCGCCTGTTCTTCAGGTCCAAGACAGCCTGATGGCGTTGATGTAACACTTGAGCCTACTCAGTCTGTTCAGAACTATATGATCCAAGCTGATAGCACGGAAGGCAGTTTACAAAATGACTGGTTGATCATGGCAACCAAAGCCGCGATTCAAGCAAACCAGTTTGATCAAGCAGAAATGTTGATCAAGCGCCTGGCTCGTCAACAGTTAACCGAAGTTCAGCAAGCAGAGTGGCAACTAGCGCGTGCGACCATACAGCAAAAACAGGGTAATTACTCTCAGTTGCTGCAATTGTTGAATTTTAAACCTTGGTGGAAGTTACCAAATGAGCAATGGAAAGACTATTACTTGATGCGTGCCGACGCTTATCAAGGTCTTAACCAAGCGTTTGAGGCAAACCGCCAACTGGTTGCATTTAGCCAATATGCATCGTCCGCGGAGCAGAGAGAGATTTCTAGCCGTATTTGGATGAACTTTGGCAGCTATTCCGAGTACGAACTGACCTCATTAGAAACAGAGCCAAATGAAGATGTTTTGGATGGTTGGCTACAACTCGCTATTTATGCGAAAACGTTGTCGGGCAACTTATCTCAACTAAAAAATACCCTAGAACGCTGGTTAAACGAGAACCCATCGCACCCAGCCGCTATCTACACACCAGAAGAGATTCAAAACATTCTCTCTCTAGACATCGTTAAACCAAACAACACCGCTTTGTTACTGCCGCTTACTGGTAAATTCTCGCCACAAGCGCAATTAATTCGTGATGGTTTTGTGTTTGCGATGATGAATGATCGTAACCGTGATCCAAGCGCTACCCTCACGGTAATAGACACTAATGCGTATAACGCCGACCAAATTAAACAACGTTTGATCAATGAAAACATCGACTTTGTTGTTGGTCCCCTAGAAAAAGAAAACGTTGAGCTATTGCACACAACCATGGATGGCTCAGAAAATGGTCCTACGATTCCAGCCCTTGCGCTAAATATTCCCGAAGATGTGCAACCAGATAGCAATATTTGCTACTTGGCATTATCACCAGAACAAGAAGCCGCACAAGCAGCGAAACACTTGTTCAGCGAAGGCTATAACTTCCCTCTGATCCTGGCACCAAAGGGCAGCTTTGGTGAGCGCGTAACTGAAGCGTTCAACAAAGAATGGCGCAAGTACAGCTCTAATAAAGTCGCAGCAAGTTATTTTGGCGACAAGCGCCAACTTCAAAAAGACATCAATGAAGTATTTGGTCTGCAAGAAAGCAAACAACGTATTGCTCAGATGCAATCACTAATGCGTATCAAGCTTGAAACACAGCCACGTAGCCGTCGTGATGTCGATGCGGTTTATATTGTTGCTAGAAGCACGGAACTGACTTTGATCAAGCCATTTATTGAGGTAGCGATTAACCCAGACGCCAAAGCTCCTCAAATTTTCTCTAGCTCGCGTAGCAACAGTGGCGGCGCGACTTACGAAGATCTAACAGGCATCATCTACAGCGATATCCCATTACTGATTGACCCAGACCCTAGCGTGACCGCTGAAATGAACGAGTTGTGGTCAGAGCAATCTAACATGGAAAAACGTTTGAAAGCACTGGGTATGGATGCGTATAAATTGATTGGGGAGCTGCCACAAATGAAGGTCGTTCCGGGCTACTCAGTTGGCGGCCAAACCGGTATTTTAAGTATCGACAATAATTGTGTTGTACAGCGTGAGCTAAGCTGGGCTGAGCGTGGGGCTCTTTAGCAAGCGCCAAATCGGAAATCAATATGAAGCTCTGGCGAAGCAATATTTACAACGCCAGGGCTTAAACTTTATTGAACAAAATTTTCTGACTAAGGTCGGTGAGATTGATTTAATCTTCCAACAAGGTGAAACTATTGTGTTTGTTGAAGTCAAATACCGTAAGAACAATCACTTTGGCTCGGCAGCAGAAATGGTGACGCACGCTAAAATGCGCAAGCTAGTCAAAACCGCACAAGTTTGGCTTAGCCAACAAAAGCGCTTAAAACACAATATCGATTATCGATTTGATGTCATCGCCATTCATGATGATGGGCGAGATATCAACTGGATAGAAAACGCAATCTCTGAAGGATAAGCGATGCTAGACAGCATTAAAGACAGCTTTACAGAAAGTATTCAAATTCAAATCGCAGCAGCAGAGGCGCTGCCTGATGCCATTACTCATGCAGCTCAAGCGATGGTGTCGAGCCTGCTTAATGGCAATAAAATTTTATGTTGTGGTAATGGCGGCAGTGCTTCAAACGCTCAACAATTTGTTTCTTGTCTTTTAAACCGTTTTGAAACTGAGCGCCCTAGCCTACCAGCAATGGCCTTAACCGCCGATAATACCACCCTAACCGCAGTGGCCAACGATTACCACTACCAGGAAATCTTCTCAAAACAGGTACGAGCGTTTGGTCAACCAGGCGACATTTTGCTTGCCATGTCGACTAGCGGTAACAGTAAAAATATTATCAAAGCGATGGAAGCAGCCGTAACTCGAGACATGACGATTATCGCGCTAACAGGAAAAGATGGCGGAGAGATGGCAGGACTGCTCGGTGAGAACGACGTCGAAATTCGTATTCCATCACACCGCACTGCACGTATTCACGAAGTACATATGGTAACACTCCATTGCCTTTGTGATCTTATTGACCAAGTGCTTTTCCCTGCTCACGAAGAGTAACCAAGACTGAGAGTCAGAATTATGATACGTAGCCTTGTTATCTTATTAACAGCATTGAGTTTAAGTGGTTGCGCAGGTTTGTTTATCGCAGGTGCAGCAACCACAGCGAATATTGTCACGGACACACGCACGACAAAACAAATCTGGCAGGACAATAACATCGAATTCGAAGTTGCGGCGATCGGCAATAAAGCACCGTTTAAAGGTGAAGTTCGTGTCGTTGCCAGTTCATATAATGGGACTGTAGTCCTTATGGGACAAGCTCCGACACAAGACCTTATCCTTGCTTTAGAGCGAAGGGCTCGAGAAGTTAGTGGTGTAAAAGTCATACACAATCAAATCAAACAAAAAGAGCCACTCACTGTTACCCAGATTAGCAATGACAGCTGGATCACAACCAAAGTAAAGTCAGCTTTGCTTACTGATTCTGAGCTTAATGGTGTTAAGGTTAAAGTGATCACCGAAGATGGCGACGTTTTTCTGTTTGGTTATGTCACGCCAGAGCAAGGCGATCGAGCGACAGAAATCGCGCGTAATATCTCAGGCGTAAAACAAGTCATTAAAGGGTTCCAATACGGCGAAATGGAGCCTGTTGAAGTAGACTTACCGAGTGACGGTGTACAAACAATAGAAAGTGAGGCAAGTACAGAAAGTGAAAAGAACGTCGAAGTCTTTACGATTAGTGAGTAATTTCCAAAGTCTGGCTTGAAATCATCTTCAACAAGTTAAAAAGAAAAAAGCAGCGTAACGCTGCTTTTTTATTATTTAATCACTCTTAAGCTTGGTTTGCCTTTTGGTCGAGGAGCATCGTCCTCTTCGGCATCTGAATCAGAAACTAACTCAGAAGGCTCATCGCTAACCGTTGTGAACGATGGGGATGATTCTTCCTCGGTCATCGCTTCTTCTTCGATGTGAGTGTACGCTTCTTCTGGTTCAAACATAGTACCAGCACCATTCTCACGTGCATAAATAGCTTGAACAGCATACACAGGCACGATCACTGAGTGCGGACGACCGCTAAAGCGAGCATGGAAGGTAATCGCATCATTACCTAACTCAAGATTACCCACTGCACGTGGCGCAATATTCAAAATAATTTGACCATCTTGAATAAATTCAACCGGGACACGCACCCCTGGCATTGTTGCATCCACAACCAAGTGAGGAGTCAAGTCATTGTCTACTAACCAGTCGTAAAATGCGCGAAGCATATACGGGCGGCGAGCAGTCATTTTTGCAATATCCATAACGTGTTTTAAATCGCTTAGCGAACTAGGCGCATTTCACGTTCAGCTTCAGTCAAAGAAGCAAGGAACGAATCACGTTCAAATACGCGGTTCATGTATACCTTGATTTCTTTTGAACCAGGGCCAACAAGATCGATACCAAGTTGAGGCAAACGCCACAATAGTGGAGCTAGGTAACAATCGATCAAGCTGAATTCTTCGCTCATGAAGTACTCATATTCAGCAAAAATTGGCGCTAACGTCAGAAGATCATTACGCAGCTTTGTGCGTGCTTTTTCTGATTCTTCCGCATTACCTTTCATCACTTTTTCAGCGAGTGAATACCAGTTGCGTTCGATACGGTACATCATCAAGCGGCTGTTGCCACGAGCAACAGGGTA
This sequence comes from Vibrio sp. Vb1554, assembly GCF_033344235.1. Classification (NCBI taxonomy): domain Bacteria; kingdom Pseudomonadati; phylum Pseudomonadota; class Gammaproteobacteria; order Vibrionales; family Vibrionaceae; genus Vibrio; species Vibrio sp. Vb1554. The sequence goes on along the minus strand of NZ_JAWPOJ010000008.1, from coordinate 53,870 downwards.
AACCGGCATTAGAGGTGGATGAGGGAAACGCTCGTCCAAGTACTCCATGATGATTTTTGAATCGTAAAGAGCTAGCTCACGGTCAACAAGAGTTGGCACTGATTTATATGGGTTTAGCTCAACAAGCTCAGCAGGAAGTTTTGCTTCGTCAACAAGCTCAACTTCAACACTTACGCCTTTTTCAGCTAGTACAATGCGAACCTGATGGCTATACAAATCTGATGCACTTGAGAAAAGAGTCATCACAGAACGTTTATTGGCAGCTACAGCCATGGAGCCCTCCAGTACACTTACAAATAAAAACAATGGAGGCTAAGCCTCCATTGTACATCAATTAAAATTGGGAATTAGCACGGTATTTTAGCACAATTAATGCACATCGCGCCAATACTCTTTCTTGAGCATCACAACAACGATGGTTAGAAGCACTAAGAAGCCCATTACCCACCAGCCTAAAGCATGACGCTCAAGCTGCACTGGGTCACCTGAATAAACTAAGAAGTTAACGAGATCGCCAACCGCTTTGTCATATTCGCCTTCACTCAGCTCACCCGTGCCATCGGTTTCAGTACCAACAACAACTTGTACTTCTTCGCCATCTACGATTTTCGTATCGTAAATCGGCGTCGGGATGCCCTGTAGCTCTTCAAGTACATGCGGCATACCAACACTCGGGAAGACGATGTTGTTCACGCCGAATGGACGAGATGGATCAACATAGAAAGAGCGTAAGTAAGTGTATAACCAATCAGCACCACGAACTCGTGCAACCAACGTAAGATCTGGTGGTGGAGCACCAAACCAGTTTGCCGCTTGCTTCGGTGGCATAGCATTGACCATTAGATCACCGATTTTCGCTTCAGGATTGAAAATCAGGTTTTCTTTCATTAAGTCTGTTGGAATTTCCAAGTCTGTTGCTACACGCTCGTAACGCTGGTATTGCGTAGAGTGACAAGCAAAACAGTAGTTCATGAACAACTTCGCGCCGTTTTGTAGCGAAGCTTTATCCGTAAGGTCAACATTCGCTTTATCCAGCGGAACATTGGCCCCAGCTGCCATCGCTAGTGATGGCAACATAGCAAATAGAATTACAATCCACTTCTTCATTTGAATGTCACCCTCTCTGGTAATGGTTTGGTTGCTTCATTTTTGCTGTAGAAGAACAGCAACACAAAGAACATGAAGTAACACAAGCTAAAGATCTGAGATAGTAGTGTGTACGTTGGTGTCGCAGGTAACGCACCTAAAATACCCAGAGCGATAAAGGCGATAGTGAACTGTACAATATTCAATAGATGAAGTTTGCTACGGTAACGGTATGAACGAACTTTACAACGATCCAACCAAGGTAGAACAAACAGCACTGCAATTGACGCGCCCATTAGGATAACACCTAATAGTTTGTCTGGAACCGCACGTAAGATTGCGTAGAACGGCGTGAAGTACCATACCGGAGCAATATGCTCTGGTGTCTTCAGTGGGTTTGCAGCTTCAAAGTTAGGCGGCTCAAGGAAGTACCCACCCATTTCTGGGTTAAAGAACAGCACGTAACAGAAGAAGAACAAGAAACCAGCGACACCGACCAAGTCCTTAACCGTGCCGTACGGATGGAAAGGAATCGAATCAATGATGTCATATTTCTTCGTATAGTAATCGTGGAACTTGAATTGCGTTTTGTAATCGTCGCCCATTGAGCCTTTTGGCAGCTTAGTTTCGATACCATCCGGGTTGTTTGAGCCTACTTCGTGCAGCGCCAATACGTGCAGAACAACAAGAAGAAGCAAAACGATAGGCAGTGCAATAACGTGTAGTGCGAAGAAACGGTTTAGCGTTGCACCAGAGATGATGTAGTCACCACGAATCCAAAGCGTTAGGTCATCACCGATAACAGGAATAGCACCAAACAGGGAAATGATTACCTGCGCACCCCAGTATGACATCTGACCCCATGGAAGTAGGTAACCCATGAACGCTTCAGCCATGAGAACTAGGAAGATCAACATACCGAAGATCCACAACAGTTCACGAGGTTTTTGGTATGAACCGTAGATCAAACCACGGAACATGTGAAGATACACAACAACGAAAAACGCTGACGCGCCAGTGGAATGCATGTAACGCAGAAGCCAACCGTACTCTACATCACGCATAATGTATTCGATAGACGCAAATGCACCGTCACCTGAAGGAACATAGTTCATCGTTAGCCAAATACCCGTTAGGATTTGGTTAACAAGAACCAGCATCGCCAGAGAACCGAAAAGGTACCAAAAGTTGAAGTTCTTAGGCATTGGGTATTCAGACAAATGCTTTTTATAAGCATTCATTGCAGGAATACGCTTTTCAACCCAATCTAACATTGCTTGCATTATGCATCTCCCTCATCAACACCCACAATGAGTTTGGTATCGCTCAAATACATGTGCTTAGGAACGACAAGGTTCAACGGAGCAGGTACTCCTTGGAACACTCGACCAGCCATGTCGAACTTAGAACCATGACAAGGACAGAAGAAGCCAGATCTTACGCCCTGCACCTGCTCTGAGAAAGAGTCAGGTAGATAGGTTGGTGAACAACCTAAGTGGGTACAGAAACCAACTGCGACGAAAAACTCTTCCTTAATCGAACGAAACTCATTCTGAGCGTACTCAGGCTGCTGCTCCATTTCAGATTGTGGATCGCGAAGCTTATCACCGATCGATTTTAAGTTATCCAGAACGCTTTGAGTGCGGCGAACAATCCATACAGGTTTTCCCTGCCACTCAACACGAACCAGCTGACCTGGTTCAATTTTACTTATATCCACTTCCACCGGTGCGCCCGCCGCTTTGGCTTTAGCACTCGGATTCCATGATTTGATAAAAGGCACGGCGACGGCGACTGCCCCTAACCCACCAACAACTGCCGTTGTAGCGGTTAGAAAACGCCTGCGACCGTTATTTAAAGGCGCGTTGCTCATCCAAACATTCTCCCATTTGCTCCCTTTGGATCGTTATTATTCCGCTTATAAGAGCATGGCTAACAAATAATGAATTTAGTTCTATTTATTGGAGGGAAATGATAAAGAAAACCCTACTTTTTGACAAGATAAAGCTACCTTTTTGTAACATTTGTGAGGCAAATCGCTCGCGTCGTCACAAAAGCGGCAGAATTATAAAAAATTGATGTGATTTGTAACAAGAAAGCACCACATAGAAGCCCGGCTGAAAGCAGATAAAACCTTTTATCTTGGTAGTTTTCAGTTAATTACACAGAGAAATATTTCGTATTACGCGTTCAGCTTACTGTGTTTATATTTTCAATTTTGTAGCACGCAGAATGCTCAAAAAGGAGCGTAAGTCATTTTAAAACATGTTACAGGAAGAATAAGATACAAAGACATTCTTGCTGATGAATACATCTATGCTGCATCGCAAGAGAAAGCGTGGTGAGTCGCGATTAAATAAGGCACACATATAAAACGGCACTGGCAACCTTTCGACGAAGAGGACGAATAAGAAGGCCTGCTCGGAGTGTGATGATAAGTGAAGGCTGTTCGTTGCTTTAAATACAAAAAAGCCCGGCATAGAGCCGAGCTTTTGGTACACAGTTTCCAGAGTAACTCTGAAAAGCATAATTCCCGATAAGAGGAAATTAACGCTTAGAGAACTGTGGACGACGACGTGCTTTACGTAGACCAACTTTCTTACGTTCAACGCAACGAGCGTCACGAGTAACGTAGCCAGCTGCGCGTAGAGCAGGACGTAGAGACTCATCGTATTCCATAAGCGCGCGAGTGATACCGTGACGGATAGCACCAGCTTGACCAGAAATACCGCCGCCTTTAACTGTTACGTAAAGGTCTAGCTTTTCAGTTAGTTCAACTAGCTCTAGAGGTTGTTGTACAACCATACGTGCTGTTGGACGACCGAAGTATTCGTCAAGGTTACGCTTGTTTACTACAATGTTACCGCTGCCTGGTTTAATGAAAACACGTGCAGCTGAGCTTTTGCGACGGCCAGTGCCGTAGTATTGATTCTCTGCCATTTTCGAAATCCCCAATTAGATGTCTAGTACTTGTGGTTGTTGAGCAACATGGTTGTGCTCAGCGCCCGCGTAAACTTTTAGCTTACGGTACATAGCACGGCCTAGAGGACCACGTGGAAGCATGCCTTTAACTGCAAGCTCAAGAGCCATCTCAGGTTTACGATCGATCAACTTTTCAAAAGTGATAGATTTTAGACCACCTGGGAATTCAGAGTGACGGTAGTACACTTTGTTCTTAGCTTTGTTACCAGTTACAGCAACTTTCTCAGCGTTGATAACGATGATGTAATCACCAGTGTCAACGTGAGGAGTGTATTCAGCTTTATGTTTGCCACGTAGGCGAGATGCAATTTCACTTGCTAGACGGCCAAGAGTTTTACCTTCAGCGTCTACAACGTACCAGTCGCGTTTTACAGTTTCTGGTTTAGCAACGAAAGTTTTCATGCTAACAATAACCCGTTAATTAAATTTTAAACTTTAAAGGAACACCCAATAGTGCTCCCACACTGTCTAAGAGCCCAGTCATCACCCCTTCGAGTCGTTGGTACTCTCGACCTTCAATTTCGAAATAACTTCGATAATCAGGTCTGCAGTAACGGTGGGTCGCAGGATTATAGAGAAGAGCGAAGAAAAAATCACCTTTTTTTGCGCCAAATCACTAATTTTTTCTTCACTTTTTTAAGAATCCTTTGGATCTAGGCCAAATGTTCACGCGCGAGATACTCATGACTTTGCATCTCAGTAAGCCGAGACAAACAGCGCTTAAATTCGAACTCTAACTGCCCATCAGTATATAAGTCGGACATTGGCACTTCAGCAGAAATAATCAACTTAACATTGCGCTCGTAAAACTCATCGACTAGCGCGATAAAGCGTCTCGCCGCATCATCTATTTTTCGGTTCATTTGTTGAACATCTGCCAGTAATACAGTGTGGTAAATACGAGACAATTCAATGTAGTCATTTTGACTGCGAGCAGTTTGACACAACTGAGCAAACGACGCATGCAGCACCCCGTCGCTTGCTTCAATCACCGCTAGTTGACGGTGGTTAACTTCGATTTGATGAGCAACAAACTGACGCTCTCCAGTCAGCTGCTGATAATATTTGTTAAGGTTTATGCTAGCCTGCTCATCAAGCGGGTAATGGTATATTTCAGCCTGTTCTAACGTTCTTAAGCGATAATCAACGCCACTATCGACATTCAACACTTCACAACGTGCCAAAATCATATCGATAGCGGGCAAAAAGCGCACTCTTTGCAAACCGTTACGATATAAGTTCTGCGGCTCGATGTTTGAAGTCGCGACTAGGATCATCTGCCGCTTGAACATTTCTTGAAGTAGCGTTGCAAGGATCATCGCATCAGTAATGTCGGAAACAAAAAATTCATCAAAGCAAACCACATCTGCTTCTTCTTTAAATTTATCCGCCACTTTTGATAGAGGATTTTCGACATCACCTAACAGCTTCAACTCATCATGTACTCGATACATAAATCGATGGAAGTGGACGCGCATTTTTCTTTGGGTCGGTAAAGCATCAAAAAATGCGTCCATAAGGTAGGTTTTACCGCGACCTACCCCACCCCAAAAGTAAAGGCCTTTTGGTGGTTCAGGCTTGTCGATTTTTTTCCCCATTAGCTTTTGCCATTTGGAAAGCTGAGGCACAGGCGCTGACTGAAATTCAACGATAGCATGGTAAAGCTTGTCTAATGCAACGACCGCTTGATACTGAGCTTCATCACGCTGAAACCCGTGTTCTGCTATGTCTTTTTGATATTGTTGTAGTGGTGTCATCGTATTAAGTCGTATAGAGGTATAGAGAAAAGGGTTACCTCGGGGTCAACTTTGAGAATAGAGAGAAGTAGTTATCAGTCCCCGAAGACATACTGCTATTTTTCTTTATCGGCTGTTCAAGCCATAGTAACATGGACGAGCACCGCGTGTAACTAAGTAGTAAAAGACTTGTTAAAACAACTATAAGGAGCAGTTATGCCTTGGATTTATGCCATTGTGGGTTTGCTGGTCGGTACAATCGTAGGCGTAGTCATTAGTAGACTAACCACCCCTGAATACAAGAAACAAAAGTCTGTGCAGAAAGAACTTGAAGCGGCCAAGTTTGAATTAGAGCAACAACGTCAAGAGCTCGTCGATCATTTTGCACAAACCGCAGAAATGTTGGACACCCTAGGTAAAGATTACACCAAGCTATACCAACATATGGCCAAGACCTCTTCTGAGCTTTTGCCAAACTTACCAGAACAAGACAACCCGTTTGATAAGAAAACGGCAATGTCATCTGAAACCATTGCAGAAGATCAACCAGAGTTTAACGAACAACCAAAAGACTACGCTAATGGCGCCACCGGTCTTTTGAAGGATCAAGAGAAAGAAATCATTAATGCTCCCGAAGCGGTAACCGCAAAAGCATCATAATCCTCTCTTACTTCTATCTAGGGCCGATACATTTGTATCGGCCCTTTTTTGAACTTTTTCCCCTCACCTTCGCTCTAACTTGGATGTGCACTGCCTCCCCTTTTGATTATCCGAACTAGACCCTATATTAGTTATTAACAAAGTGAACGAAACGTTCGGATATTTCTTTTTGGCAGACATGTTTCAAGAGGAGTTATTGGATGAAAAAACCACTGCTTGCGCTCACCGTTCTATCTCTGAGTTTGGGTTCGATTATTGCCCCAGTTCAAGCCACTGCCGCATTACCTTTGAATGTGGATGGCCAACAGTTACCTAGCTTGGCACCAATGCTTGAGAAGGTGACCCCAGCTGTTGTGAGTATTGCTGTAGAAGGTAAACAAGTACAAACCAGCCGCATTCCCGAGCAATTTCAATTTTTCTTTGGCCCAGACTTTCCTATGGAACAAAGGCGAGAGCGCCCGTTCAGAGGTTTAGGTTCTGGTGTCATTATTGATGCGAAGAAAGGCCATATTGTCACTAACTACCACGTGATCAAGGGGGCAGATGAGATTCGAGTTCGCCTCTTTGACGGGCGCGAGTATGACGCTACGCTCGTTGGCGGTGATGAAATGGCCGATGTTGCGTTACTTAAATTAGAGAAAGCGAAAAACTTAACGCAGATTAAAGTCGCGGATTCCGACAAACTGCGTGTCGGTGACTTTACGGTTGCGATTGGTAACCCATTTGGGCTCGGTCAAACCGTAACTTCGGGTATTGTTTCAGCCCTTGGCCGCAGTGGCTTAAACGTTGAAAACTTCGAAAACTTCATCCAAACCGATGCCGCAATTAACAGCGGTAACTCTGGTGGTGCATTGGTCAACCTTAATGGTGAGCTGATCGGTATTAATACTGCGATTTTAGGCCCTAACGGCGGTAATGTGGGTATTGGCTTTGCGATTCCATCAAACATGATGAAAAACCTCACTGATCAAATTCTAGAGTTTGGTGAAGTCAAACGCGGCATGTTGGGTGTGCAAGGTGGCGAAGTAACCTCTGAGCTAGCTGATGCATTGGGTTACGAGTCGAGTAAAGGGGCCTTTATTGGTCAAGTCGTACCGGACAGCGCAGCCGATAAAGCAGGGTTAAAAGCCGGTGACGTAATTGTATCGGTGAACGGCAAAGCGATTAATACTTTCTCAGAGCTCCGCGCAAAAGTGGCAACACTGGGCGCAGGTAAAGAAATCACATTAGGTGTGGTTCGAGATGGTAAGAATAAAACCTTTGATGTAACGCTTGGCGAATCTACGAATATGAAAGCTAAAGCGGAGACATTACATGAGGGACTCAAAGGTGCGGAGTTAAGCAATACAACACCAAGTGATGTAATTCAAGGTGTTAAAGTATCGAGCGTTGCAGATAACTCTCCAGCAGCTCAATATCAATTACAACAAGGTGACATTATTATCGGTGTGAACCGTCAACGAGTGAAAAACCTTGCCGAGCTTCGTACAATCGTAGAGAAACACAAAGGTGTACTGGCTCTTAATATTCAACGTGGTGAACGTACTATTTATCTTGTCATTCGTTAACCACTTTCAAAGTGATAGAAAATAAGGTTTTCGATGCATAATGCTGAGTGATAAGGCTCGATCACTTTTCCTTATCGCTCAATAACTAATGAAAAGGGCAGCGCGATGACGTGCTGCCCTTTTGTTATTTTTCAATGTAATGCTATTCTTCATCTTCGATGCCATTTTGGCGCTCACGCATGGAGAGGATATGCTCAGCTTTTTATTACGTTCTGTCTTTTTAGGCTTGGCTACTGCCGCAGTGGTATTACTGGCGGTTCCATCTTTGCGCAACAACGTAATTCCTGCCGCGCTTGATCCTCAACCTGTTAATATCGCATCAGTCGAGTTGACGTTTAATCAAGCGGTCCGAAGAGCAGCGCCTGCAGTGGTAAACATCTACAGTCGTAAGTATGTTGAGAATGATCGCAGTAAACTCTCGACTCAAGGCCTGGGGTCAGGTGTCATTGTTAGTGAGAAAGGCTACATCATTACTAACTATCATGTGGTTGCTCAAGCTGATCAAATTGTTGTGGCATTACAAGACGGCAGAGCCGCAGCGGCTCAGCTCGTAGGGACAGACAAACGTACTGATATAGCCGTGCTGCGTGTCGAAGGTTCGAATTTGCCCGTAATCCCTCTGAACTCTAATTACAAACCACAAGTGGGCGACGTAGTACTAGCCATCGGTAACCCATACAACCTTGGACAAACCACAACGTTCGGCATTATTTCTGCCACAGGTCGTTCATCTATTAGCGACGGTCGTCAAGCATTCATTCAAACCGATGCCGCCATCAATGAAGGTAACTCTGGTGGAGCCCTAGTGAACACACAAGGCGAGCTCGTCGGCATTAACACCGCCTCTTTTCAGCAAGCGACAGACTTAGAAACTTACGGTATTTCTTTTGCGATCCCTGCGCCGCTAGCGAGTAAGATCATGCAGAAAATCATCGCTGATGGCCGCGTGATTCGTGGTTATATTGGAATCGACGGCCAAGACATTAATGCGGTCACTGCTCGCCTACTTGGAAATGAACACATAGGTGGTATTGTCGTACTTGGTATTGATCCAAATGGTCCAGCCAATGCGGCAGGCTTCCAAAAGCAGGACATCATTATCAGCATTGATGGCAATAAAGTGCAAGGGCGTCAGAGCGTTATGGATATCGTCACCGATTTACGTCCTGGCACCACCGTGGACGTCGGTATCATTCGCAAAGGAAAAGAGATGACCTTGAAAGTCACCATTGCCGAAGACAAGCAAGAAGCATAAAAAATCCCAGCCATTGGCTGGGATTTTTATTTGTGCGTTACTCGCTATCGCTCGGTGTTTCCGTCGTATCGGAATCATCTAGCTCAACTTCAATGCGAGTGACTCGCTGCAAACCTCTCGGTAATAACCCACCTCGGCGACCACGTTCGCCACGGAAGTTATCAAGATCAGACGGTTTAAGACCCAACTTTCGCTTACCCGCGTACAGCGTTAACGATGCACCTTTTGGTAAAGACATTAAGTGAGATAGTACTTCTTCTCGCTCTTTCGCTTTAGCAGCAGGAATGTTGATGATCTTATTCCCTTTACCTTTCGCCAGTTGTGGCAAGTCTTTGATTGGGAACAGCAGCATGCGACCTTGGTTAGTGATTGCTAAGATTTCATCAGAGTCTAAATCTTCAATCTCTTTTGGCGTCATGATCTCAGAGTTGGCAGGTAAAGTGACGAGCGCTTTACCACTGCGGTTTTTAGACAGCAAGTCCGCGCCTTTACATACAAAGCCGTAACCTGCATCTGAGCCCACCAGCCACAGCTGATCTTCTTCACTCATGATGACTTGGCGAATACTGCTACCAGCCGTAATATTCAAGCGACCGGTAATCGGCTCACCTTGACTACGAGCAGAAGGCAGTGAGTGCGATTCCAGAGAGTAACTTCGACCGTCACTACCTAGGAATACCGCAGGCTGATTACTCTTACCTCGAGCATGCGCTAAATACTTATCACCCGACTTATAGTTTAAGCCTTCGGCATCCACGTCATGGCCTTTCGCGTGACGAATCCAACCTTTCTCAGAAAGCACAACCGTGATTGGCTCACTTGGTACGAGGTCACGTTCAGTCAGCGCTTTTGCTTCTGCACGCTCAACCATTGGAGAGCGACGGTCATCACCGTATTTCTCTGCGTCTGCTTTGATTTCTTTTTTCAGTAGTGTGTTCAGACGACGCTCAGAACCGAGTAGCTGTTCTAGCTTCTCACGCTCTTTCTCTAGCTCGTCTTGCTCACCACGGATCTTCATCTCTTCTAGTTTTGCTAGATGACGAAGTTTGGTATCTAAAATTGCATCCGCTTGGATATCGGTAATACCAAAGCGTTCCATCAGCACCGCTTTTGGATCGTCTTCAGTACGGATGATCTCAATCACTTCATCTAGGTTGAGGTAAGCAACCAACAAACCTTCCAAGATGTGTAGACGAGCCATTACTTTGTCTAGGCGATGTTGTAGACGACGACGCACAGTCGTACGACGGAACTCGATCCACTCAGACAGAATTTGCACCAGACCTTTAACTTGAGGACGGTTATCCAAACCAATCATGTTCAAGTTAACGCGGTAACTGCGCTCAAGATCCGTTGATGCGAACAAGTGGTTCATCAACAAGTCACAATCGACGCGGTTTGACTTAGGCACCACAACGATACGCGTTGGGTTCTCGTGATCCGATTCGTCACGAAGATCGTCAACCATTGGCAGCTTCTTCGCACGCATCTGGTTAGCGATTTGCTCAAGCAGTTTGGCACCCGATACTTGGTGAGGCAAAGAAGTGATAACAATATCAGAACCTTCTTTATGCCAAACCGCGCGCATTTTGATGCTGCCACGACCGTTGCGGTAAATCTTCTCGATATCCGCTTGCGGCGAGATAATTTCTGCTTCTGTTGGGTAATCTGGACCTTTGACATACTGCATCACGTCCGGCAGTTCTGCTTTCGGGTTGTCGATCAAATGAATAGTCGCATCTGCGATTTCACGAACGTTGTGCGGTGGGATGTCTGTTGCCATACCAACGGCAATGCCGGTTACACCGTTAAGCAGGATGTGAGGCAGACGTGCTGGCAACATTTGTGGCTCTTTCATTGTGCCATCAAAGTTAGGTTGCCATTCAACCGTGCCCTGGCCAAGTTCGCCAAGCAATACTTCAGCAAACTTAGACAGTTTTGCTTCGGTATAACGCATTGCCGCAAATGATTTCGGATCATCTGGCGCACCCCAGTTACCTTGACCATCCACTAATGGATAGCGGTAAGAGAATGGCTGAGCCATCAATACCATCGCTTCGTAACACGCTGAATCACCGTGCGGATGGTATTTACCTAGCACGTCACCAACGGTACGTGCAGATTTTTTGTATTTTGCTGATGCAGAGAGACCAAGCTCTGACATCGCATAAATGATGCGTCGTTGAACCGGCTTTAAGCCATCACCAATGTATGGCAAGGCGCGGTCCATGATTACGTACATCGAGTAGTTCAGATAAGCGTCTTCAGTGAACTTGCGCATTGGCAATTGTTCGACGCCATCGTAGGTAATTTCTGTAGACATCCGTTACACCTCTGCCAAGTCGCCGTTGTTTTGTAGCCAAGAACGACGGTCATCTGCACGCTTTTTACCTAGCAGCATGTCCATCATTTCCATGGTCGCCGTAGAGTCGTCAATGGTTAACTGCACTAAGCGACGCGTGTTCGGATCCATGGTGGTTTCACGCAACTGAAGTGGGTTCATCTCACCCAGACCTTTGAATCGTTGCACGTTAATTTTGGCTTTCTTCTTCGACAAGCGCTCTAAAATGCCATCTTTTTCATCGTCATCGAGGGCGTAGAACACTTCTTTCCCGCAGTCGATTCGATACAGAGGCGGCATCGCCACATAGATATGGCCCGCTTCCACTAGTGCGCGGAAGTGACGAGTAAATAGAGCACAAAGCAGCGTTGCGATGTGAAGACCATCCGAGTCCGCATCGGCAAGGATACAGATCTTACCGTAACGAAGACTCTCGAGGTTGTCGCTATCTGGGTCAATACCCAAAGCAACAGAAATATCGTGTACTTCTTGAGACGCAAGAACTTGATCGGCAGAGACTTCCCACGTGTTCAAGATCTTACCACGCAGTGGCATCACGGCTTGGAATTCACGGTCACGTGCCTGTTTTGCCGAGCCACCCGCAGAGTCACCCTCCACAAAGAAGATTTCAGTGCGACTTAAGTCCTGTGCTGAACAGTCGGTCAACTTACCTGGCAGTGCTGGGCCGGACGCCACTTTCTTACGTACGACTTTTTTCGCTGCACGCATACGACGGTGTGCGTTAGCGATACAGACTTCTGCCAATTGCTCTGCGAGCTGAGGCTTTTCATTCAACCAAAGACTGAACGCATCTTTTACAACGCCAGAGACAAATGCCGCGGTTTGACGAGAAGACAGACGTTCTTTGGTCTGGCCTGCAAATTGCGGGTCTTGAATCTTAACCGACAGCACGTAAGAACAGCGGTCGAAAACGTCATCACCCGTTAGCTTCACACCACGAGGTAATAGATTACGGAACTCACAGAATTCGCGCATCGCTTCCAACAAGCCTTGGCGTAAACCATTAACGTGCGTACCACCTTGAGCGGTTGGGATTAGGTTAACGTAGCTTTCGGTGATCATCTCACCGCCTTCTGGCTGCCAAATTACCGCCCAGTTTGCCGCTTCGGTATCCGCCAAGAACTCACCAGTAAATGGTTCTTCAGGAATAACTGGATAGCCTTTTACACCTTCCGCAAGATAGTCTTTCAAACCATCTTCGTAGTACCACTTATAGTCTTTGTCATTAACTTTGTCGGTTAATGTGATTTCTAAGCCCGGACACAAAACCGCTTTTGCACGCAGGTTGTTGACTAAGCGCGTCACAGAGAAGTTAGCCGAATCGAAGTACTTCGCATCAGGCCAGAAATGTACGCTGGTACCGCGATTGCGACGACCACATGTGCCAGTTACGGTCAGATCAGACACTTTCTCGCCGTGTTCAAATGCAATTTCATACACTTGACCATCACGACGAACTGTTACTTCAACGCGTTTTGACAACGCGTTTACTACAGATATACCTACCCCGTGCAAACCACCAGAGAATTGGTAGTTTTTGTTAGAGAACTTACCACCCGCATGTAGCTTACATAGAATTAGCTCTACGCCTGATACTTTCTCTTCTGGGTGGATATCAACAGGCATGCCTCGACCATCATCGATCACTTCGAGTGATTGGTCAGCATGTAGGATGACTTGTACTTTTGAGGCATGTCCGGCTAGCGCTTCATCGACACTGTTGTCGATAACTTCTTGGCCCAAATGGTTTGGGCGCGCTGTATCCGTATACATCCCTGGTCGGCGACGTACTGGCTCTAAGCCATTCAGTACTTCAATGGCACCAGCATTATATTGTTCAGTCATAATACGGAATTATTCTCAAAGTTTACTTGTTGCCTGAGTATCACCAATGGGCGTACCCATACTCAGGAAACGAAAAAGCCACCCTGTTCACATCACTAAGAGTTTGTAAACATGATGCATAACAAAGTAGCCAGGGTCCTCGACCCTTAAGATCTTTTGGCAAAACATAGTCGGAAAGCATACCGCCCATGTCAAGAAACGGTTGGATATATCAATAAAAACTATGAGCCTTTTCCAATCGCTTTCGAATTACAGTTCTAGAAATTCGATAATCTGTGCAGGATAACGCTCAAAGCCTACAAAACTGTGATCACCGCCTTGTTCTACTGTTTGCTTAGCGTCTGCAAACTTATCTACCGCTTGTCGATAGTCTAAAACCTCATCTTCTGTTTGTTGCAATAACCAAAAAGAATGTGGCGACGCGATGCTTTGTACATCAAGAGCTTTTAACTCGTCAATATGACAAGCTTCAAGTGTATAGGTTTCATGCGTATATGGGTTAGTTTGCTTACCCAAATAATCTACTAGCAACTCATAAGGCTTGACTGCGGGGTTGACCACTACCGCTTTAAACCCAAACTTGTCATTTAGCCACGTTGACATAAAACCGCCTAATGAGCTGCCCACTAGACCAATTTTATAGTCGTCTTTATATTGCTCGATAATATCCAACAACATTTTCGCCGCTTGCTGAGGATAACAAGGTAACTGGGGAACAATCACCTTGATATCAGGCCTATGTTGCTCGCAGTAGGCTCTCATCACATTCGCTTTCATGGAGAGTGGAGAGCTATTAAAGCCATGGATATAGAGAAGAAGTGAAGGTTTACTCATAGATATCTCGCACAAAAAAGCGAGCCCGAACAGAGAGCTCGGGCGCGTTAGTAGCCGTTAGAAGAGAAGTCTGGTTGGAACTGGCCATCAGGAAGCCGACCTACTTGGGTCGTAATATCGCCACAAGCGTGTAGTTGCAGCTCCCGCCAACCAGGCGAAGTGGTATCAAGGGCAAAATCATCCGAGTTAGGCTTAAACTGAACACAAGTTGAGGGTGTTGCCATCACTCGAATACCCTTGTGAAGCACATTCATATCTTGATGAACATGGCCACAGAGAATGCCTTTCACGTTATCAAAACGCTCGACAACCTGCCAAAACGCTTCGGCATCTTTTAAAGTATGTTGATCAAGCCACGCGCTTCCCACCAGTAACGGGTGATGATGCAACAAAACAAGTGTGTGTCTTTCTGGGTGTTCGGCTAGCTTTTCTTCGAGTAGCGTTAATTGCTGATCACTCAAGCGCCCATGAGGAACGCCAACAACTTGCGAGTCTAAAAGAATTAACTGCCAATGCTCGCCAAGCAACACATGCTCTGCGGCTTTGATTTGTGGCGAAGGCAAAACACTGCCCATATTAGGCTTGTAATCATGATTACCAGGTAGCCAAAAGCAGTCTTTCTCTAGCGGTTCAATGCCGTTGGCAAAGCGCTGATAAGATTCTGCACTATGGTCTTGGGAAATATCGCCCGTCGCCAAAATGTAATCAAACGCCACGTTGCGGCGTAAAACATCAGCAACAACAGCATTGAAGCTATCGACTGTTTTTACGCTTAGCAAACTTCCCTCATCGGTAGCAAACAGATGAGTATCCGTAATTTGTAAAAGTTTGATGCTGTCACTAGATGATTGCAAAATGAAAACCTGATTCGTCCACTATATCGTTATTTGTTATTTTCCTTTAGTGACGTGACGATCAATTGAAGGCAAGTGGTGTTCTACTGATACCACTTCGTAAACAAAACGTCAGCCATTCACCGAGGAATGTGTTTAATTGATGCTTTTCATCTTTCTGCATCAGTTGGTCATTGGGATAATCATACTTAGCTTTTATGCGAGAGAACTCTCCGCTTGAGCATACTTCGGCTACTCTCGCATCATGATAAAGCCTGACAGACATCGTCGGTAAAGGAAACACTGGCGTTTCATCACTCTGACATATCTCAACAACTGTGGTGTATTTTGTGATTTCATTCACGGTCAATTGGTAAACCATGTTCGCCGCTTGGTAGCAACGTACATCCCCAACTTCGGCAGAAGCAGGCAATAAGGCGTTCAACTTAGCGTAGTTGGTCTCATACGTTCTCATAAGACCAGCTAAATCAACATGATATTGTTGTTTTTCAGCCAATTGTGCCATTACTCACTCTCCACCGTTTGGGATAGTCCCCATTCTGACTTTAACTCTTGATGGTGTAATTGCAGCCATTGCAACGCAATAATCGACGCACCATTTTCAAATTTTCCGTCCTTCACCCATTGATACGCCGTTTCACGACTCATGACATGAACGCGGATATCTTCATTCTCATAGTCTAAACCATGAATGCCGTGCGCTTTAGACGCATCCACTTCACCAACAAAGACGTCTAGCTTTTCCGAGCAACCACCAGCCGAAGGATAATAGGACGTAACAGGTACAACGCGCCCCACCTGAATCCCCGCTTCTTCGACAGCCTCTCGACGAATTACGGCTTCAGCAGATTCATCGCGGTCAATCATACCGGCGACAATTTCTAGCTGCCAAGGGTGTTCATGTTCCAACGCGCCAATACGAATCTGTTCAATGATTACGACCTGGTCCGTCTTTGGATCATAAGGAAGCATCGCTGCTGCGTGACCACGCTCGAACATTTCTCGTTCGACAACTCCACTCCAACCACCAGCAAATAGCCTATGCTGAAAGCGGTATTTCACCATTTTGAAAAAACCTTCAAATAAGGTTTCTTTCGAGATGACTTTTACATCTCGCGAAGTAAAATCTTGTTGTTGTTTGTCACGCTGTTGCATTCAACACCTCTCTGAGTGAATCCTGTAGTTTACTCATTGTTATTCGCTTGCTCAAAGGACTTGGCTCAACTTTTTGTATAATAGTTACAAATTAATTTAAGTCTTTGCTAAAAATTTATTGCACAAGTGGATAATTACGTGTAAAAAAGTGCAAACTTTAGAGTAAATATCGTGCAAATTGAGTTAAACTACTGAGAATTAACCAATCTATGGACCGCGGGAATAGAAAATGAAAAAATTGCTTCCACTATTTATCAGTGCAGCGCTAGGTAGCATGAGTACGTCTGCGTTCGCAGACTCTTTGGCTGAAATCTACGACTTGGCAAAACAAAATGATCCACAATTGCTCAGTGTAGCAGCACAACGTGACCAAGCTTTCGAAGCAATCACCTCAAGCCGTAGTGCTCTATTACCACAGATCAACCTTACTGCGGGTTACAATTTAACTCGTGGTGATACTGAATACGATTCAAATCTAATTAGTGACGTATCAAACGATGGCAACGCGCTAACCGCTGGCGTTAGCTTTTCACAAGCACTTTACAACCGCGCATCTTGGATCTCTCTAGATACTGCTGAGAAAAGTGCTCGCCAAGCAGACGCAACTTACGCAGCGACGCAACAGGCACTGATTCTTCGCGTGTCACAAGCGTATTTTGAAGTTCTACGCGCACAAGATAATCTTGTTTTCGTACGTGCAGAAAAAGCCGCGGTTGGCCGTCAACTTGAGCAAACTAAACAACGTTTTGAAGTAGGTTTGTCTGCAATTACTGACGTGCATGACGCACAAGCTCAGTACGACCAAGTGCTAGCGGACGAAGTGTTGGCAGAAAACGCGCTAACTAATAGCTACGAGTCACTGCGTGAAATTACAGGCCAAGAGCACAAAGATCTCAACATTTTGGACACTGGCCGCTTCACTGCTAGCCCATCGACCGTACCAGCTGAATCGCTCATTGATGAAGCAAAAACCAAAAACCTGACCTTGCTATCTTCACGTATTCTTCAAGACATTGCGCGTGACAATATTTCACTAGCAAGCTCTGGCCACCTACCAACGCTCTCTCTAGACGGTGGTTACAACTACGGTGATACTTCTCATAGCTCTCGTGATAACACGACAGACAACTTCAATATTGGTGTGAACCTTGCAGTACCGCTATACACAGGTGGTAACGTAACCTCTCAAACCAAACAAGCTGAATACGCGTACGTGGCAGCAAGCGAAGATCTTGAAGCACAGTACCGTAGCGTAGTAAAAGATGTTCGCGCACAAAACAACAACATTAACGCCTCTATCGGCGCATTACGTGCGTATGAGCAAGCGGTTATTTCTGCACGCTCTGCACTAGAAGCAACAGAAGCTGGCTTTGATGTAGGTACTCGTACTATCGTTGATGTACTGGACGCGACTCGTCGTCTATACGATGCGAACAAAAACCTATCGAACGCTCGTTACGACTACATTTTAAGTGTTCTTCAGCTACGCCAAGCAGTTGGTACGCTAAGCGAACAAGACATCTTGGACGTTGATGCAGGTTTGAAAGCGGCAAAATAACCGCTAACTGAATACTTCAGGTCTTAATAAATAAAAAACGCCAGTTGAGTTATCAGCTGGCGTTTTTTATTACTTGTAGTTCAGAGCCTAAAAGTGTCTCTGAGCATCAAGTATCAAAAAGGCCGCACTTAGCGACCTTTATGAGCAAATAGCATTTCAATGCTAACAAACAGCAGGCTTAGCCCTTACCGCCTTTGATTGCATTAATGATTTCACTGGTCGAGCAGCCATCTTCAAAGTTCAATACACGAACTTCACCACCCGCCGCAATGACTTCTTTACCACCAGCAATCTCTTCTGGTTTGTAGTCACCGCCTTTTACTAGCAAGCTTGGTAGAACTTCTGAGATCAAACGCTGCGGCGTATCTTCACTAAATGGTACAACCCAATCCACAGCGCCCAAACCTGCCAACACCGCCATGCGGCGATCGGTTGGGTTTACCGGACGACCAGGGCCTTTAAGGCGTTTTACTGACTCATCGGTATTTACCGCAACGATTAGGCGATCGCCCAGTTCAGCAGCATGGTTTAAGTAAGACACATGCCCAGCGTGCAGAATATCAAAGCAGCCATTTGTCATAACGACTTTCTCGCCACGAGCTCGTGCTTTTTTCACCGCTTCGATCAGTGCTTTTTCTGAAATCACACCGTAATCCGTGTCTTGGCTGCCATGTACCGCTTCTGCTAATTCAATCTCAGAAAGCGTTGACGTGCCTAGTTTACCAACTACAACACCTGCCGCTGCGTTTGCTAGTGCACACGCTTCTTCAAATGATTTGCCTGCGGCAACAGACGCTGCCAATACAGAGATAACCGTGTCGCCCGCACCTGTCACGTCGTACACTTCTTTCGCTTGAGTTGGAAGGTGGAACGGTTCCTGACCACGACGAATCAAGGTCATTCCGTTTTCGCTGCGTGTCACTAAAAGCGCTTCAAATTCAAACTCTTCAACCAAAGCCAGCGCTTTCTCTACTAGCTCTTGGTCAGATTTCACTTTACCTACAACGTCTTCGAACTCTTTCATGTTTGGCGTAAGAAGTGTTGCGCCACGGTAGCGTTCAAAATCCGCACCTTTCGGGTCAATGAAAACCGGAATATTTGCTGCGCGCGCTTTTTGAATGTATGCCTGAACATGCTCTAACGAACCTTTTGCGTAGTCAGACATAATCACGGCTTTAACGTTTGGCAGTGCGGCATCCATACGCGATAGCACAGGTGCAGAATCTGTGTTTTCAAATTTGTCTTCGAAGTCGAGGCGGATCAGTTGTTGTCCACGGCTCATTACACGAAGCTTCGTAATCGTTGGGTAATCAGGCAGCGCAACGAAATCGCACTTCACATTGAGCGAGCTCAGCGTCTCCGTCAGCACTTTTGCAGGCTCATCTTCCCCAGTTAGACCAACAATGTGAGCATGGCCACCTAATGATGCGATGTTCATCGCAACGTTCGCAGCACCACCAGGACGCTCTTCATTGTTTTCTACTTTTACAACAGGAACCGGCGCTTCAGGAGAAATGCGCCCGGTTGGGCCATACCAGTAACGATCTAGCATGACATCACCGATGATGAGCACACCAGCGCTGTTGTAATCAGGTAGAATTGGTTTCATTGTTGGTCTCCAAAAATTAAATCGAAGTGAGTTTATCACAGCCCTTATCGAGGCTAAATATATGGTCTTAACTGAACCACTGATTCCAAGCCTGTTTTACCCACTCCCTTTCGGCAACAAACTTATCTTCCACCACATCAGCGTCTAAATTGAGTAGATTTCGGCGGTGTATTTCGTCGCGCATTGTCGTGTAAGCACGTATCAACTGCATTGCTTGGTCTTCGTCCATAACATCTTGCGCAATGAGCGTTTCAAAGATGCGCACATTATCACACCAACGCGTCAATTTCGGCTTATCGTGACTATAGTTGAGCACTAGGTACTGAGCGAGAAATTCGATATCGGTAATCCCACCTACATCTTGCTTGAGCATAAAGCGGCCTGGCTTTTTCCCCCCAAGATGACCGCGCATTTTTTCTCTCATTTCGACAACGTCTTTTTTCAGTTCAGCTTGATCGCGTGCTTTGCACAGCACATCATGCCGCGTATTGTGAAATGCAATTGCCAGTGGTTCATCACCATAAATCATGCGCGCGCGGACAAGTGCTTGATGCTCCCATGTCCACGCGTCTTGATGTTGATAGTCGTCGAACGCGTCCGTTGGACTAACCAACAAACCCGATGCACCGGACGGACGCAATCGGGTATCGACCTCGTATAAAATACCGGAAGCGGTGCGAGTGGAGAAAATATGAATGATACGCTGTGCTAAACGAAGGTAGAACTGACGACCATCAATCTCTTTTTTGCCGTCAGTGTAGACATTGACTGGGCAGTCATGCATGAAGACAATATCCAAGTCGGAGTTATAGCCGAGCTCCCACCCTCCGACTTTACCATAGCCAATTACAGCAAAGCCTTTACCTTCACGATCTTTCACATGCGTTGGCTCGCCGTACTTTTCAGACACTTGCAACCAAGCCTGACTGATCACCGCATCAACGATAGCTTCCGCTAAATAAGTTAAATGGTCACTCACTTTCATCACTGGCAATGCGCCAGCAATATCTGCCGCTGCAATACGCAAAATACAAATTTGCTTAAACTGACGCAACGCTTCCATTTGCTGTTCCATATCATCTTCAGGAATACGCGCCAAATAATCACGTAGCTCTGTACGGTAACTGTCTAATGGAATGGGATTGTACAGCTGCGCAGGGTCGATCAACTCATCAAGCAAGATAGGATAACGAGACAGCTGCTCTGAAATCATTGGGCTTGCGGTACACAAACGTACGAGCTGCACCAGAGCCGCTGGATGCTCATCCAATAATTCCAAGTAAGTCGTGCGAGTGCAGATGTTGTGTAGCAAGTGAAGTACACGAGATAAACCAAACTGTGCATCAGGATGGGCAAAGACCGCATCAAACACTTTCGGCATCAAACGATTGAGCACTTCGCGTCCACGTGGGCCTAACGTTTTTTTGGCCAGATCGGTTTTAAAGTTGATGATGGTTTTCGCGCATGAAGCAAAGTCTTCAATCTGAATATCCTGCTGCAAGATATGCTCAAGAACATCTTGTTTGTCGGCCATATCCCATAGCTCATGAAAATGACGAGCAACGGTAGTCCCCTCGTCTTCTTCATCATCACCAATTAGTGATTCAAAAACTTGGTGAACATTTGCCATATGCTGCTGGGTTTGCTCAATCAATTGCTCCCAACAGCTCATTTTCATCGCGGTGGCGAGCTTTAAGCGTTCGGTTTCGCAATCAGGCAGCGTCTGGGTTTGCTTATCCGCCATTGCTTGCAACAAGTTTTCTAATTGACGCAAGTACTTGTATGCAGCTTCTAGATCGCTGATTTCTTTTGGAGTAAGCAATGCCAGTTCTTCAATGCCTTGCAGCGTTTCCAACAGCCCTCGATTACGCAAAGAAGGCTCTCGACCACCTCGAATCAATTGAAAAACTTGAGCGATAAATTCAATTTCTCGGATGCCACCCGCACCTAGCTTAATGTTGTTATTCAACCCTCGGCGGCGAACCTCGCTACTGATCATCGACTTCATTCGTCGCAAAGATTGAATCGCACTGAAATCAATATAACGACGAAAAACAAAAGGGCGCAGCATTTGGCGTAGCTCTTGATACTGCGGGTACATCTCACATCCCATCACCCGAGCTTTGATCATCGCGTAACGTTCCCAATCTCGCCCCTGTTCTTGGTAATAATCTTCAAGTGCGGCATAGCTCATTACCAAGGGGCCACTTTCTCCAAATGGGCGAAGTCGCATGTCGACGCGGTAGCAAAAACCATCGAAGGTTTGTTGGTCGAGCGCTTTGATGATGCGTTGACCAAGACGAGTAAAGAACTGGGCATTGGCAATGCTTCGGCGTGCGCCTTGGGTTTCACCATTCTCTGGGTACGTGAAAATTAGATCAATATCGGAAGAAAAGTTTAGCTCGCCACCACCCAGTTTCCCCATGCCGATAATTAACATCGGCTGCACTTCACCGTCCTCACTTGTTGGCGTGCCCCACTCCTGACAACACACTTGATATTGCCATTGATAGGTTTCAAAAATCATCGCTTCTGCCAACTCAGATAAGTGGCTTAAAGACGTCTCTAGAGACCATGCATGCGTGAAATCCTTCCACGCAATGTACACCATTTCTCGATTGCGAAACTGACGCAATACGCGATGACCAGACATCTCATCAGGACATTGTTCCAACAGTTCAGCAAGGCGTGAGCGGTAAGACTCCTGACGACTTGGCTGCGCTAACATACTTGGCAACTCACGGGCTAGGACTTCATCGCGATGAATGGCTTCAGTTATAAACTGGCTTAAGCCCGCCACATAACGAAATTGCTGCGCAACCTCATCGGGCCAAAGGGGAAAATAACCTGCGTCTTGGGCGTTTTGTACGGCAGATTCAGCGATAGAAATCAGTGGCGAAGGCAGCTGCATTTTTCTTCCTTGTTTGAAAAGCACGGTAACTCATTCTTTATACCAGACTGAAAGCAAATAAAAACGCCCGCAAAAGGTTTGTGGGCGTTTTATCAAAAGTTCGGGATCGAATATTAAACTTGGAAAGATTTGATCTTCTTGTCTAGCTCACCTGCATTATTTTGCATCATTTCAGAGGTTTCTAGCAGCTCGGTAACAACAACAACTGAGGCTTCCACCAACTCACGTACATTGGTGAGGTTTTGGCTCATCTCTTCTGCAACACTGCTTTGCTGACCAGACGCCGTCGCGATCTGGAAGTTCATGTCATTGATTTGCGTCACTTGCCCAACAATACCATCGAGCTCAGATCCAGCACTAGAAACCAGCTCGTTTCCATCTGCCGCTTCTACAACGCTTTTTTCCATGAGTTCTACCGCAGATTCAGCACTGGTTTGCAGCTGTGCGATCATCTCTTGAATTTCTACCGTCGCTTGTTGTGTGCGTTGGGCAAGGTTACGAACTTCATCTGCAACCACAGCAAAACCCCGCCCAGCCTCGCCAGCTCGCGCCGCTTCAATCGCCGCATTCAGTGCAAGCAGGTTGGTTTGTTCAGAAATGCCTTGAATCGTCCCCACAACGCTACCAATGGCTTCAATACGTTCTTCAACTTGGTTAACCGCTTGTGCCGATGAAGCGATATCCGACGAAAGTTCACTCATTTTCGCCATTGTACTTTGCAAGAACTGCTGACCAGAAATTGCTTGCGCGGAAGCTTGCTCTGTTAGAGAAGATGCCGTCTGGGCATGTTCCGCAACCGTTTGGACCGTCGACGACATTTCACTCATCGCCGTAGCAAGTTGATCAATTTCGTTAAACTCTTCTTGCGCCGATTCCTTCGTTTCCGACATGCTCAGTGTCATGACTTCGGTGAGCGTTGATAATTCATCAGACGCATTAATTTGCATTTGAATCACATCGTGCAATTGTCGACGTGTCTTTTCTAATTCACGTGCCACGTCTCCGTATTCATCTTTACAATCCATACCAAATGGAACAGAGAGGTTCTTGCTCGCCATCAGTTTGATCGCGTCGCTCAAATACTGTGTTTGACGCAACATCACTCTAGCCGCCGCTAATAAGAGCACGACAAAAACCACTATCAATAAGGCGGTTTGCCAAGCAACTTGCGTTAAATATGCCTCATAATGCTGTTGGGCAACTTGCGCGTTTTGTGTCGCCGCTAAAAGTGAGTCGTAAAAAGTGTTTGCGTCCCACAGTTGTTTTGCCACGATCAGGACAGTACTGAAGACCATCAACATGACCATTTTAGGCACCAGTCGAATGTCGGATATGACCCTTTCCCATGGCTTAAATGCCAGCTTTTCCATTGTCAGTTCTCCACCGAGTCTTATATAGTCTTTATCTATAATCTTTATATTACTTATAGTTATGTTCGCGCTTTGCGTGGTTACGCGATTTATTTTGAGCTTCGTATGAAAAACAATGATATCAAAGACAGCACACGACCGATGGGCCTGTTGTCACTAATATTGTCTTTTATGGCACTATTTGTGATCTCTGGCTTGTTGTTTTTCCCGATCGATCACGAAACCCGTCAAGTTCTTATCGGTCTGGATTTCATAATCTGTAGTATTTTTCTACTACAGCTCACCATTGATTTGATCCGGTCCACAGATCGCTGGTTATTCCTTAAACGTCATTGGATAGATTTCGTAGCGAGCATCCCATTGATAGAGCCCCTGCGCTTTGCTCGTATTTTTCATATTATGCGAGTGGTATTAGTACTGCGTTCGTCAAAGTTCATTTTGCATCAGCTCAAAGAAAACCGCCGCGAAACCACGGTCGCCTCTATACTGCTATTGATGGTTATCCTCATAACACTCGGTTCTAGTGCAATGCTGTTTATCGAAGCGAAAAACCCAGAAGCGAATATTCGTACTGGCGCCGATGCTTTGTGGTGGGTATTTGTAACAATCTCAACGGTTGGTTACGGCGATCATTATCCAGTGACCTCCATAGGAAAGTTTTTGGCTGTCATCATCATTGTTTGCGGGGTGGGTATCTTTGGTATGATCTCGGGTCTTATCACCTCTATCCTTACTGCCCCAACGAAACAACAGACGCACAGTTCAATCAATAAAGAACGTATGCTCGAGCAGCTCCTAAGCCAACAAGCGCAAATACTAGAACGACTCGATTTCATGGAAAAAGAGCTACAACAACGTAAAACAGAGACAAAAAAATAGGACCATGCGGTCCTATTTTTTTGTCGTTACCACCAGAACGATCATTCACGCCAATAAGGCTGTACTTCCATACTGATCGCTCGGGTTTGATCCATTGCATGCAAAATTGAGCGCTCTTGACGGTGCAACCAGCGTTCTAACTGCTCTTTTTCTGCATCTTCCAGCATATCAACCAACGGGAGCAAGTGGTTCAGCATTAGCAGATCATCGATACCATGCACCAGATCCGCCCATGGTAAACGGAAGCTGTTACGCTCATCCGAGTTATACAAACTCGCGAAACCAATACCAGTATAGAGGTTACGCAATAAGCGATAACGCTGATCAACGTACTCTTGCGCCGTCAAATCGCGCTCTGCTGGGAAAGCTTCCATTAGCTCAGCCCAAGTGCGATCGAGCTGAGTAACTGAAAACGGCATGATATTACTTGCCATTTTTTCACGTGCTTTTTCATCAAGAAATGGCTGCCAACCGCGCGCTAAGATCCAGCGGCTTAGATCCAGCAGTAACCCTGTGTAACGCGCGGAATTGAGCAACCCTAGCACTTCTTCACGGCTTGGCAACTCTTGTAACTGCTGAGTCAACTCAGATACTAAGAACTTACGTGCATCCAACTTGCGCAGCACATTGCCTTTGTCATCTAAAAGCTCTTCAAGGTGTGCATGCTCATCCAACCAACTCAGTTCTTCTTCCAACCATTTAAGCTCTTGGCGCAGAATCGCGCTCGCGCGACGAGGGACAATCCCGCCAAAAATGGTCAATGTTTGACGAATGAAACGAATGGCATTACTGATTTCACGCAGTGCTTCCACGCTGTCACGCTCAGCATAAATTTGCTCGTGATAATGCCAATGAGACAAAGCGTGCTCTAAAGAGTTGATCAAGCAAAATTCAACGGTATCCGTCGGACTACTGTCCACAAGTGCCAATGATTTTACTTCATCACCCGCATAACCGCTTGCAAGTCGATAACCTTTCGCCGCTTTGCTCAAGTTACCCAAGCGCATACCACCTTGCTCGCAAAAGCTGCGTGCCAGTGTGAATAAAGCTTCGGTTTGGCCAGACTTAAGTTCCAGTTCAACTTCGCAAATTGGCTCTTGCTTCTCTTCTTCGTCTTCACCTTTGGCTACAACTAAGCCTTGGTCAAAAGCAACTTCAATCTGACTGCCATCGGGCATGCCAATCAGCCATTGTTCACGTGTGAAGTTGGTCGAGAATAATGGCATAAGCTCGGATTGCAGCGTTTCTGCATCTTTACCTGGAGGCCAAATATCTAGAGGATGAAGCGACAGATTAGGCTCGTCGCTAGTGTGCTCAGCATTGTATTCTGGTCTTTGATGTAAGCCTGCGACGACGCGTCCTGCTGTCTTTACGGTTTGGACGAATACATCATCAAAACGGCGAATTCTTAAACCAATGTCGTGCTTTCTGAGCCATTTATCGGCAGTATCAAAATAGGTGTTACCCAAGTCACGACAACTATGCTGAAGTACTTTTGTCTCAGAAATTTTTTCTTTTAAAGTTTCTGAAAATTCAGGAGAAACAAAAAACTTCAGTTCTATTTCGGTTTCCATAGCTATACCTTTCAAAGCAGATAGAAACAGGATATTGCGTAATTTCTCACACGGCAAGAGAGAAATATCGCCGGAATGATGATCTAAAACAGTTTTAATGAGCGATTTAATGCGTTACCATGCGCGCCTTTATAGCCATCGTTCAACATTTCGCCAAGCACTCAGAAATGGTGTATGTTTTTTTAAGGTTATAGTTATTAGGTTGAATGACCATGCCAGTAAATACAATTATGGGGTTATTTGCAAAGTCCCCAATTAAGCCTTTGCAACGCCACGTTGTGTGTGTCAACGAATGTTGTTCACACTTGGTGAAATTCTTTGAAGTATCTTCAAAGGGTGATTGGGAAAAAGCAGCAGAAATCCGTGCACAAATTTCTCACCTAGAGAAAGAAGCGGATGTGCTGAAACGTGAAATCCGTCTAAAACTGCCTCGCGGTTTGTTCATGCCAGTCGACCGTACTGACATGCTTGAGCTTTTGACTCAACAGGACAAACTTGCAAACCTGGCAAAAGACATTGCTGGCCGTGTATATGGTCGTCAACTTGTCATCCCTGAGGCTCTCCAACCAAACTTCCTCGCTTACGTTCAACGTTGTCTTGATGCTGCCGATCAGGCGCAAAAGGTAATCAATGAACTTGATGAATTGCTAGAAACCGGCTTCAAAGGCCGTGAAGTGACGCTCGTCGCTGAAATGATTCATCAATTAGACGTTATCGAAGATGATACCGATGCCATGCAGATTGAACTTCGCCAACAGTTGATGGTGATTGAAGCTGACATGAACCCTATCGATGTCATGTTCCTGTACAAGATTCTTGAATGGGTAGGTGGTATTGCCGACCAAGCGCAGCGCGTAGGTGCTCGTTTGGAAGTCATGCTATCTCGATCTTAAAACATAAAGTTAACGACATAACGAAGAGCATAATTAACACGTGTCATAGGGACGATGACTATTTTCATCGTCTTATGGTTTGGCGCGCGTAAAATTTTGTTCCGCTTGTTATAAAACAACTAGGTATTACGATGGATATCCTTGCGAACTACGGCACTGTCCTGATTATTGTTGCAGCGATTTTTGGTTTCATGATGGCGATTGGTATTGGCGCGAACGACGTTGCTAATGCGATGGGTACATCTGTAGGTTCAAAAGCGCTAACTGTAAAACAAGCTATCATCATTGCGATGATCTTCGAATTTGCAGGTGCTTACCTTGCAGGCGGTGAAGTAACCGACACTATCCGTAAAGGTGTAATCGAAACTTCTTTATTTGCTAGTCAACCAGATGTTCTTGTCTACGGCATGATGTCTGCGCTTTTGGCAGCAGGTACATGGCTGCTTCTTGCCTCTTACATGGGCTGGCCAGTATCAACGACTCACTCAATTATCGGTGCAATCATTGGTTTTGCGTGCGTATCAGTAGGTACTGAAGCGGTTGACTGGGGCAGCGTTCAAGGCATTGTTGGTAGCTGGATTATTACGCCAGTGATTTCAGGTTTCTTTGCTTACGTTATCTTTGTCAGCGCACAACGCCTGATTTTTGATACAGAGAACCCTCTGTTTAATGCGAAACGTTTTGTACCTGTTTACATGTTCATCACAACAATGGTGATTGCACTTGTAACCATCAAAAAAGGTCTAAAACACGTTGGTCTTCACCTGACCAATGGTGAAGCCTGGATGTGGGCAGCTGCAGTTTCAGCACTTGTGATGATTGGCGGCTACGTATACATCCAGAAAAAATTCGCTAATCGCGAAGAAGACCGCAGCTTTTCTGGCGTGGAAGGTATCTTCAGCGTTCTGATGGTTATCACCGCTTGTGCGATGGCATTTGCACACGGTTCAAACGACGTTGCAAACGCCATTGGTCCACTGTCTGCTGTCGTATCGACTGTTGAACACATGGGCGAAATCAGCACGAAAAGCACCATCGCTTGGTGGATTCTACCTCTTGGCGGTATTGGTATCGTGGTCGGTCTTGCAACACTGGGTCACAAAGTAATGGCAACCGTTGGTACAGGCATCACTGAGCTAACGCCTAGCCGCGGTTTTGCAGCACAGCTAGCAACAGCATGTACGGTAGTTCTAGCGTCTGGTACAGGCCTGCCAATTTCAACCACTCAAACATTGGTTGGTGCGGTTCTCGGTGTTGGCTTTGCTCGTGGTATCGCAGCACTGAACCTAGGCGTAGTTCGTAACATCGTGGCATCATGGATCGTTACACTACCAGCGGGTGCGTTATTGGCCGTAGTATTCTTCTACGGACTTCAAGCGATGTTCGCTTAAGACACTCGTCAATAGAATGTAAGCGCTTTGTCATTATTGACTCAAACGCACAGAAAGGGAGGCTTTGCCTCCCTTCTTTGTTGCACCGAAGTTTGAAACTGCATACTATTCGTCTATTTCCGGCTCCAATCATTCGGTGCCAACGCTGTCTCCAAGAAAAATCGTTAAGGGATTTACTGTGAAAAAACTAATCATCACGGTTTTGTTTACTTTGCTAGCAGCGCCAGCGGCCCTAGCAGCAGACCGTTATATTTCTGATGACCTCTTCACTTTTATGCACTCAGGTCCAAATAACACCTACCGTATTATTGGTAGTGTTAACGCCGGTTCTAAAGTACAACTGATTAAAACCAACCGAGATACTGGCTACACGCAAGTTCGTGATGACCGTGGTCGCACTGGTTGGGTACAAAGCAAGTTTGTGACAAACCAAGAGAGCATGGCAATTCGCCTTCCTCGCATTGAGAAAGAGCTAGCCGAAGTAAAAGAGCAGCTTGCTAATGCTCGTCAAACTTCTGATGCAGAGAAAGCAGGTCTTGTTACCTCTCTCGAAACACGTAACCAACAAATTTCAGATCTAGAAAATAAATACTCTGAGATCAGTGATCAGCTTACTTCTGTTGAAACAGAAAACCGCGAGCTACGCGCAAAGCTGGATACACAAAAAGATGACATGCTGCTTAAGTACTTCACTTATGGCGGCGGTGTTGCAGGTTTAGGTTTACTATTTGGTTTGATTCTTCCGCATGTCATGCCTCGTAGAAAGCGCTCTCCTGCGGGTTGGGCATAAACCCTTACGCTTTTATCTTTAAAAAGAACGCAAAAGCCAGTCGATATTGACTGGCTTTTTAGTTTGCTTCGTTTGATAGAAGTGAGTACTACTCCCCCATTGAACTAGAGGCTCGACGACGATCCGTTGCGCCATAAAGCTTGCCATCTTTTAGCTCAATTGCATTCAAACCGCTTACCACTGGAATAACGTGCACTGGGTAGCCAAGCTCCATAAACTCAGGCACCAACATTTCTGCGAACGTTTTCTTTTCCACCAGCAAACCAGTCGGGTCATAAGACTTGGTGCGGTCTATCTTAGTGCCATACTGGATGTTTGGTAAGTCAATAGCCTCTTGCGCTGATAAATTCCAATCCAGCACCCCAACCACGGTTTTGAGTACATACCCCGGGATTTGTGAACTACCTGGTGACCCAACCACCAAACGCAAGTTATCATCACTGTCCATCACCATTAATGGCGTAATAGCCGAACGTGGACGCTTGCCCGCTTCAATTGAGTTTTGCGTAGGCTTGCCGTCAACCGTTGGCTGAGGTGAGAAGTTAGCCATCTGCGCATTCAAGATAACGCCATCAACCATGACACCAGATCCCATTCCCGTGCCAACGGTGCTGGTCATCGCAATTGCATTTCCATCTCTATCGACGATAGAAATATGCCCTGTATCTTTGCTCTCGAAGCCTTGATATTGCGCATACTGAGTTTGCGTTATCTGTCCTGCTTGTGGATCCTTTTTTGAAGTGCCATTATCAGGGATTAAATCACGTCTCTGATCTAGATAGGCTTTAGACAGCAACTGTTCAACTGGCGCTTCCACATAATCCGGATCTCCGGCATACGCAATACGATCGGCTTTTGCAATTCGCATCGCTTCAGTCATGAGACGCCAAGGTTCCACATCCGTTTTCGCCATATGGGCAATGCCATAGGGTGCAAGCAGTTCAAGACTCTGAGCGACCATCACACCGCCCGAAGCTGGGTAACCAAAAGAGACGATTTTATTCCCACGGTAGTCGCTCTCAATGATGTCACGCTGCTTCACTTGGTAATGTTTAAAATCTTCTAAAGACAACTTCTCGTGTTGGTCGTCAATACGACTATTAACCGTCTCTACGATGTGCTGACCAAGCTCACCACCATAAAGGTAACTATCGCCTTGTTGCGCGATCTTCCTCAGCGTCTCAGCCATCTTAGGGTTCTTCATCAAGGTTCCCGTCGGCTTAATATCGTCCCCTTGCCAATACAAGGCTTTCACTTCCGGATCTTGCTCAAGTCGGCTTTGCTCTCTTACTACGATGTCGTAGGTGTAGCTGTTCATCGCGTACCCATTGCTCGCCAATGTAATCGCCGGCTTAATCAGCTCTGCCCATGGCAACTTGCCGTATTGTTCATGAGTGGTGTAAAGCAACCGCAACGTGCCCGGAACCGCAACAGAACGAGGGCCTAATATTTCGTTGCGACTGAGTACTTCCCCATTCTCAACAAACATTTCAGGGTTCGCGCTAGAGGGCGCTTCATCTCGACCATCAAGGGCCAGAAATTTTTTCTCGTCATGTTGATAAAACAGCGCGAAAGTCCCGCCGCCAATTCCGGTCATATCTGGCTCAACGACAGACATCACCATCTGCATCGCGACCATAGCATCAACAGCGTTACCGCCTTCTTTCAATATTGAGTAACCGGTACTGCTCACGTAAGGATTCGTCGCACTGACCATGAAATCTTGCCCGCGACTATCTGGTGTAACTGGGAATGGATCTGGCTTTGCTGCATAGCTTGTCGATGCAACAATACTTAAAGAAAAAATCAGAATACGCATGTGTCTCTGTTTAGACTCCTATTATGTGATGGGGTCTAACGTGGACCAAGTCATTACTCCGAAGTTCGTGAAGATGGTGTCTTTTTACACAACGCTGACTGGAATCGCGCTATCAATAGATGAATGATATTGGTGCTATTTAAACGACTGAGAAAAGCTATATTTTGCTTGTTTGAGTATCTAAAAATCATCACCAGAATAGATGCAAAAGATGCTCTGAAAAATAAAAAGCCAGCGATATGATTTCGCTGGCTTGATGTGTTTCTACAAGAGTTACCCTTTCCACTCATACAACGCTGGTATACGAATTTGCTCACCTTGGAACTCAACAATCACAGCTTGCGGTTGTATTTCTCTTAGAGTGACCTGATCATCAACGACATCCCCTTGATGATACTCAACATTGTTAATTTTCACCCAACGGCGATTTTCATCACTAGCGTACATATGGGTTTGCAAATTAAGCGCAGGTAGACGCCCTTGCCACTGGTGAGCGTTGCGCTCTAAATCGTTCACGCGTGCCGTTTGTGATGACGAATTGTCATCATCTCGGGATAAGGCATTTTCGACCTTCCTAGCTAAATCAGGAGATAATGAGGATAAATCCAGATCATCCAAAGACAACCCGAGGTCCTCTTCAGCAGCAGAAGTCGTTTGGGTTGATGCTGAGTTGCGTGTTTCATCTCTGCTTGGTGTATGGCTCGTGTATTCATCGGGGGTGGTAAATGTACCAAAATCACGCGATAGCTCTGCACTTGGCCACTCTCTTGGCAATTGGGCCAACTGGGTGTTCTCTGGATAGTCTAATACTTTGAAAGGTGATACCACTTCGACCTTTTCTATCGGGGACGTTGTATCTACTTCAACACTCGGTGCAAAGAGATCTAAGTACCAAGCGACTCCAATAGCAGAAGCAGTGATTGGCAGCAAGAACAGACCTATATGTTTCACAGCTGACATTATGCGTCCTCCTTCTCTATTCTCGCCAGTTGAGGCGCATCTGGCTGAACATTTTGCTGAAGTCGGTCTAGCGTTCGCTTACCAGCAATACCATCGACACCAATTCCTTGCCAGCGTTGAAATAACTCGACTCGCTCTTTCATCGCACCATCAAAAATAGACGTTTCAAGCAGTGGCTCACTCACCGCTTCTGCTAATAATCGGTCTAATACTTCAATCGCAGGGCCTTCCATGTCTAAACGTAATGTTTCATTCAGCGGAGCATGCCACAGTTCGATAATATTGCCCTGCCACAACGGCTTTAGCCACGAAACTGGCAGACGGAGACGCTGCTTACCATTGAGCACTTCAGCTTGGTCATTACCGACGGCATATAGAATGACATACCCAACATCACCTTGATAATTCAACTCCAAGATCACAGGGCGATTTTGTTGCATCAACAGCGGCCAAGTCGCCATTTTACGCTCACAACGCATAGTCGACTGCGGTTCTGACAAACAAAGGTTATCGCGAACCGATGCTTGATATCCCCACAAACGATACAAATCATTTACAGCGAGGTTCGACTGTTTTTGTGTTAACAATAAAGCACGCTGCTCATCCGTTAACTGTTGGCTGACGACGGTTGGTGTTGGCTCTACTCTTGGCTCCGTCACTTGTGTCAACACTGACGTCGCTTGAGCTGGCATATAATTCACGACCGCCCACCCCGTACTTAATGCAGCAATAAGGCCTACCGTGACAGAGCCCCAAGCAGGCCAACGGAAAGTCCGGCGCTCTTTTTTATCTTGCTGATAAATATCTGCCTGAAACTGCATCACCTCTTCACAGGCCTGCTGAACGGTTTGCTTATCCACAACCACATTACCCTGGTGATAACTAATGTTGAGGGATTTGTCACAGATAAGGTTGATGAGCCGCGGTATACCGTGACTGTATTTGGCTATAAGTTTACAAGAAGCACGATTAAACAGTTGCTGGTTGCCACCTGCTGTATGTAGTCGAAATGCGATGTAATCTTCTGTCTCTTTTTCATCCAACGGCAACAGGTGATAACGCCCAGTAATACGCTGGGCAAGTTGGCGTAGTTGTGTTGTTTGTAATAACCGCTGCAATTCAGGCTGCCCGACCAACAACACTTTGAGCAGTTTTCTGGTATCGGTTTCCAAGTTGGTCAACAAGCGCAACTGCTCTAGAACGTCGGCAGCAAGGTGTTGAGCCTCATCAATGACCAGCAATGTCTGCCAGCCTGCACGATAATTACGCAGCAAATATTGATGGATAACCTGGTTTAGCTGTTTGAGGTTTGCATCTGGCGGATAGGTGATTTTGAACTCATCGCAAATGGCTTCGAGCAAGTCTCTACTCGAAAACGTGGGATTGAGAATAAGACCCGCTTTGGTGTTATCACCCAAATTCGCCAGCATCGCTTTTGCGACGGTCGTTTTGCCTGTACCTACTTCGCCAGTAAGCATAGCAAAGCCACCGCCATCGCCTAGCCCAGCTTGGAGATGTGTGATTGCCTCTTTGTGACGTTGGCTTAAATACAAATAACGTGAGTTTGGAACAATCGAAAATGGTTGTTCGACAAACCCAAAAAAGTCCTTATACATTAGGCTCTCCAGCTAAAAAACCACCTGGGAATAGTCAGACATGGTATAAACGCTCTTCTTCTATTCTTAGGAGTAAAGAAAAGTACCATTGCTTGCTACAATGTCCAACGGCATATCCATAAATTAAGAGGTAATTCGTGCAAGTTTATTTAGTAGGTGGCGCAGTTCGAGATAAATTGCTCGGAATTGATAGTTATGACAACGACTGGGTGGTCGTAGGCGCGACGCCCGAGATGATGCTGTCCCAAGGATACACCGCCGTTGGTAAAGACTTTCCTGTATTTCTGCATCCCAAAAGTAAAGAAGAATATGCCCTTGCACGAACAGAGAGAAAGTCAGGTTCTGGTTACACTGGTTTTGAATGTTTCTTCGATCAAAACGTCACCTTAGAAGAAGATTTGATACGTCGTGATTTAACCATTAACGCGATGGCAATGGAGAGTGATGGCACGATCCATGACCCATATGGTGGCCAGCAAGATCTCAACGATAAACTGCTACGCCATGTATCAGACGCCTTTATTGAAGACCCTCTACGCGTTTTACGTGTCGCTCGCTTCGCAGCGAAGCTTGCTGATCTAAACTTTACGGTTGCCGACGAAACCATGCGGTTAATGCGTCACATGGCAGAGTCCGGAGAGCTGAGCACACTGACTCCCGAGCGTGTTTGGCAAGAATGGCATAAATCTCTCTCTACTCCTCGCCCTGATATTTTCTTATCGGTTCTACGAGACTGTGGTGCATTAACCGTGGTGTTACCTGAAATTGATGCACTATTTGGCGTACCTCAACCTGAGAAGTGGCATCCAGAAATCGATACTGGCATCCATACTTTGATGGTGGCAGAGCAAGCCGCAAAATTGAGTAACTCACTCCCCGTCAGGTTTGCCGCCCAAGTGCATGACTTGGGTAAGGGCGTGACGCCAGAGAGCGAATGGCCAAGCCACAAAATGCATTGCCATACAGGATTAAAACTGATCAAAAAGCTGTGCGAACGTGTCCGGGTACCAAATGAGTTTCGTGATTTAGCCTTGATGGTGTGCGAACAGCACTCCAATATTCATCGCGCGGCTGAACTTAAACCACAAACCATAATTAAAATACTCAATAAACTTGATGTGTGGCGTAAGTCCGAACGTCTGCAAGATATCTTGCTTTGCTGCCAAGCGGATCACGCTGGTCGTAAAGGACTGGAAACGCAACCATATCCACAGGCGGATATTTTTAGGCAAGCCTACCAAGCAGCAGCGGCAGTTGACGTTCAAGCCATTATCAAAGAGGGCTTTAAAGGCCCTGCGATTCGTGACGAGCAAGAAAAACGACGTATTGAAGCAGTGAAAGCAGCACTTAAGAAGTAACGAACAAACAAAAACGCCCGCGGATTTCGCGGGCGTTTTTCGTTAACATCAATTATGCACTTAATAGAAAAGCGAACAAACCGACGCCCAAAATGAGACGGTAAATCACAAACGGTGTCATGCCCATTCGTGAAATCATCTTCAAGAAGAAGTGGATACAGATGTACGCACTGATAAACGATGTGATAATGCCAGTCATTAAGAAACCAACATGGACAGGTTCACCACTGGTCACTAACTTCATGCCTAAGTAGCTACCAGCTAATGTAATGATTGGGATCGACATTAAAAACGAAAATCGGGCAGCCGCTTCTCGAGTAAAGCCAAGGTAAAGCGCTGCTGTGATGGTCGCCCCTGAACGTGAAGTTCCAGGAATCATCGCTAAGGCTTGAGCAATACCGATAAATACAGCTTTCTTCCAACCCGTTTGGTATTCATCGGCAACGAGTTTAGCGTTTTTGTCTACCCACCATAGCAACAGGCCAAATACGATCGTAGTAGTCGCGATGACGTAAGCGCTACGTAGATACACTTCAATGATGTCTTTCATCAATAAGCCGAACACACAAGCTGGAATCGTCGCAATCACGATCATCCAAGCCAATTTAGCTTCTTTACTGCGATCTCCTTTAAAGATCGAAGCAAATAACGCTTGAAACAAAGTGATTACTTCATGACGAAAATAGATCACGACAGCCATTAATGTACCGACGTGAACAGCAACATCAAAGGCTAGACCTTGGTCTTCCCATCCTAAAATAGCGGAAGGCAGGATCAAATGGGCAGAGCTTGAAATAGGCAAAAACTCTGTCAGCCCCTGAATCAGAGCCAAAATAAAGGCTTCAAAATAACTCATGTAAACAACTCAAATTAAAAATGAAAGGAAACGGGTTTGAGCGAATCGACTGGCTGCATAGCATGCCAAATGTCTGCGACTGTGCGTCCATCGCCTGGGATCACTAATTGCGGTTCGAGATCATACAGCGGCTTTGTGACAAAAGGATATTTGTAGATATCACTGCGAGGTAGCTCAGGTTTTTTCTTGGAGACGCGCTCACCGAACAACACTATATCGAGATCCAGTGTTCGATCCTGATACTTTTGCGCGTTTTCTTCGCGTCCCCACTTAAATTCAATCTCGCGTAGTTGATGGCTCAACTCTTCTAATGACAACTCGGTACGCATTGCAACGACAAAGTTGTAGAAATTCTTGCTGCTAAAACCAATAGGTTCGCATTCATATATCGGTGATACGAGGAGATTTTCTCCAAGCCGTTGCAGCTCCTGATACGCAGCAAGCACATGTTGCTCTCTTTCTACGTTCGTCCCAACACCGATATAGGTGGTGATCATGCTCGGCCTCGCTCAATCACCACACCAACAGCACGTGCTTGCGGCACGGCGCCAGGCTTCGCTAGGCGGATTTTCACCCAAGGCACTGAGAAACGCAGCATGATAAGCTCTGCTACTTCTTCAGCCACGCGCTCGACCAGTAAGAAACGACCATTTTCAATGTGGTTAAGTACCGCCTCACTCACCTGCGAATAATCCAGTGCATCTTGCACATCATCACTTTTGCCCGCAGGTTTATTATCGTGTGCCATTTCAATATCTAGAACCAACTTTTGTTTGATTTGTTGCTCCCAGTCGTACACGCCAATTGTGGTGATTACTTCTAACTGTTCAATAAAAACTTTATCCAGAGCCATCTTATGTCCTTCTATTACAGAGATCGGATACCCGTGAGGGGTAATTTGATCGTAGTATTCTATACCTAAGTAACATTTACTTTGGTCATCACAATGTTACTTAGGTATAAACTGCGAAAGCATCTTTATATACAAGAAATCACATAATGCAAGCTCTATCACAGTGAGGATTTCTGCATTATGTAAATTCGGGGTATGATAGCAACTACGCGGGAACCGAGCATTAAATTCCAATCCATCAAGGACTTCTATGGACGCACTGGCACTGATAATGACAATGGCCGCCTATTTATTAGGTTCGGTTTCCAGTGCGGTTTTGATCTGTCGACTCTTAAAACTGCCAGACCCACGCAGTGTGGGATCTAACAATCCTGGAGCAACGAACGTATTGCGTATTGGCGGACGAGGAGCCGCTGTTTCAGTCTTGTTGTGCGATATGCTCAAAGGCACTATCCCCGTGTGGGGCGGATACTTTCTTGGTATCGACCCTATCATTCTTGGCGTCATCGCCATTGCTGCCTGTCTTGGCCACATGTACCCCATCTTTTTCCACTTTAAAGGCGGAAAAGGTGTCGCAACCGCGCTTGGCGCTATCGCTCCGATTGGTTTGGACTTAACAGGATTGGTGATGTTAACTTGGCTGTCAGTAGCCGCGCTATTCCGCTATTCATCCTTAGCGGCTCTCGTCACGGTTTTGGTCACTCCGTTTTATACTTGGATGTTTAAACCGCAATACACGTTACCTGTTGCTATGCTGTGTTGCTTAATCGTATTTAAGCATCATCAAAATATTCGTCGGCTTTTGTCTGGCGACGAGCCAAAAATCGGCGAGAAGAAACTGACACAA
Organism: Vibrio sp. Vb1554; assembly: GCF_033344235.1. NCBI lineage: Bacteria > Pseudomonadati > Pseudomonadota > Gammaproteobacteria > Vibrionales > Vibrionaceae > Vibrio > Vibrio sp. Vb1554. The sequence continues at coordinate 16,249 of NZ_JAWPOJ010000008.1, read as the reverse complement.
AAAAACTCGGCTTAATGCCGAGTTTTTCGTTTAAAGAGGGATGCATTGGTTACGCATGAACTCGATTCAGGAAGTTCAACAACATTTGGTTGACGAACTCCGGCTGTTCTAAACAACTGATGTGTCCCGCTTGCGGAATTTCTACCAACTCACTGCCCGTGATACAGTCTTTCATTAAATACGATTCGAAAACCGGGCGAGGCTTATCTTCACAGCCCACCGCAATTAACGTCGGCAGAGCGAATTTTTCCGAATCTTCAATCACATCACGGCGACCAAACACCATGCGCCCCATGCGAGCTACTTCCACCGCACGCTCACCGTTCAGCTCTTCTAAACTGCGTTTGAATGAAGCGACAAGTTTAGGGTTATCCTGATTGACGTTGTTGGCAAAGAACAGCGGCACAACGGCTTCAATAATTGGCGCAGGCACTGCTTGGACTTGGCTGATGGTATCAAGCATTGCAAAATACTTTTTATACGTAACTTCTGGCTCCCAGCCAATGAAGGTATCCATCAATACCAGTGACTTAACACGTTGCGGCGCTTGAGCCGTTAGCTCAGCTCCCCACATGCCGCCAACAGATAAGCCCACTATCGAGAATTCTTCGATATCTAAATGATCCATCAATGCCAACATATGTTGTGCATAGTCGGCCAATGACTGTGTCGATGCAGGTGCAGCGTCCGATTCACCATGTGCCCAAAGATCTGGCACAATACAACGGAATGACTGGCTTAAAACCTCAACTTGTGGCGCCCACATTTGGCTATCCCAAAGGTAACTATGACCAAATAGAAGCACAGGGCCCTCACCTTTATCTAGATAAGCAAGTTGCTGACCTTCAATTTCAAACTTATTCATTGTTATATCCATTTCTTATTCTTCCACGTCATCCTAGCACTGAAACAATCGCGAACTGATCGCATCAGTCAGAATGTAAAACGAGGCGGTTCATTGAATAATTAAAAATAAAGGCCTCTGAGGAGCAGAGACCTTTATTACAAAGAACCGGTTTCAAACCTACCGCATAAATTTGACTAAGCGACAGGTGTTAGTTGATCAATTGGCCAACGTGGACGAGCCTCTACTGACATATCAGCCACTTCGCCATTCTTCAAGCGCTGCATGCCTGCGTAAGCGATCATCGCACCGTTATCTGTACAGAACTCAGTACGTGGGTAGTAAACTTCGCCGCCAACTTTCTTCGCTAACTTCTCTAACTCAGCTCGCAAACGACGGTTAGCACTCACACCACCAGCAATAACAATGCGTTTCATGCCTGTTTGCTCAAGCGCGCGCTTACATTTAATAGCCAACGTAGCACACACAGCCTCTTCAAATGCCAATGCGATGTCCGCGCGGGTTTGCTCGTCATCACCGTTTGCAGCAATCGTGTTAGCCGTAAAGGTTTTTAGACCAGAGAAACTCATGTCCAAACCTGGCACATTCGTCATTGGGCGCGGGAACTTAAAGCGGCCCGGTGTACCTTTTTCCGCCAGTTTAGATAATAGTGGACCGCCTGGGTAATCCAAACCCATTAGCTTCGCTGTTTTATCAAACGCTTCGCCCGCCGCATCATCAATCGACTCACCTAGAATTTTGTACTCACCGATGCCTCTCACTTCCACCATCATAGAGTGACCGCCCGATACTAATACCGCCACAAACGGGAACGGTGGAGGGTTATCTTCCAACATTGGGGCCAATAGGTGACCTTCCATATGATGAACAGGTACCGCTGGCACTCCCCAAGCATAAGCAATACTGCGACCGATAGTCGCACCCACTAATAGCGCCCCAACAAGACCAGGCCCCGCGGTATACGCGACACCATCGATGTCTTTTGAAGTTAAGTTCGCTTCTTTTAGTGCCTCTTTAATAAGAGGAATGGTTTTCTTTACGTGGTCACGTGAAGCCAACTCAGGCACCACACCGCCGTAATCTGCGTGCAGTTTTACTTGGCTGTATAGCTTGTGTGACAAGAGACCGTTTTCATCGTCATAAATTGCGATGCCAGTCTCGTCACAAGAGGTTTCAATACCAATAATGCGCATGGTTTTCTCAGTATGCTTTCTGTATAGAGGAAATTTGGGCGTCATATTACCTCGCCTTGGTGCTGCAAACAAATTTTGTACAGACAATAATCGACAAAAGGCTTTACAAAGTAGTTGTGATCGGATTAAAATTCCGCACCATTTTTGATCAAGCTGGTAAGAGACCTAACAATTGTGATTTGGTCTGTTGAATACCAGCGTTAACGAATAACCCCTGAGGTGAAAGGCATATGCCAGTAGTTAAAGTACGTGAAAACGAACCGTTCGACGTTGCTCTACGTCGTTTTAAGCGCTCTTGCGAAAAAGCAGGTATCCTTTCTGAAGTGCGTCGTCGTGAGCACTACGAAAAACCAACTACAGTTCGCAAACGCGCTAAAGCAGCAGCTCAAAAGCGTCACGCTAAGAAGCTAGCTCGCGAAAACGCTCGTCGCGTTCGCCTGTACTAATAACTGAGCTCCAAAAGGAATTTAGTTATGGCTCTGATTGATCAACTCAAAGAAGAGCAAAAATTAGCGATGAAAGCCAAGGACAAATTGCGCCTTGGTACTATTCGTTTAGCCCTATCAGCAATCAAGCAACGTGAAGTTGACGAACAGATTACTCTGAACGATGACGACATTCTTGCAGTATTGACCAAGATGGTTAAACAACGTCGCGACTCTGTAGCGCAGTTTGAAGCAGCGGGTCGTCAAGATCTTGCTGATGCGGAACAAGCAGAAATTACCGTTCTTGAGGACTTTATGCCTCAACCACTGACAGACGAAGAAGTAGCGGCTCTCATCGAGAACGCGATTGCTGAATCTGGCGCAGCTGGCATGCAAGACATGGGCAAAGTAATGGGCGTTCTGAAACCGCAAATTCAAGGGCGTGCAGATATGGGTAAAGTAAGCGGTTTAGTTCGCGCTAAATTGGCTTAAGGTACCCCACCCAATTGCAGCAAGCCGTGCTATCCTTTGGAGCGCACGGCTTGTTTGTATCTGGATGGATGGAATGAAATCAATGGGCAATACGCTCATTCTTTTAAGGCATTCACTCCACTCATCATCTTCTTTTTTTGTTAGGTTTTATGGCTGGACACATCCCTCGCAGTTTTATCGATGACCTTCTAGCTCGACTTGATATTGTCGATATCATCGACGCACGTGTGAAACTTAAGAAAAAAGGCAAAAACTACGGCGCATGCTGCCCGTTCCACAACGAAAAGACACCCTCATTCAGTGTCAGTCAAGAAAAGCAGTTCTACCATTGTTTTGGTTGTGGCGCGCATGGAAATGCCATCGATTTTTTGATGGAATTCGACCGACTAGAATTCGTCGAAGCCATTGAAGAACTCGCTTCATACTTGGGTTTAGATGTTCCTCGCGAACAACGTAGCGGCGGTAATGGTTCGTTTCAGTCAGGCCCACAAGCAAGCAGCAGTGAAAAACGTAACCTATACGACTTAATGGGCAGCATTGCTCAATTTTATCGTAACCAACTCAAACAGCCAGCAAGTAAGGTGGCGATTGAGTATCTAAAAGATCGCGGCCTGTCTGGTGAAATCGTCCAGAAGTTTGGCATCGGCTATGTGGCTGATGAATGGGATTTAGTTCGTAAGAACTTTGGCCAGAATAAAGAAAACCAAGACATGCTCGTCACTGGCGGCATGTTGATTGAAAACGATAAAGGCAACCGCTACGACCGATTCCGTGGTCGAGTGATGTTTCCTATTCGAGACAGACGCGGTCGAGTAATAGGCTTTGGTGGTCGAGTATTAGGTGATGGGACACCAAAATATCTCAACTCACCCGAAACCCCGATATTTCATAAAGGTAAAGAGTTGTATGGCCTTTATGAAGTACTACAAGCGTACCGTGAGCCACCACAAATTTTAGTGGTTGAAGGCTATATGGATGTTGTCGCGCTTGCTCAATATGGCGTAGATTATTCCGTTGCCTCATTGGGAACCTCGACAACGGGCGATCACTTGCAAGTGTTATTCAGGCAAACAAGCACCGTCGTGTGTTGTTATGACGGTGACCGCGCAGGCCGTGAAGCCGCGTGGCGTGCCATGGAAAATGCATTGCCTTACCTAACGGATGGTCGCCAGTTAAAATTCATGTTTTTGCCGGATGGAGAAGATCCCGACTCTTATATCCGACAAAACGGAAAACAAGCATTTGAGCAGCAAGTGTCTAATGCGATGCCCTTGTCTGAATTCATGTTCAGCTCATTGACTCAGCAGGTCGATATGAGCACGAAAGAAGGCATGGCAAAACTGAGTACTCTTGCGGTTCCTCTCATTGATAAAGTCCCTGGCGGCACTTTAAGACTATACTTGAGAGAATTGCTTGGCCGCCGTTTGGGTTTGGTTGATGAACGCCAACTACAGCAGCTAATTTCAAAACAAGGTAAAGAGGATAAAAGGCCTCAACCTCATAAAGAAATCAAGCGAACGCCGATGCGAGAAGTGATCGCGTTACTGATTCAAAACCCACAATACGTAAGTATGGTGCCAGATCTAACTAGCGTTAGAGATTTGCCCATTCCTGGTCTAAGTTTATTTGTTGATGTACTTGATAAATGCCAAGCGCATCCCCATATCAACACAGGCCAATTATTAGAGCATTGGCGAAACAGCCAAAATGAGACCCTTCTGTCTCGTCTCGCGAGTTGGGACATTCCACTCGATGAGGACAACCAAGAAGAAATCTTTTTAGACTCACTGGATAAAATTATTGCCCAGTGCGTAGAAAAACAAATTGAAAACCTGCAGGCCAAAGCAAGAAGTGTCGGTTTATCAGCCGAAGAGAAAAGGGAGCTGCTAGCACTTATGCTAGATTTAAAAGCGTAACCCTGTTTAATTAGTCAGCAACGATTTAATTTGTTATAGTAAGTGGTTTGCATTTCGCATACTGATTCCTTCACCAGATTACGAAGTTGGATACCGTCTATGGATCACAATCCGCAGTCACAGCTAAAGTCACTTGTTATTAAAGGCAAGGAACAAGGCTATCTGACCTACGCCGAAGTAAATGACCACCTACCTGCTGAAATCGTAGATTCAGAACAGGTAGAAGACATCATTCAGATGATCAACGACATGGGCATTAAGGTAGTAGAAACTGCTCCTGATGCTGATGATTTAGCACTGAACGATGACACAAATATTACCGATGAAGACGCAGCCGAAGCTGCAGCCGCTGCACTTTCTAGCGTAGAGAGTGAGATTGGTCGTACAACAGACCCAGTACGTATGTACATGCGTGAGATGGGTACTGTCGAACTTCTAACTCGCGAAGGCGAAATCGACATCGCAAAACGTATTGAAGAAGGTATTAACCAAGTTCAATCGTCTGTTGCTGAATACCCAGGCACAATTCCGTACATTCTTGAGCAATTTGACAAAGTTCAAGCTGAAGAACTACGTCTTACAGACCTAATTTCAGGTTTTGTAGATCCAGATGCTGACGACACCGCTGCACCAACGGCAACACACATCGGTTCTGAACTGACTGAATCTCAGTTAGAAGAAGAAGACGATGAAGACGTTGATGACGACGAAGATAGCGATGACGATTCAGATGATTCTGAAGAAGATGTAGGTATCGATCCTGAATTAGCGCTAGAGAAATTCAACCAACTACGCAGCACCTATCAAAATCTTCAATTAGCAATCAACGAGTACGGCTATAACAGCCCGAAAGCAACCGTTGCTAATGAAATGATGCTAGACGTATTCCGCGAGTTTCGTCTAACGCCTAAACAGTTTGATCACCTAGTGAATGAACTGCGTACTGCTATGGATCGCGTTCGTACACAAGAGCGTCTGATCATGAAGTCTGTGGTTGAATACGGCAAAATGCCGAAGAAATCATTCATCGCGCTGTTCACTGGTAATGAATCAAGTGAAGCTTGGCTGGATGAAGTTCTTGCTTCAGACAAGCCATACGCTGAAAAGATCAAACGTAACGAAGAAGAAATCCGTCGTTCAATCGCTAAGCTAAAAATGATTGAAGAAGAGACTTCTCTAAACGTACAGAACATTAAAGACATCAGCCGTCGTATGTCTATCGGTGAAGCAAAAGCTCGCCGTGCGAAGAAAGAGATGGTTGAAGCGAACTTGCGTCTTGTAATTTCTATCGCGAAGAAATACACCAACCGTGGCCTACAGTTCTTGGATCTGATCCAGGAAGGTAACATCGGTCTGATGAAAGCGGTAGATAAGTTCGAATATCGTCGTGGTTACAAGTTCTCGACTTACGCAACGTGGTGGATCCGTCAGGCAATCACTCGTTCAATCGCGGACCAAGCACGTACGATTCGTATCCCGGTACACATGATCGAAACGATCAACAAGCTAAACCGTATTTCTCGTCAAATGTTGCAAGAGATGGGTCGCGAGCCACTACCGGAAGAACTGGCAGAGCGCATGCAAATGCCAGAAGACAAGATTCGTAAAGTTCTAAAAATCGCTAAAGAGCCTATCTCAATGGAGACACCAATCGGTGACGACGAAGATTCGCATCTAGGTGATTTTATCGAAGATACAACGCTAGAACTTCCGCTAGATTCTGCAACTGCAACTAGCCTTAAGGTGGCAACAAAAGACGTGCTTGCAGGTCTAACGCCACGTGAAGCGAAAGTACTTCGTATGCGCTTTGGTATCGACATGAACACTGACCATACTCTAGAAGAAGTTGGTAAGCAGTTCGACGTTACTCGTGAGCGTATCCGTCAGATCGAAGCAAAAGCACTACGTAAACTTCGTCACCCAAGCCGCTCAGAGACTCTGCGCAGCTTCCTAGACGAATAATCGCAGCGCATACAAGCTTTTAGAAATCAAAAAAGGTGACTTTAGGTCACCTTTTTTATTATCTACTGTTCTAAGTGGATAAAAACTAAGCGCAATTGCCCTAGTTGGTATCTAGACACCTTGCAACGCTTCCCCTATAATCGTTGTCCTATTAAGGCCCCTTAGCTCAGTGGTTAGAGCAGTCGACTCATAATCGATTGGTCCGCAGTTCAAGTCTGCGAGGGGCCACCATATACAGAAAGGCCTGAGAGCATTAATTTGTTCTCAGGCCTTTTGCTTTTCAGTCTCTGTGCTACACATGTGCTACATTTTTAAAAATTTGTGGTCTACATCTATCTAAATTCAATCGATAGAAGTGTCCCACAGCACTCATACTTCTACTCAACCGATTAAAAGAATAATACTGCCATTCTATGGTTAGAACTCTCTTATGCGTCTACAGACACGCTTAGCTCCAAAGGTGCGCGATTGCTAGTCTACCCCTGAAACATATAGCAATAAGGCACTTCCCTCGATAAATAGAGCAATATAATTGTCATTAACACATTGGAAGTTATTAAGTAATTAAATTTGCACTAGTGGATGTCACAGAAAGAATCCTCATTTAATATATACTTGGTCGACGATAGACCACTTCCAAAGAGCAACTTCTAAGTTACCTAGAGTATTTCGGAGTGGCAAATATCAAAAAATAGGCTTACTGCGCTAGTGGCATAAAAACATATGAACAGATAACGTTAAAGGTGTGGAATGGAAGAGTTGAAAGGGCGAAAGCTTGTTGAGTTGTCTTATGATATCCAGTCAGGGCTCGGCAATACTGACGTGCCTGATTTCGAAGGCTTAAGAGAAATGGGAATGGCTGCTACGCTAGCTATTCACTTGCGCGGAATGCCGGAAATTGAATATGAAACACTTCGGTTAGTAAGTTCTTATTACTTCAACATCCCAACATCATCTGTAAAAGAGTCATTATCAATACTCGCTGAAATCGAGTACATACAAATCAATAAAAAAGGCTCAAAAATCATTTCCATCATTCCTCAAGTACCACACTTTAGAGATGTGTATGAAGGCGTCGGTGACTACTTTTCATTCTCAGATATGAATGAGCATGAGCAGGCCACACTTCTCATTTTATCGAATTTGCAGAGTAAACCAGAGAATAAGCATAAACTTGTTGCTTCGACAGGTATTGATAACCAAGTACTCAATCGTTGCCTAACTATTGGTGAGTATGGAAACTACTTCAAAGAATATCGCAAAAGAGGCCGTGATATTCTCGCTAGTCCATTTTACTTTTCTGATAACCTTGAAGGGCTGGCTGATCTATCAGTAAAAGTTGGATCAGATGATATTTCTAAGGTACTTGATATCATCAAGAGTAACCAAGGCTGGCCTCTTTCCCTTATTGAAAGCAGAGCTGAACTAGGTGGAAATAAGTTAACTCAAGTTCAAAAAGACCTTCTCTTACAACTATGTGGTGAAGGGATCTTGAAGCCACCATCCATTGATTTTAATACGAAAAAAGAACACTTTGTGTTTACACCAAAGCCCGGAAATGTCCGTTTAGATGCAATGAATAGGGAAATATATGAGCGAGCCATGGCTCTAGTCTCATGCGTCCGCAAAGGACAACTACTGGCAGATGCGTACAAAATACGCTCACCGTTAGCTATTTTGAGAGCGTTACGTGACAGAGGTTATATTGGTTCTAATTCAGAAGCCCAGAATCAATACAGAAACTTAGTTTTCCTAAAAGTAGGGAATCTCCGCAAAACTTCAGCTACTCAATGTCAGTTTGTTCTCAGTGAACAACCAGAGAATAGAGAAGCTCTGAACCTTGCCATTAGTTTATTAGAAACTGGTGAGCTAGCAAGTATGGATGTCAAAGGTGAAGCACGATTAGCACTTTCTAAAGACGAAAAGTACATTCAATCGATTATTTCATCAGCAGAATTGAGAAGTAGACAACAGGTAGCCATAGCTAATGAAGCAGGTGAGCAATTTGAACAATTAATACTGGGATTTGATACGTAATGGCTAAATTTGATAAAGACCTTCACCAGAAAGAAATGGCTGTTCGCTTTTGCTTGGTCAATAACATGATTCCATTCCTTGAAGTAAACGTTCAAAACTATCGCGAGTTATCTGATATTTCGACTGTAATTACAGATGTTGACGCTCTTGGTGTGACAATTGGCTCTAGCGGAAAACCTAGAAAGGTTATTTTCGACTGTAAAACTTTAAACAAAACAAGTCCTATCAATAGAGCTTTTTGGGCTAGTGGATTGATGCGTTTTTCTGGTTGTGATGAAGCATTCATTGTCCTTAAAAAGAGCGCTTCAGAAGCACATCGACTATCTGCAAAACAAATTGGCGTGCACTTGTTTGACGAAAAACAGTTCCGCAACTACGGGGAGTCTTGTTCGCTAGAGTTTTCTAGAGACTATGCTTACAGTACATCTATTGAATCTTGGGTGAAACTGGAATGCTGCTGTAAAGGAAATTTAGCTTTAGAGCAATACATGTCTTTTCTATTGAATGACTTACCATTAGAACAAGACTGCGTAAAGGGATTCAGAAAACTCTTGGCTGCACTTAAGAAAGTAAGGGGGGAATTCGATCCTGAAAAGGATAAGCACCAAGCCATATACTTTTTTACTCTTTCAATGCTTGGATACCTAATGTCTCAGATTATATTTGATTTGAGAAATATCGTGGATTTTGATGCTACTGAAAAGGTCTTTGAAAGAGCATTGAAATACTATATTTGGAGCGGAAAGGATAGCTATGAGTTACGCAACAAATTACAAGCATTCAGCTCTGGTATTGAAAGTAGCGAAAGTGACAAAGAACTGAAGTTAAATAACTGGAATGGCTTCATAGAGTTATCGCGTTCTCTAATGGACTCTCCTGCCAACATTTCTGCTGTCGTAAACCCACTTAGAGAGTTGGCGTTTAGACGTTTGGTAGATATAAAAAGTGAGAAAGATTCTTACTCTAAAGAACTGATCTCAAAAAACAATAGAATTAGACAGTTCTCAATATTCTTATCAAGATACTTAGCTCCCGCTACAGGGTTACCAGAAGATTTTAATGAAAAGCTGAAGCTTGTATTTGAAGAAATACTGGATTGAGATTGATATGTCGGGCTCCCTCTAATAGCTTGGGAGTCCTATTTTCCCTCTCCCCCAAACTAGTATTGTTATGATCTAGATGCAAAGATCGCTAATCAGGAAATAGCTTATGAGCTAACTTTCCTGCTCTGCTCACCTTTTCTTCAGCATTTAAATTACGCGTTTGGACTTTCTTTTTTTGTGCTCTCTTTTTCTTCTTGCGCAGGTTATCTCGAAACTTATCGTAAAAGTCTTGGTGTTCGACAGTCAAATACTTAACTAACCACTCTAACTCTTCTTCCTTCTCTTCCCCCTTGGCCGAGAAAAAATCTTCTAAATACTTCGTTAGATGTTTCAGAAACTTAGAGTCGTTGCCATCTCTGACTTTTTTCTTAGTTATATAAGCTCTTAGTTCGCTTATATCCTTTCTTTTTATTGGCTCCCGTCTACCATCTTCAAACTCTACACGTTTACAACCAACCTCAACGTAGATCTCTCCCAAAGCAACCTCTAACTATCTAATTTAAAATGTAATCAATCTACTTGCACGCAATTTTGTCCGGATATTTTTCAAAGATATCATCCTAGATTACGCAGCCTACCTTCCGCAACGAACTAGAGCCAATTTTGAGAATTCTGTCCCCAAATTCTTAAGCTAATGCCATTTAGTAACCTTACTCCCAATGATTAAGCACTCATTAGGAGAGTACCAATGAACACAGAACACTACCCTCAAGTGTTTTATACAACCTCAGAAACCGCTCGTTTACTTCGTCTAAAACCACAAACACTCGCGAAATGGCGCTGCAACCGAAGTTGTCCAGATCTCAGCTGGATCAAGATTGGAACCAAAGTTCTCTACTCAGAAGAATCGATAAAAAGGTTTATAGAAATGAGTAAGCACTAACACAAGCAGCGACAACCACAAACCAAAACAAAGGAACTCAAACTATGACTACTAAACCACTTCACCAGCATAAGACGCTTGGTTACCTCTCGATCCTAAACGATCAAGTTGCCAGCAGAGCTATCGACAAACGTTCACCATTAATCGTCCGAAAACTGAGCTTCACCTGTCCTGTATCTGAAAAAATCCATGAGCGCTTAAATCAAAGGTTAAGAGCGTTAACACTCAAAAATCCTCGTTTCACAAAAGAAAAAAGCAATGATTGCAATTACCGAAACTGTATCAGCTACCAAACAACTAACAATTCTTTGCTTCAAATACTATGGGAACCAAGAAACTCATCAATCAACTTTGTTAAGTGTGAACTTAATACGAATGAAATACCTGACCAATGTTACAACGAGCTAAGTGAGGCATTGAGTCAGTTATTCCCAACTAAATTCATCGATAAAGTTATACGAAAGAAGTCTCGAATCAACAAAATTGCAGTAGAACTTAAGCTTAAAAACATCGCATTGGAAAATATCGCCTTATCATTAAATCGATGTAAAAGTTTTTTACATGTAGTTGGTGGCTCAGAATGTCACTCGTACCAAATTATTGGTAGCAAAAAATGTGATTATATCAAAATAACTAGAAATTTGGACAAACAAAGAAACCGTAAATCAATTGGATTTGATACTGACATCATATTTCTTCTTCAACCAAAAAAAAGGAAAGTAAACATAGAGAACATAAAAGATATAAAAATAAAACTTGAATCTTTCTTTATACTAGCAGATAGCATCAAAGACTACATACCAACATCCTATTTATACATGATAAATATCATTGGATTAAAGTCAGCTTTAGAACAGATCTCAAAAGGCGAACACTTTCTTATTATGGATGCAATTGAGAAGTACAAATATCAAATAGACGCTAATCAAGTAAACGAATGGTTAGCTGATACATTTGAAGAGTTGGATTCAACGTTATTTAACCATAACAAGTAACACCCTTATAATTATCACTGTCCAATAAATAAATACAATAGTATTAATATAGTACGTATATAAGGATGTACGTAATGAATAATAGCATCTGTAATAAAAATAGAACAATTGACAATAGCCACTGGAGTAACAGTTTTAGTGACAAGAATAAAGGTATTGTAACCAGAGTATTGAATCATAGACTTAGAAAACTAATTGATACGAATACCTACTCATACATTAAAGATATCAATCGTTCTAGTGGTATTCTAAGTAAAAGAGCGCTGTTAATGTATCAAAGCAGATTGCTCAGAAAAATGTTGGGTACCCCAAAGCAATATCTATCTCTAGACTGCGACAAACTAGTCTTTACTATGAATTGCAGTGATGGTGACATACAACACCTAACAAACCACCTAACTTCGAACATCCCTTTATACTTAAATAGTATCCTAACTGTCAAAAAACACGCTATCGGCAAGGTAAATGGGGACTGTAAAAAAGAAACTTCATACGGAAGAACAAAAAACAGGCCAATTTATAATCACGCATACAAAATGACTATAGAAGGTAAAAACAAAAGTCACTTGATTGTTTATATTGCTGATGGAGAAAGATCAAAAAACCAAAAGAAAAGTATTCGTATATGCTATAACCCGAACAATCTTAATGACTTTGAACATCATGTTATTTTTGGATATTTAAAGAGCACTTTAACTAATCGGCGTTATACACAACTGATGGAAAAAGCAAGAATTACCCGTATTGATGTTGGTTTTAATATAATTGGAGTTATATTTCCATTAGTTATTGCCTACCCAAGAAAAGGAACAATTAAAATAACAGATGAATACCCAAGGGGAGATTGTATTAAAGAGACACTATATTTAGGTTCCAAATTCAAATCATGCCATACTATTGTTTATGACAAAATAATAAAAGAACTTAAATTTGACGTTCGAACAATTAGAGATAAAAACCTTGCACTAAGTTATTTAAACTCTTCACTTGTAACAACGAGAGTAGAGAGGCGTCACCTACCATATAGGATGAAAAAAACATTACTACTGACTGAGATGAACGGTATAAATATTAGATTGCAAGATATAACCTTTCTTGATCCAAGTATTTTAATTGGCGTACCTAAGGAAGTTATATCACAACTCATCACCAACAAAACTTATAGCAGAACGCAAGATTTTCACTCGTACTTCAGCGAAAAAGACCTTGAGGAAAGTCTGCTATCACTCGATAAACAATGGTTAGATGTGCAAAGCAGTCAGCTCCTCCATCACTACCAACAGCTGATTTTAAAAGCAAAGAAACCAAAAGCTAAAGAAGCTCAACAATACTACGCTCAGCGCCAGTCAAAGCATCTGGGTGTCTGAATCCAATTTTAGTGCAAAAAAATCTAAACTAATTGCACATCCGGCCGATATTGAACATAACACATAGCCACTAGTTGAAATAGCTTCGATATCTTAATGGAACTGGATGATGACAAGCATCTCAAGCATTAATACTAATGCACCAGCAATGCAGTACCAAAGCCAACTGAACCGCTCTATAGATAAGCAAAACACGTCTATGGAGCGTCTTTCGTCCGGATTAAAAATCAATTCCGCTAAAGATGATGCTGCTGGTCTTCAAATCTCTAATCGATTGCAATCTCAAAGTCGTGGTATGGATGTAGCAATCCGAAATGCTAATGATGGTATTTCCATGCTTCAGACCGCTGAAGGTGCTATGGGAGAATACACGGAAAACCTAATGCGTATGCGTGATTTGACTTTAAGGTATGCTAATGGTTCTCTCAACTCGGAAGATCGTGAGGCTATTCAGCAAGAATATAATGCATTAACAGATGAGCTGAATAGAATAAGTGAAACAACTAGTTACGGTGGGCAACGACTACTTAATGGTATGAATAACCATAGAACATTTCAAGTCGGTACAGATAGCGGTGAGACTATCAGTATTGATTTGCCGAACTTAGGTGAAGAAGAGCAAGAAAGTACGACGAAAGAGCGTAGATTTGTAAGATATTCTGAATATAAGAAAGATTGGATCTCTGAACCTGGGGATTCGATTGTTATTCAGCGGATATCTTATGAATCTGGTAGAGCGCATAGAACAGAAGATGTTACGTATGTAGATATTGAGCCCGGTTCTTCTATGACCGATGCTGCTGAACAGATCAATGATAGATTAGGCGATAGTGTACATGTATCAACGGAGCAATACGTTAGAAGTGATGGGGTAGAGTCTCAGCGCTTAGTTTATTACTCGCTTAATGCTAATGAATTTGTAGCTACAAGGCACTATCATAATTTTTATCCTCACAATCAGCATGATCCTTACGCAAGTGAGCAAGGGCACTATCATAGTGGAGAAGTAGAAATAACCAATAAAAGCATTATAAGTGCACTACCATCTCTAGATATCCCAGAACTAGCAGGCAGTGTGCTTAATAGCTTAGATAAGTTATTGCAATCAGTTGATTCAGAAAGAGCAAAGCTTGGTGCTACACAAAACCGTCTGTCCCACGCTATAAACAATTTATCTCAGTCTTCAGAAAACGTGGCTGATAGCCATAGCCAAATTCGAGATACAGACTTTGCCAAAGAGTCAACTCAGCTAACCAAACAGTCGATATTGAGAGAAGTAAACACATCAATGCTAGCTCAAGCAAGTAATGCACCTCGGAGCGCTCTTAACTTACTCAGTTAGCTAAAATGAATCCATTAACAATTTCATCAGCTTCTTTTTCTCCTCATTACCTAAGTCCCCAATAAATTCAGAAAAGCCAGCGCCAGACGAACTCTTTTGAGGTAAGACCTTAGACCTAACTTCCGACTTATCAAGGATGTAATCCTCAATTCGTTGAGATGGAGAACGGAGCTCTTCTGGCGTAAGAATTGTGTAACCTTCTGTCACATCATCTCTTTTCGACTTATGGTTGAGTAGACGCTTTATCGTGTATGTACCAAGGCTTAAGCTCTCTGCCACCGTAGTGTATGTTCTTCTCAAATCATGCAAAGTGAATTCAAAGCTAAGCTCATCATTAATGGCACTTAGTACTTTTCTTGGATCAACAATGCGTCCCTGAGAATTGTCCACATTGAATACAAAGCCTCGCTCATCTTTTAGATTAAGTCTTCTGCTTAATAGCTCACACAAGTAATGACCGATCGGCAACTCAAGTGGTACTCCATTTTTAGTCTTACTGACATAGAAAGACTTAGCATCTAAATCTATGGACTCCCACTCTAAAGTAAGGAGCTCATTCCTTCTTAAGCCAGTTAGCGCGGCCATTTCGACTAAATCACATACAGTCGAACCAAACTGATTTTTCTCCAGAATATACCTTTCACGCTTGGAATGGAGTACTTCGAAGAACTCCTTTAATTGATGTGAGCGAATATAAGTTCTTCTTCTCTCGACGTTATGCCACGCTCTTTGATGGCTAAGAATTTTGACGGGGTTTTCAGCAAAAATGATCTGATTATTAAAACCGCGATACTCATATTTTGCGTAATTGAACAGAGCTCTTAGTAGCCTCATACATAGATCCGCTTGCGCATGGCTGCCACTTCTCATCCCTTCGATACGACCAGCAGAGATGTCCGCATGT
Source organism: Vibrio sp. Vb1554 (assembly GCF_033344235.1). NCBI lineage: Bacteria > Pseudomonadati > Pseudomonadota > Gammaproteobacteria > Vibrionales > Vibrionaceae > Vibrio > Vibrio sp. Vb1554. The sequence continues at coordinate 765 of NZ_JAWPOJ010000008.1, read as the reverse complement.
AGTTTTTTAACTGCCTCTTCAGTTAACGCCATCAGTGGCTTTTTCAAGTAAGTAGAAAAATAGCACTTCAGCGCCTGCTCATATCCTTTCAGAGTGTTACTGGATAAAGATTTTGACAACCGATAATCATCAAACACCTTTTGCAATGAAACGTGATGGTTCTTTTCTACTCGCATTCGCTCATTCGGATTAATTCCCATGGCTAACTCGTTAAGAGCTTCACGAGCTTTTGTTCGCGCTTGATCTATGGTCAAACTAGGAAACTGACCAAGACTCACGTTGGAAGGGGATTTTGCACCTTTCGCACGCTTATACACACGAAACGACTTCGTACCAGAGGGAGAGACTTCGAGAACAAGACCATCAACAGCTGTGTCATGATAACGTGTTCTTTTGTTTGTCGGCTTCAAAGCCGTTAGCTCTTTAACAGTAAATCGAAGTGAGTTTTTCATAATGCTTCGGTTGCTCTACGGCAATCCTTCCATATCAAGAGAACGTACTTCGATTATATCTTACCCAGTTGCAAGGAGGTAGGCCCGTGCTACGAGTGTGCTACGGACCGAATCAATACCAAGCCAAATCAATCAATGTAAATCAACAGAAAAAATAACAATAAAGCACTGTTATATAATAAATTATTCTATAGAATCAATTTGAAGGCATTTTCATCAAAACTACTAACCTAAAACTCATAATCGATTGGTCATTGGTTCGAACCCAATAGGGGCCACCAAATCTCGATAAGGCGTATGAAGAAATTCATGC